>WQVH01000009.1 GCA_009781695.1 Oscillospiraceae bacterium
AGGACACCAGGACACCAGGACACCAGGACACCAGGACACCAGGACACCAGGACACCAGGACACCAGGACACCAGGACACCAGGACACCAGGACACCAGGACACCAGGACACCAGGACACCAGGGTTTCGGCTAACCCTGTCAACTGTGGCATCTCCAAAAATAAAATAGCACGAAAAAATAGCTAAGTCTCGTGATGTAAATCATTGCGGGACTTAGCTGTTTTGATATAGCATTCCCTATGTGGTAGCAGATATAAATATGGATTACTTAGCAATTGATCTGATTGCAAATATAATTCTACTGACAGTTTGTATGGTTACTGCGAAAACCGGATGGCTCTCAAGATCTTTAAGTCAGATAGTTATGCTGCGCTGGCGCTTAAAAGTGTTGCTACTCACATCGGTCTGGATCAGTGTCTTATTAGGCAGTTTGTTTTCGTATTTCTATGCCGCAAATTATGATTTGCCGGAGATCGTGCTCATGGGAGTGCTGACTTCTATTTTAATAATCATTGTCGGTATTATGTGTCCGGCGCTTATACTTAAACATCTTTCTGTCTTGTATTATGAAAATTTGGCAGATATTATGGACAAGCAAGTGCAGGCGCAAGTCTTACACTATGAAGCTGCGTCAAAGATGAATGCGGATATAAGGAAGTTTCAGCATGATTATGCGAATTTGCGTATAGGGATTGCTCACTTGCTGGAACGTCAAGATATTGATGGCGCACTGGATATGCTCAATGCAAATGCGCTATCAAAACAGGAAAAGGGGAAATCATTTAAAACAGGGAGCTTGGTTCTTGATGCGTTGCTAGAGGAAAAGGCAACGTCAGCGCTGATGTCGCATATATTTATAAACTTTGAAGGGAGCGTACCAAATCATTTGCTGAGTCCTTCGGACATATGTGTGATCTTTGGAAATGCTTTGGATAATGCTATTGAAGCTTGCAAAAAGCTTCCGAAAGCGGAGGAAAAGAAGATAACCATTAAATCTGTCGTTGCAAATAAATTTTTATTTATAGTAATCGAAAATCCCATCACAGAAGATGTGGAGATCGTAAACAATGCGATTGCTACAACTAAAAAAGATAAACATGCACATGGTATCGGGCTTCGGTCTATAAGGACAGCGGTTGAAAAATATTCAGGGACAGTAACACTATCGAGTGAGGAAAACACTTTCAAAATTGATATTGAACTGGATTTCAATGATTTAAGCTAACATCGAAATATGGCCAAAAGCTGCGTGTCGCTCCCGAAAACATACCTGTTGCGCTCAAAGTGTTGACATAGGTGGATATAACCAGTTATCATCATCGACATCAACTGACAACGTTTGCGGAGCTTGTAGATATTATACAAATGACAAAGTTGCGAGTGCGTCATTAGCTTGAGGGGTGAGGCTTATGGAATGAGGTAGCGATGACGATAAACTAACTCTGAATTATTCAGAGCGAGGCACTTAACTTCCATTATCGCACCAATGGCAAGTGGTGTGATGGGGGCTTAGTGCAAAGTAAAGCCGAAAATAGTTGCTTATGTGGTGTTTTTTGGAACGATTTCCTCATTTTGAGAAAACGGTAGAGACTTGTTAGATGGTGGGTTTCAAGTATTGTATATACCTTTGTGTTGTAGAGTGAATTCAAAAATTTTAAAAATCTAAAGGAGATATTAATTAATATGAAGGCTTTAAAATAGTTTGTTTGGCGTTGGTTCTAACGATTTTTTCAAGTTTTGGAATGATGGCAAATGCTGTGGAATTAGAGGAAAGTAATGTTCTATTAAACCTTGATGAGGCTGCTGCGGTTACTGATGAGGATATTGTATACATCATTAGGGACGAGCTTATTGTTCAAGAACACATTGCAGCGGAATTGAGTCAATTGGAGCAAGAATTGAATCAATTAATATACGAGTTGCGTTTAATAATGCCGCAACTTCCACCAATAGATATGTCTAAATTTGAGGTGATGTATCGCATGGATGAGGACGGCTCACTATACTCAGTTCTGACAGACGACACTGAGGAATATTTGACAGCAATGGTGAATCAGCAAATTTATGATTCAACAACGCCAGAAATGCGCGAGCTCGAATCTAGAATAGAAGAAAATTTGCAAGAAATTTACGTTCTTGTCAATCAAAATTTCTCACGACAGTCTGAAATAGAAATTGCTCCATTGTATGCCGATCATGCGATTGCGATGACGTTAAATGCGTGGGACGGAATAAGCGTTCCCGCAGTGTTGCTAGAGGGGGGCATTGCTAGAGATAGGGCACTGAGGGATTTCCCATATGCTGGACAAGCGGCTAATCTGCGAGATGCTTTTAGACACTTCTACTGGACTTGGCGCATGTCTAACAACATACTACTCGGTGCAAGAGGAAGTCGAATTGCCTCAAACAACCATGAATGGGCAAACATGATTGGGAGACGTCATGGAGGTAATGTAATAAATGCAGTACAAGTTCGGAGTCAATACTTAAATTCGATAAATACTGTTGCAATGTTCAACGCAATATTTAGCCGTGATGATATCATGGATTTTTGGAACAATCGCAGTGGGGCAACTGATACGACAGCTAATGGCAATGCTAGAGCTATATTCGATGCAAGGTGGCAAAATACACAAATGCTTATGCGCAATAATAACACCTCAGCCCTGCTATCACCCCTCACTTTGGTGGTATCTGCGCAAGACGGAATTGGGGGTACCTGTGTACAAAGGCGGCAGCAATTGTTTAACTCTGGTTGGTGGAGAAATCCTTAAATTGCAAATTACTTATGTAGAGGCTATAATATCATCAAGATGATTGAATGGTGGTTTGACTTGACGATTGTTGCGCAAACAAATGATTTGCCGGAAATTGATATAGGTGGCGGGAATTTGTTTCACTCCGCTACCTATAATCACTTATATTCAATTGTAGCAGCTGTCCAAATGATAATTGATGGAAGGAGTATGATGAATGTGAGCACTATAATTTCAAAGTCAAAGTACTTTTTGATTATCGGACTTGTTGTATTGTCTGTGGGGAGTGCGTTCATAGTCCGAGAAATATTATCAACGAAAGTAATCGAACCGACTGAATTTACTTGGCCCGGAGCTCCTCAAATCGGACGATATTATGAGAGTATTCAAAATTTAGAAGCAAATGCGAACAATATATTTTTAGCAATGGTTGTTGGTACTAGAGATGGTGAAACGGCTGCAGGTGATACAGAAGTTGTACGAAGATTTTATAAGATGTTCGATTTGGAAATAATAGAGGTTTACAAAGGGATGTTGCAGCCAGGAGATGTTGTTGAGTTAATGCAAATGACCCAGTCGAGGAGTTACTTTATCCGTGAAGAAAATAGGGATTATTATCGAACAATACCGCTTGCGCATGGGAATGAGTATATTCTGTTTACGAGATCTGTCAGTGTGCTCAATCGGCACAATCCACACCCCAATGAACCGCAACTCTTACTGAACTCTTGGCAAGCTGCATATCGAGTTGACCGCAAAGCAACGATTGTGCAAGATGCTTTTGGATTAAGTAATGTTGATGAGCGAAATGATTTGGTTTTGACAGTTTATGATTTGCGAGCAATACAAGAGCGATAAGTAGTCGAACGTTTTAAGCTAATGGGAGTCAAATGTGATGCTATTGTAACGATCCGATTAAATGCACAAGATTACCACGAGGAGACCTCTTTATTTAGGAGGTTTCTTCATGATTTCGGATGTGTTACAATGAGGCTATGTATTGTCCGGTTACAGCATATTAAACGTCAGACTATTTTACAATGGGGATATATAAATGGGAAGATCTTTTCCGAAAATGAACATGAGTTTCCGGCTGTTGTTCTGTTTCTTCATTCTTGTATTGTTAATGACACTTCTGTTAGCATGGCAGCTGCCTATATCTATCGATCAGGAGCTAGAGCGCTATGTACATGGAATTTTATTCCGTATGGGAGAGGATACGGGCTATGTACCAAAAAATATATATATCAACGGAGTATACTCAAGATATCTTTTTCAAAATAATCGATTTCAGGGCACATTCGAAATAGAGGGCTTTGATATTACAACCAAACACAAACTCACCGGAGGGACTCTTGAAGTTCCTCCAGTTTTTCATGCGTAATAAGCGCTGTTTTGTCCGTTCCTTTGAGTGTGGCGATATATGTCCATCGACCATAGGGATGCACGCTGGATATCGCAGAGACACTGATAATATACGCCCTGTGGCATCTGAAAAAATCGCTGCCATCGAGTTTTACCCAGAGTGAGTTTAGACTCTCCGAGGTTGTATACACACCGTCCGCAGTGACAATATATGTAACCTTGTTTTCCCTATAAACCAGTACGATGTCTTTGACTTTTAGAAAATTCATACCGTCTCTATTTTTGAGCAAAAGCGTCTTGGCAACAGAAGTCTTGGTCTTTAACTTCTCTTTTTGAAGTTTTCGGAGTGTCTGACGAACCCTATCGGTTTTAAACGGCTTGAGCAAATAATCTGCCGCATAAAGCTCAAATGCATCCGGCATATATTCACTGTGTGCAGTGCAGAACACCTTGGCAGTACTTGGGAGAGCCGCGGCAATTTCTTTAGCCGCTTCGGTACCCTTCATAATCGGCATATCGACATCAAGAAAGACCACGTCAGGTCTAAGATCAAGGCAAAGACGGACCGCTTCCGCTCCGTCTCCTGCCTCACCTACGCACTCCATTGCGTCCATACTTTCTATTGTCTTTCTCAATACGAGCCGCATACCGGCATCATCGTCAGCGATGACAATTCTCATGTTCATCTTCTGCGAGACCTCATAGACAACGGCTGACCGATGATCTCTGACATGATGATGGCATGACGTGCCGATCTTGCATTAATGCGTTGACTGCCTATAGCTGATTGTGCAAGGCGGCTTGCCGATGCCGCTTTCGGTGCCAAGGCACGTTGATGCTCAGCATCCGCTTGCGGGGAGGGCGATTCATGCATCGCCCCCTCGTTTAGTTGTGCTCTTAAGTGAAAGACTTCTTCTTGAAGTAATGAGATATTATTTCTGAGTTTCGTTATGACGACTGTGGCATTATCAGGCGGTGGTTGTGTCTTTAGTGCCGGACGCCAATCCACTCCTGCCACTTCAGCAAAACTCTGACCGATTTGCCTGAGTAAAGCTGATTGAGGAAACTTATTTTCCGGTCGCATTAAAGCACCACCTTTCGTATCTTTTGTGCATTGAATACGTTACACTAAGCATCGGATTGTTGTGTGTGCTCCTCAACGCCTGCGATGGAATTTCTCATCTGTGTGTCGGACACGACATTCATCATATTGTAGTAGTCCATGACACCCAATTTGCCTTCACGAAACGCTGTGGCCATAGCGGCCGGAACCTCAGCCTCGGCCTCGACAACCTTTGCACGCATGTCTTGTACTTTTGCTCGCATTTCCTGCTCCACGGCAACGGCCATTGCACGTCTTTCTTCGGCTTTGGCTTGGGCGATACGCTTGTCGGCTTCCGCCTGATCGGTCTGGAGCTGTGCGCCGACATTTCTGCCGACATCTATATCGGCGATATCTATTGAAAGTATTTCAAAAGCAGTTCCGGCATCCAGTCCTTTGCCGAGGACAATCTTTGAAATCTTGTCCGGATTTTCCAGTACTTCTTCATGGGACTCTGCGCTACCTATCGTAGTGACAATGCCTTCGCCGACACGAGCGATTACAGTCATTTCTCCTGCGCCACCGATCAATCTGTCAATATTTGCTCTGACAGTGACCTTGGCTTTTGCAGTCAGCTCAATACCATTTTTGGCGATTGCGGAGATGGGCGGAGTCTCAATAACGCGTGGGTTGACGCTCATTTGAACCGCTTCGAGCACATCACGACCGGCCAGATCAATGGCCGCAGCTCTTTCGAATTCAAGCGGAATATTCGCCCTTTGGGCTGCGATCAGAGAGTTTATCACTCTATCAACATTACCGCCTGCCAGAAAGTGTGCTTCAAGTTTGTTTGTGTGAATGCTGAGTCCCGCTTTGACGGCTTTGATTTGTGCATTAACGATGAGTCCCGGTGGTACTCTCCGCAAACGCATACCAATCAAGGATAAAATACCGATTCTTACATTGGCGGCTACTGCGCTGATCCACAGCGGGATCGGAATGAACGTAAAGAACAACCAGAGAAATGCGATGATTGCGGCGACAATTACTATGATTAGCCAAATTTCCATATTAATGATGTTTCCTTTCTATTTTGCTTTGACAACGATTCTGTTGCCTTCGATTTCGATGACTTCTACCAATGTACCTTTTTCGATAAATTCTCCATTGCTGACCACATCCAGTTTTACACCGTCAAAATCGGCGCTTCCGGATGGCCGACAAGAGGTTGAGACTGTGCCTGTTTTTCCCATGAGGTACTTCATGTCTTCGGTGCCGGAAAACCCTTGTTCCAATGTCTCCGCTTCGTGTAAAATGAGTTTTTTCGGCAAGCGCTTTGAGAAGAACAAGAGGAAAATTGTGAGCAGTAGCAGGATAATCACGAAGAAGATTCCTGTCAGTACAAGCCCTTGGAGCACGGTTTGTGCAGTGACTAAGATACATGCGATTAGACTCAGGATGCCTAATGCTCCAAAAATTCCGAATCCGGGGGTATACATTTCTACGATGATAAATCCTACACCCAGGATGAACAGTGTTATGGATATCCATGAGAAGTTTGACAGTAATTCAATGAATTCCATTCGAGGCCACCTCCTTTATGCTACTGAGCATAATTCATATTTTTTGTAATCACAACACATATGTGCCGAAATATACATTTTCGGCGCTGAAATGTCATTATGTATGGCTTATGGTGTTCTTTAAAAATATGTAATTTATGCACTCATCGGGCAGCGGAAGCTTGTAGTTCGGCCACGATTTCGTCAAGCTCATCAAGAACGCCCTCGTCCCCGGTAAGATGGAATGGTTCGTACCCAATTTCAAGAAAATGTAGGATATGATATTGTTTATCCTTTTCTACAAATTGCAAAGGCGTCAGATTGTGTCGGCGCATATATTTTCGTGCAATGCCTATTTGAAAATAGGCAACATCATTAAATTTTCGAGATTCCATTACTACACCTCCATCCAATTTTCCCAATCGTCGGATAATTCTGCGTAGAGCATATCTTCAACATAAGGCGCGGCTTCCAGATACAGATATGATTTAGGATTTGTCAGCAGTTCGTATGTTTTGGTGGCCATGAACAGTCTCATGGCATCCGTCACGGATATGTTTTGTTTGTCGGCGTAGGCATCTGCGACCTGAGCCGCTATGGATTCAATACACACCTCAATGACATTATCATTGACCTCTTTCATCGGATGATTCTCCTTTCGTTCAAGCGGAGCAAGTCAACTGCATGTTGTGTTCCAAAGAAAAATTGCCACGGCAAGCTATCCGGTTCAATAAGTGTAATGAGTGCGTCAATGGATTTGTCCGTCATGATTTGCCCTTTTGTTAACGGCATAACGGTCTGTATCGCTGCACGAGTATTATCGTTTGCCGTTGGGCCGATTACGATATCATGTTTGTGTTCTTGAACTTTGCTTTTGTTCTCACGGTTGAGCACTATAAATCGCATCCATTCTCTGTCGGCGGTGGCAAATTCTTTTACGTTAAGTGTTGCCAAGGTATCAACATCGAAGTCGTATATGTAAAGCCAAGGTGTGACACATTTTTCTAACCCTCGTAATGCAAAGCGTTCTTCTTCAATGAATTTATTCCGAACTGCAAGTCGCTCAGCGTGACGAATATTGCGAGATGTATAAAACCCACGCCCAAAATCTTTGTTGCCTTTTCCTTTAGACACATCGATTTTTTCGAATTCATAGATCGTGCCGTGATAAAGTGTAATGATATTTGCCATTATTGATTCCTCCTCGGCACAAATCCCTCAAAGACTGTTTCATATTCATCGGATATGACCCAAATTTTCCCATTGTATTTACCCATGATATCTCGGCAGATAGACAGTCCCATACCTTCGCCGCCCCGAACTCTGGTCGTAAAACCGGTTTCAAAAATCTGATCCCACCGCTCTTGGGGTATGATCGGGCCATTATTAGAAATCTTGAATTTAAAACTGTGGATGTCTTCGAACAACTCAATAATCAGCAAGCGCTCTTTGTCAGAACAGATTTCCGACAGCGCATTGATGGAATTGTCTATAATATTGCCGAATAACTTGCACAACTCCCAGTCCGGAACAGGCATTTCCGAAAGGGTGGAACTTATTTCTATAGACACATCGATGCCCTTTTTTTCTGCCGCTTGCCGCTTGGCTTCCAAAATCGCATTGACCGCCGGAATAGATGTCCGAAGCGAACTGCTGACTTTTTCAATCGCATCATATACTTTGTCTATGTACGCATTGGCTTCCGTATGCTCATTTAATTCGATGAGGCTGTGGACGACTTGCAGGTGATTGAGAAAGTCGTGACGCTGCGCACGCATGGTATTGTTGAGCTTGTTGAGGTCATCTAACGACTGCTCTGTTTGTCTGAGCCTGAGATTGTGCGATGCCATCGGACGCAGGAGCATGACCGTGATCACTGCGCTGCAAAAGGCAAGTAGGGAGATCACAGGCAGGGACAAGCGCTCCGGTTCGAAGGCCATTTCGGCGCTGACGGTGAAAATATATACCGTTATGGAGATGACCAATATGGCGAGCAAAACATTGACAATAGCCATCAAAACGAGCGCCTTGTGTATGTTGAACTTTCTCATTTTTTAAATGAGTCTTTTAATGCAACGGCACGATTGAATACCAGCTTGCCGGAACTCGAATCTACATGATCTACTGCAAAATAACCCAGTCTCAAAAACTGGAACTTGTCCGGGTAAGCTGCATTTCCGAGAGACTGTTCAACCTTGCAATGTGTAAGCACTTCGAGTGAGTCGGGGTTGAGACATTCGGTAAAGTCCCTTCCGGAACCATCCGGATCGGGATCTGTAAACAGATTATCATACACCCGCACCTCAGCATCAATGGCCGTCTGCGTGTCCACCCAGTGGATGGTTCCGCGCACTTTGCGGCCATCCGGTGTGGTACCGCCTCTAGTATCAGGGTCATACTCTGCTTTGACTAAAACCACATTGCCGCTTTCGTCCACTTCGTATCCGGTGCACTTAACAATATAGGCAGACTTGAGTCTGACCTCATTGCCGACAAACAGACGGTTATATTTTTTAGGCGGTTCGATCATAAAGTCATCGTGCTCAATCCAGAGTTCATGTGAAAAAGTGATTGCGCGTGTTCCGGCGCTTTCATCTTCGGGATTGTTTTCAATGGTAAATGTCTCAGATTTGTCTTTCGGATAGTTTGTGATCAGAAGCTTTACCGGCTTGAGTACAGCCATCGCACGACTGGCGCAGGCATTGAGGTCTTCTCTGAGACAATGTTCGAGAAAAGCATAATCAACAGTGCTGTCTACTTTGGCCACGCCAACGCGCTCACAAAAGTTCCGGATGGCCGCAGGTGTGTAGCCCCTGCGGCGCAACCCGCAAAGTGTAGGCATTCTCGGATCGTCCCAACCTGCAACAAAGCCTTCTTCAACCAAGATGCGCAGCTTGCGCTTAGACATAACTGTATAATTTATACCCAGTCTGGCAAATTCAATTTGTCTGGGTTTTGATGGCACATCACAATGTTCAATAACCCAATCGTAGAGCGGCCTGTGATCCTCATATTCCAGTGAACATAGTGAATGCGTAATATTTTCCAGTGCGTCCTGTATCGGATGCGCCAAGTCGTACATGGGATAGATACACCATTTGTCCTCTTGGCGATGGTGGTGCGCATATCGGATGCGATATAAGACCGGGTCACGCATATTCAGATTGCCGCTCTCTAGGTCGATTCTTGCTCTGAGCGTCATTGAACCTTCCGGAAACTCCCTGTTTTTCATGCGCTCAAATAAATCAAGGCTCTCCTCAATCGGGCGATCTCTATATGGGGAAGTTGCGGGTGTAGTGAAATCACCGCGCCTTTGCTTGAACTCTTCGGGTGAAAGTTCACAAACATATGCAAGTCCTTTTTTTATAAGGCCGACTGTGAGGTCATAGGTTTTGTCAAAATAATCGCTGCCGTAATAGAATCTGTCATCCCACGAAAACCCAAGCCACTGAATGTCTTCTTTGATGGCATCGACAAATTCTTCGTCCTCTTTGACCGGGTTCGTGTCGTCCATTCTTAGGTTACAAAGGCCGCCGTATTTTTCTGCTGTGCCGAAGTCGATAACCAGGGCTTTGCAATGGCCGATGTGCAGGTATCCGTTGGGCTCGGGAGGGAAGCGGGTATGTACGGTGCGTCCTGCAAACTGACCACCTGTGGCGAGGTCTTCTTCTACGAATGTATGAATGAAATTCTTTGATAGTTCTTCCATTTGATCTACTCCAAATCTTTTTTCTGCTTTCCATAGATTATACATAAATCTTGATGCTTTTACAAATAGTTTGTGTTAGAATGGATATGCGAAAAATTTTACTTGTGAGGTGTGTTATGAGTTTATTAAATCTGACAGAAGAAAACTTTGACGAAACCATCGCAAAAGGCAAGGCACTTGTGGACTTTTGGGCCAATTGGTGCGGCCCATGCAAGGCGTTGGGGCCTGTGATAGAAGAACTTGCAAAAGACGTCCACGACCGTGCAATTGTAGCAAAAGTGGACATAGATGCGCAAAGCGCACTGGCTGTGCGCTTTAAAGTCATGAGTATTCCAACGGTGATTGTATTTGAAAATGGCGCTGAAGTAAAGCGCTTTGTCGGCATACAGCCGAAAGAAACGTATCTTTCAGAACTTACTTAAGCAAAACAATTAAAAATCTATTTCAAACATCATTTCATAGAACCGTTCCATTGTAATGAGATCACCCAGTTCCAGTTCCTTTATGAGATTGACCGGAATTGCGAGATTTATGTTCTGGCCATAAGTGAAGGAACTGGACGCAACACCCACAACTTGCCCAAGTATGTTCAGTACAGGACCGCCGCCGCTTCCGAATGAAATCGGTGCAGTAAACTGAATCATGTTTTCCTCCGCAAGCTCTCGGCTGGTATGTGCTACAATCCCGGCAGATATGGAATTGATCAAATTGCGCGGACTGCCGATTGCAAAAATCCTATTTCCTGTCTCAAGCAGATTAGAGTCTGCGAGTGTGAGATAGCTTCGATTGTTTGTTTCCGAACGCACTTCGATCAGTGCCAAATTAAAATCTGCATTTACCGCTCTGATTCCGGCGACTTCAAGAATCTCTCCGCAAAACAACACAACATGAGCGTTTGCCGCCCCTTGAACTACATGCAGCGCAGTTGCTGCAAGACCATCGGAAGCGATGAAAAAACCGCTGCCTGTTCTGATTGAGCGTCCCTGTGCGTCAAATGTCTCGATCATAAAGACCGAAGCGGTGCTTTGTGCAAACAACGCTTCGACAGGGATGGCAGTGGGCAACGAAATATCCAAGCGTACCGCGGGATGGGCCAGACGCACCAGTATGGCCGCAGCCTCGGCGCGGGATATATGAGTGCCGCCTAAAAATGAGCCGAAACGATCAGAGCCTGCCAGTATCCCTGCGCGGTAAAGCGCATAGACAGCGGCTCCTCCGGGTGTATCCGAAGCGACATCACGGATACCAAAATCGGGGATATCATTGATTGTGGTAAAAGTATAGTCCGGCAGTGCATTGTGCATAATGCCTGCAAATTCGGTGCGTGTAACCGGGGCTGAGAAGTTGCCCGGAGCATCAATGATCCCACGCGATAGGGCATATTGTACATAGACTGTATAAAACGGCACAGATGCATCGAAGTCAGCTTGACCTGTGTGATAAATGCGCGAAAGTCGTGCAGCCAGCACAACAGTCTCACCCATGGTGAGCAGTCCGTAAGGATCAAATGTATGTTCGCTCCTGCCCAAAATCAAGCCAAAGCTTACCGCATCACACAGATATGGTGCATACCACCTATCGGCATTGACATCATGAAACTGTCCGGCGGCAAAGCCATCAGCAGGTACAAAATGATCAAAACCGGGCTGAGCGGCAAGCGCCCTGAAAGGTAACAAAGCCAAAAGTGCGCACGCAATGAAGAACGTCAGTGTTCTTTTAAGAGATGTTTTTATCATTTGATATCTTTCTTTTCACGAAGCATCGTCTTTATAATGGAGACAGCACCGTCAATGCCTGTGAAAGATGTATTGATAACCAAGTCAAAATTGTCAAGGTTAGCCCAACGTCTGTTGGTATAGTATTTGTAGTAATTATTTCTGCTTTTGTCGATCTTCTTTAGCTTCTCCGCCGCTTTTTCGGGAGATAATTCGTAGTGCTCCACGGCATAGCTGATTCTGTCTTTTGGATCACCGCGCAGCATGACTTTGATCAAAGCGGGATTGTCGCGAAGTACAAAATCTGCACAACGTCCAACGATCACGCAACTGCCTTTTTCTGCAAGCTCCTTGATGACCTCTGCTTGTGCGAGAAATAATTTGTCAGTGACCGGAATGTCATAAAAGGATATAGAATCATAGCTTGAATACGCCGAATAATTGAGGTTGTGCAAGAAAGTATTGGGAAGGTTCTCTGCGCTCTTTGCGATAAATTCTTCGGATAGGCCGCTTTTTTGTGCGGTGAGCGTTCTGATTTCATCGTCATAAAAAGGTATTTCCAAATCTTGAGCAAGTTTTTTGCCGACGATTCTGCCGCCGCTGCCATATTCACGGCTAATGGTCAAAAGAAATTTTTCCATGATTAGCCCCCCTTACTGCTTTTAGCATCTATATAGTACCATAAAGCGGATAAGGTTTCAAATAAAAATGAGTCGTATACAAATTTGTACAATAGGAGTAACATAGGAGTCGTTACCGCTTATAAATAAACATAGCTTTCGTATTTGCCATATGTTAGAATGTGAATCGAAATAAAAACCAGCTGGATGGTGCAAAAATTTTGAGGAGATATGGAGATACAATATGAGTGAGATTCGCATAGGCAAGTGGACTATTTCAAGAGACTTTTTCCTGTTTCTTTTAGCAAGTGCGTTGCTGGGTGTCTCTATTGCTGTTGAAAGCACTTCATTTGCAAACCGTCTGGCAGAGGATTTAGGATTTACGACGCTTCAAAGAACCGCTTTGGAATTCCCGCGAGAACTTCCGGGGTTACTTGTATTTTTCATTATTGGGGCGCTTGCTTTTCTGGGGGATATACGCACGGCTGCTGTGGCGAATATCTTCGGGGGTATCGGTCTGTTCGCGTTTGGTTTGGTTCCGTCAGGATTTTGGCCTGTTGTGGTTACGATGATGATATTCAGTATGGGACAGCATATTTATCTGCCGCTCTCCGGCTCTATAGCCATGACATTTGCCACTGAGAAAAACCTCGGACGCAGGCTCGGCGAGATACAGAGTGTGAGTACCATTGTCATGATTCTTGCATCTGTGGCGCTGTATATTATGTATGAGTTTTTTGAAGTGCCTTTTAGTGTGGCGTTTACCCTCGGTGCAATTTCTATGGTTTTGGCCGGTTGCGTTTTCTTTTTCATGAGTCCGGGGCCAAAGAAAACCAAAAAAGAGAGATTTATCATCAAGAAGAAGTACAGACATTTTTATTTTCTGGCGATATTTTTTGGCGCACGCAGACAGATTACATTCACTTTTGTGACTTGGCTTATTGTGACGATCTATGGACAACCGGCCTCGACAATTGTCATTTTGTTTTTTGTTACCAATGTGATATCTGTTTTCTTTCGGCCATTGCTTGGCATTTTCATTGATAGATTGGGCGAGCGATTTGTTTTGGTGTTTGAAGGCGGTTTGCTTTTGATATCCTGTCTTGGATTTGCTTTTGCAAAAGTTTTATTTTCGCCTTCCGTTGCGCTGATCATCGTTTCGGTATGTTTTGTTATTGATAATCTTTTTTCAATCGGTGCGCAAATGGCGCGGACGACTTATGTACGTAAGCTTGCTGATGATCAAAATGAAGTGTCGGGTACATTGTCGTTTAGTATCTCGCTGGATCATATTTTTACTATGTCTATGCCGTTTTTTGTGGGTTTGCTCTGGGAGTGGAATGCTCAGACCGGGTATATCTATGTATTTTTGGTCGGGGTGGTGATTTCCATCATGTGTATGGTTCTTGCCAATGGGATTCGGATTCCGGCACGTAAGCGTACGCAAGGTGAGATGTAACATCCAACATAAAATAGTAAATTTAAAAAATAAGTGTTGACACCACAGTCTATAAGTGCTAGACTGTGGTCTAAACACGTTAGACTGAAAATGCACACTGATCTTTGACCAGGATGGAGCATCGGTTTAGGGGGGGCAGATGTGGGTATGAGTATCTACCTGACAGAAGCGGAAAGAAAACTTGCAGAGCTCATTTGGAAAGTGCATGTCATTGCATCGCCGGATCTGGTGTCGCTTGCGGAGCAAGAACTGGGATGGAAAAAATCGACAACGTACACAGTCTTAAAAAAGCTGTGCGACAAAGGCGTATTCAAAAATGAAAATGCGAATGTGTCGGTTTTGCTCACCAGCGAAGAGCAAATGACACGCCAGAGCCAACGCTACGTTGAGGACACATTCGGTGGGTCACTGCCCAATTTTATCGCAGCATTTGTTGGCGGAGGAAAGCTTACGGCAGAAAAAGCATCAGAGCTAAGACGGCTTATTGATGCGCTGGATGAGGGCGATTTAAATGAATAATATACTGATTACGATTTTAAATATGAGCTTGACCGGAGTGTTTGTGATAACAGTAATATGTGCTGCCCGATTTGCTTTGAAGAAATTTCCGAAGATTATTTCATACTGCTTGTGGGGCGTGGTGGGTTTTCGGCTTGTTTTTCCATTTTCAATTGAAAGTGCATGGAGTTTGATACCGTTTAATGCACAGATCATATCGTCGGATATGGCCATGTCGCAGGCATTGCAAGGAGTGCCGCTTGTGGGCGGTGCGGTCTATGGAGATCCGGTTCAACTATGGATCACTATTGGTCTGTCGGTATGGCTCTTAGGCGTCGCAGTCATGCTCCTTTATGGTGTGCTATCATATGTGATTCTGAGGAGAAAATTAAAAGGTGCCGTTCATGCAGGGACAAATATATATGAGGCACAAATGATCAAAACGCCATTTGTATTTGGTATTTTTTCTCCGAAGATTTTTTTGCCGGACAATTTAACGGCGGGGGAGCGCAAATATATTGTGCTCCACGAGCAAACACATATCAAAAGACGTGACCATGTCATAAAGTGTGCAGCATATTTGATACTGTGTGTCCATTGGTTTAATCCGTTGGTTTGGTTGGCCTTTGTGCTTATGAGCATGGATATGGAAATGTCATGTGATGAAAGTGTATTAAAAGAATTAGGTGGTGAGCCGAAGCGGGAATATTCTATGGTCTTGTTGTCACTTGCCAGTGAGCGGCGTGTGATCAATGGAGGCATTCCGGCGTTTGGTGATGGGAATATTAAGGCGAGGATAAGCAATGTACTTAGGCTAAAAAAGCAATCGCGTGCAGTTTCCTGTGTGCTCATGGCACTCGTAGTGGCGCTGAGTTTGGGATTGGCTGTCAATAGCATTGCAGTTGGATATATCAGCTCGGAGTTCGGACAGTATGATGATGCAGGTGGGATGCCAACGGATGCTTCCGATTTTGTTTTTGAGCGATGGCAATGTTGTGATTAGATATAGAACAATAAGAAAGAGAGGGAAGTCGTTTTGAAGAAGATAGGTTTGGTGATTGTAGGCGTTGCCTGTATGGCACTGCTCTTCGGATGCAGCAGCCCAGAGCCAGCACACGATGCTGCAAGCGTTGCAGATCCGCTCGATGTTGCGGTGCATGAAGCACATCTTGCAGAGCCGGAAGACAACGAAATTCAGTCCAATGTTGCGCCGGATGAAGAAATTTCTGTGGAGCGGGTAAATTTTGCAGAGCTATTCGATGTTGCGCTAGAGGATGAGTATTTCATGAAAACTGTAGATGCTGTTTTTGCAGATTTTAGCAATTACATAGGGAAAACAGTAAGGCTGGAAGGTGTGTTTGAATATTTTGGAATGGACACGATTTATCGCCAAGTCTTCAGACGTGCCGGTACATGTTGAGGCCCTGACGGAAACGTAAGCCTTCTGGTAGAATGGCAAAATGACAATGACAATGTGTATGCAGACCTTAATGACTGGGTAGAGGTTATAGGGAAATTCGGATTTATTGAAAGAGATGGTGTGCGGCTTATGGGCATACATCTTGATGCACTCAATGTACTTGAAGTGCGCGGCAATGAGTTCATTCGGTCATAATGAGTATCCATGGAGAAAAACAAGCGTAGCTTTATAGAGACGATCGCCCTTGGTCGCTCATCGAAAAGAGAAATTTTGCGGATAATCAAACTGCGCAAGAGCAACCCTGCGGGCGACCAAGGGCGATCGTCTCTATAAGAAAATAAGCTAAAAACAAATTATAAGCTTTTCGGATGTAACGATACGATAATCATCGCTTACCTAACTATTTCCGATCTGACGGATCACTTGCTCCTGATTTGAAGCATTCTTAATCGCTGTCTCTTTAGAGATATCGCCATTTCGATATAACTTCATAATATAAGCATCCATACCGATCATGCCATCTTGCGCCGAGGTCTGAATGATGCTATCGACCTGATGTGTCTTGGCTTCGCGTATGATATTGCTGATGGCATTATTGACTTGCATGATTTCAAACGCAGGAATGGACTTGCCTTCCATATTGGGAAGCAGTCTCTGCGAAACGACCATGCGCAGCACCATAGACAGCTGTACACGTATTTGTTGTTGCTGCTCAGGTGGGAAAATATCAATCATCCTGTCGATCGTATTGGCAGCGCCCACCGTATGCAAGGTCGAAATAACCAGATGACCTGTTTCTGCTGCGGTAATCGCAGTCTTTATGGTCTCATGGTCACGCATTTCACCCAAGAGAATGATATCAGGCACCTGACGCATACATGCTCTGAGTGCAATAGCGTAAGACTCAGTATCTGTAGACACCTCACGTTGTGTGACCAGACTCTGACTATCTCTATGCAGAAATTCTATAGGATCTTCTAATGTAATGATATGACAATTTCTGCTTTTGTTGATTGCATCAATAATACAAGCCAGCGTCGTGGACTTGCCGCCCCCGGCAGGGCCTGTGACCAGCACCAGACCATTGGTTTCATCAGCGATCCTCATGACACCATCCGGGATCAAAAGGTCTTTATACGCCGGGATTGAAAACAACACGACCCGTATGATTGCCGCCATAGTGCTGCGCTGACGAAAGGCATTGACTCGAAATCTCGCAAGGCCGGGTACGGTGACAGGAAAATCGTCATCTCCGGTTGCGAGATACTTGTCCATAGACCGCTTACCCAGCTCATACAGGCCGGTGATCAAAATCTCCGCATCAGGCGGCATGATGATTCCGCTGTCTTCAGATTTGATTATGCCATTGATCTTAAACGAGATATCACGGCCTGCTCCGATGAAAATATCCGAAGCACTTTTTTCAACCGCTTTAGTTAACCAATCAATTACCAATGGGTTCACCCCTTCCTAAACTCAATCTGCCGGGGAGGCCATGATTTACCAAGGTAAATCATCCCCCAAGTCGATTCCGGGCGGACCCGGATGTACATTCAGACCTGCATCATATGTCCACTCTCTCGCATTATACATGCGCCAGCCTTGTATCCGGTGCGTGCCATCATAGATCAAAAGCTGAACAAAAATCGCAAGATCATCATTAATCGGTGCAGAAAATATGACCATTTCGCCTCCGGTATAAAAGTCAAACTCTGTATGTATATCTACACCTTGCACACTTGAAGGGATGGACTCCGCCTCAAACAAATCAGCGACAATACTATTGGCCAGCGCATCCGCTTCGAAGAACCCTACAACTAGCCGAGCCTCACTGGAGACGAGCGCTTTGTCATTGGATGCAACAACATATGTAATAAGTGAAAAAACCGTGAGACAAAGCACCGCAAACACGAGGATAATAGATGCACTGCCAACGCCGATTCCGCCTTTATTCATTCTGATTCACTCCTTTTGGAGATCGATTTTGAGAATGGAGTACTAGGTAAGCGATGATTAAGAGGGAGAGAAAATTGCGAGCGGGAATGTGACCAGCTCATCACCGGTGGTTCTGGAAACAGAAATCTCAAATGATAATAAATGTGGATTTAAAGATGAGGAATCAATCAGACGCAAGATATATTCCGCATCACTAAAATCTGACATCTGCCAGTTGCTGTCAAAAAACACAAGCCTTGCCTGAGTGCCTCTTTCGGTAAAGCTCTCAGGCCAACCGCCTATTTGCGCAGCGAGATCAAAGTCACCGGATGTGGCTCTGACCGTTTCGGCTACACTCTCAGCAGCAAGCAGGGCATTGCTGATATCCCTTGAGTCTCTGGCCAGAAAATATGCGTTGGCTAAAATACTGATACAAGCCGCTGCACAAATCGCAAAAACAGCAATGACAATCAGTTGCTCAATTAAAAAGAGTGTGGATTTAGATCGAGATCTCATTCAAGGCTCACCTCCTGCGCAGTATCATCATCGGATAAATGGCCTACCCCGGCAGTGCGCGGGTATAAAATCAAGCTTCTGGTGCCTGCGGTTATTTTCAAAAGCCCTCCGTCTAACGTCTCAAATGCAATATGATCCAGCGGCATAATGAGCGTACCATCGGCAGGGGAGAAGTCCAGCTCTACTTCGCTGAATATCTCACGAATCCAGCCATCATAATGAAAGATAGACGTGCGAAAATGTCGTGCACTTAAATACTCATCATAAACCAGCGCCGACAATCCGCTAAATTCATCGATATGGATTCTGCCGCTGTCATCATTATTTCTGACCTTGGTGCGGATGTATGAAAGCGCTGTACGCTCATCTTGCTCTTCACGAGATATGGTGGTCATATTTTGATAAATACTCGCACCCAACATCAGCACCATGAGCACCGAAACGGCAAATATGCAAAAGATAATGAGCACAAAAACAGTGTCTATCCTTTGTTTGTTATAAAATCTCTTCATATTTCTCATAATTCAATCACCGCAATATCCGGGAAAATGTTGGAGGCGAATACATCATAGTGCACGACAAATCTATCCCAATCTATATGCACTCCAAAATTCTCTTCAATATATTGAATGCTTTCCGGGTAACGTCCTTCAATCGCATAGGCCGTGACGACCGCACGACGAATGCTGTCTTCGAGAATCCGTTTGGATTCGGCTCTGCTGGCCTCTTCGGTCTGACGTAAACCAAAGACCACCATCACGATCACCACTATTGTAAACAGCAATGGCAATACTGCCCCTTGAAGGAAATCTACGCCGCTTTTTTTATAAATACTCTTTTTCAATGTGATACCCTCATTTCCAAAAAGCAAATGTCCTTAGACATTAGTTACTGTGCAGTGCCCCACTACCCAATCGCTGTCATGATGCCAATAAGCGGCAGCATAACAGACAATAAAATGACACCGACGATGATCGACGAAATGATGACCAAAGTAGGTTCAATTCTACCGACAATCCGATCAATACTATCAGTCACATCAAGATCGCTGCGTCTGGCTATTTCTGACATGGCCTCATCAGCCTTTCCGCTCCGAGAACCAATAGAGAGCATCTTACCATCCTGAGCAGACAATATACCGGATCCGGTCAGCGCTTCGTGCAGTGGACGGCCTGAACTGATGAGTACATCACACTTCCTATGCTTTTCATCAACCGCCCTTGAACCTCCGCTGACATTTGCGGCGAGATCTATCGCATCTTGCGTATCCAAACCACTGGCCATCGCCAACCGCATGGCAAATATGAAGCGAGAGGATGCGATTTTGCCAAAAATGCCTTTGCTGCCCCATTTGTTTGAAAAAGCCTTTCCGAGCTTGCTGCGCAACGGAGGCAATATCGCCAGCACCAGAACAAAAAGAAACAAGATGGCAAAGATGATGGCAATCACAACCGCCGCACCGCCAAGCCACTGACCGAAATCCATCAGCGCAGTAGCCAGTGGTGACATTTGTGTGCCAAGCCGTGCGAAGACATCATTGAAAATAGGCAGCACTTGAACAATAAGCACAAGCACAACAACGATCATAAGCACCAGCAAAATCGCCGGGTACAAAACTGAGTTTTTGATCGTCACCGAGAGCCTAACCTGCCGCTCATAATATTCTGAGAGCGCTTTTAGCGTCTCGACCAACCGGCCGGTTCTCTCCCCGATTTCCACCATGTGGATCATATATCTCGGGAAAACGCCCGACTCCCTGAGCGCAAGCGAGAACTGGTCACCCATCTCCAGCTGATCTACCAGAGCTTGAAGTACGGCCTGTCCCTCTTTACTGGACTCATCGTCCCTGAGGACATGTACACTATCGCTGACGGTGAGACCTGCATCCAATAGCATTGCAAGCTCCGCACAGAGCATGGATAGGTACGTGTTTGTTAAGATTCTCTTTCCCACAGCGTAACCTCATTTCATTATAGATTATAATCGTTGCGATAAGGTTTGCGAGTGACTTGGTTCAATAGGGAACATTAGCGAATGAATCTGGGAGAATAGTTCTTGCCGTCACCGATAAACCGCATGACATCAGCGCTTTGGTTGCCCGTAGCAGCAAATGTGGGATCCATCAGATTCCATGACCGACCGTCAAAATGGATGATATTGTTGATCCAACCATCGGCCTCGGAGAATACGTCGATCCATGCATGGTACTGCTCTCCTGCATACCCGATGACCAATCGGGTTGGAATGCCGAGACTGCGCAGCATTGCCGTCATGAGCGAAGCATAATCAAAGCATATGCCCTTTTTGTTGGCAAGCACCGTATCTACATTGGGTACGTATCCGGAGTGCATTCCATTTTGCACTTCTCTTGCAAAAGTTCTATCATAAGTGATGTTTTTAATGACAAAATTATAAATGGCCTCAACGCGTGCATACACTCCGGTGATGTTACCTGCAAGTTCGGCAGCTTTTTTTGTGACAGCGCTGTCTTTGCTAAAGTTAACAAACTGATTGGGACGCAGAAATGGTGCAAACTCATCTCTTAAGTTTACCGTGATGGTAGACGTGTTTAAAACAGCGAATCGGGTACCTTCAATTTGCTCAAGCACACTGATGACATACCGGCCATTACCTGCTGAAAGCGGGAAGACCTCCCATGTGCCGCTGCCATTGAGCCTATACTGATAGAGCACATTATCAGGTCCGGTGATGGTGACTCTGATTTGAGTGCTGGTGTTTCTTGTGACCCTTGCCATGACATACCCATCAGCAGAATTGGAAAAATCAATAGCTGCCCTTTGATTGGTATTGTGTTGGGAACCGGATGCAGACGGAATCGGGATCGTAAACCCTGCTGTGCCTGCGGTTACTGTATTTAATGGCGATGCATTTACAGATACCGGGTTTGCTGTATATACAAGGTTTGCATATATCGGAATTTCTGATAGCGCAATCGCATCCGAGTCAAGGCTCAAAAGAACCATCTCTTCACGCGATATGATATCATCAAATGTGTCAATCAGCTCAATATCCCTTGAGATAGGCGCATTAGGGGATATTTGCGTGCATGCAAGAATGCCGCCCATAATCAAAATGGAAAGCAATAAGGCGATCAGCCGACCGGTTCTTTTCATAATGCGCACCTCCTGAAAATCAAAAGTAACCCATGATTAGTGTCAGTTGCGAATTGCGAAGAATCCATGATACGTGGCTATTATACATAATGAATGTCACAAGACTGTCACGAAGTTAAGTTTTTAGAAAAAAGCTGTTAAAATGTGACAAATTGTAAATTTTTAAAGAATAGTCCCTCCGCCCAGTATATAGTCGCCATCGTAAATCACTGCGGCCTGACCACTCGTGATGGCTCTTTGCGGCGCGTCAAATTCGATTTGCAAAGCATCATCATCGATCTGATGTATCGTAGCAGGTTGCTCCGCTTGATTGTATCGAATTCTGGCCTTTGCTCTGATGGGCTGGTCTAGTTTGTCCATTGCGATCAGGTTGATATCTCGCACGGTAAGTGTTTTGGAAAAAAGCATTTCATTTTTTCCTACCACTACTGTATTTTCATCCGGGTGGATGGCTACGACATAGGGTGGATGCGGCATGGCAAGACCTAAACCTCTGCGCTGTCCGATGGTATAGTGAATGAGTCCTTTCGTTTCGCCCAAGTCATTACCTTGTGTGTCTATAAATCGCCCTTTTTGCGGCGCTACACCTGTTTGCGCTATGATAAACTGAGCGTAGTCACCATCAGGTATGAAGCAGATATCTTGGCTTTCCTTGCTTTGGGCTGCGGCAAATTGCGCTTCGGCAGCGAGGGCGCGTACCTGCGCCTTGGAATAGACGCCGAGCGGGAAGCGCAGGTGGGCGAGTTGTGACTGCTTTAATGAATAGAGCACATAGCTTTGATCTTTGGTAGGGTCAGCGCCTTTTTTGAGCAGATACCGACCGGATGCATCCTGCTCCGTTTGCACATAGTGTCCGGTGACGAGATAGTGCTTGTTCAGCTCAGAAGCTTTGTCCAAAAGTCGTCCGAATTTGATATGTTTATTACAATCCACACAGGGATTGGGCGTTTGGCCATTTTGATATGCGCTGATAAAGCGCGAGAGGACTTTATTTGCAAAATCACCAGCAAAGTCAAAGCTATAAAAAGGGATGTTGAGCTTTTCGGCGGCTGCCCTTGCGGTATGCTCTGAGTCTTTTACACTCGGGTGCAGTCTCATTATGGCTCCTGCGCAATCGTAGCCCTCATGCAACATGAGCATTGCAGATACTGTGCTGTCCACACCGCCGCTCATGGCGATCAGTGCGCTTTTGGGTGCGTTATCGTTCATATAATTTCTCCGAGTCTTGCATGATGGGAAAGGACTGTGCAAAAATTTGCGAATTATTTTAGAGATGCTGCACTTATGCTAACGCGATTTGAATAGTGATTTTGAAGCATGCTTGAGTTGGTCAATAAAATAATCAATTTCCGCAATGGTGTTAAACTTTGAAAAACTCACGCGAATCGCACCGTCCACAATATCACTTTTCAAGTTCATTGCTTCAAGCACTCTGCTCTTTGCGCCCTTTTTACAGGCGGCGCTCTTAGAAACACAGATGCCCTGTGCATCTAAGAAATTCATCAGCACTTCGCTCTTGTGACCCGGAAGGGCAAGACTCAGTATGAATGGACTGTCGCCTTCGCCGATGACCACCGCTTCGGGAATGTTGATGTTTAATCTTGAGATGGCGTGTGTTCTGAGCTGATGTACCGAATCTGTAGTATGCTTAAGCTCCGCATGTGCCAGTGCAGCAGCCACGCCAAAGCCAACAATGGCGGGTAGCGCCTCAGTTCCCGGACGTTTGCCGCGCTCTTGGCTGCCGCCCAGAAGCGCTTGCGGTAGTTTTATATGAGGTTTGGCATACAGTGCGCCTGCACCCTTAGGGCCATGGATTTTGTGGGCGCTTATGGAGATGATGTCGGCGCCGAGGGTCTTCACACAGATGGGGATCTTGCAAAAAGCTTGCACAGCATCGGTGTGCAAGAGGGTTTTCAGACCTTTGTGCTTAATATGTGCGGCATATTCATGGATCGGATTGATTGCGCCGGTCTCGTTATTTACAAGCATGATGGAACAAAAAGCAGTGTCATCCCGGAGTGCGTCGGCAAAGGCTTCGGCTGTGATCCGTCCGGCCTCATCCGGCATGAGATATGTTGCTTCCCAGCCCATGCTTTCGAGTTTTTTGATAGATTCTAAAACAGCATCGTGCTCTATTGCTGATGTGATGATGTGCCGTTCGCTTCGTGCGGTCATATCTGCCAGGCCTAAGATGCCCCAATTGCTTGCTTCAGTGCCGCCGGATGTGAAGAAAATATGTGCCGGGTCAGCGCCCAGTACGTGAGCGATGTGTTGCCTTGCAGTCTTGAGTAGGGTTGCGGCTTGTCGACCCATATGATGCGTTGATGATGGGTTGCCGAAGTCTTCACGCATGGCAGATACCATTGCGGTGACGGCCTCGTCACGCACCATGGTTGTTGCGGCATTGTCAAAATAAACTTTCATGAGGGATATTCTATCGTATTTTTGGTTAAAATACAAGCTTCACAATCTCACCTAGAACCATCCCATCCACAACATCCGTCACGCGCACAGGACGGATGCTGTTTTTTGCCCCGTCACCTTGGACAGCCACTTCCAGATAGTTTGCAGAATTGCCGACCCAATATCCATCTTTTTTTCGCTCAAATAAGACGTCGATGACCTGACCTATTTGACTGCGCTTAAAGGCAAGCGCATTTTTCTCAGCCAAAGCGATTGCCTGTCGTGCGCGATCCCGGCGCACGGATGGCAGTATTTGATCCGGCATGTCGTATGCGCGGGTATTGGGGCGGGGTGAAAAGGGGAATACGTGCATGGCGGAAAATCCGACCGATGCGATAAAATGCAAGGTGTGCTCAAATTCTGCATCCGTTTCACCCGGAAAACCGACAATGAGATCAGCGGTGATGCCGCAGTCCGGAAATAATTTCCGAAGATGCGCTATGCAATGGGCTACAGATGATGTAGTATATTTTCGCCCCATCCTGAGTAAAGTGTCATCACACCCGCTTTGGAGCGAGAGATGAAAGTGGTTGCAGAGGTTTTCTATTTGCGCAAGCGCATTACAAAAACGCTCATCAAAAACGCCCGGATCGAGTGAGCCGAGCCGGATTCGTGTATGAGGTGCAGCCTTGCTGATTGCGTAAATGACATCAATAACACTGAGGTCTGCTTCAAGATCTTTGCCATATGATGAAATCTCAATACCTGTGATGACGATTTCCTTAAAACCTTGGCTTTGAAGTGACTCTGCTTGCGAGATGGCATGATCCAAGGGCAGTGAACGCACACCGCCTCGTGCAAGTGGAATGATACAATATGCGCAAAAGTTATCGCATCCATCCTGTACTTTCAAAAACGCACGCGTTCTCCCGGATGTACTCTTAAGCGGTAGATTTTCCAAATGATCATATCGGTCGTTTGCGGTAAAATTGTGCGGATCATGACCACTTGAGTGAGGCGTACAATGATCGGTTTGAGCAACTAAACCCGAAATAGTCTGTTCGATTCTCAGGGCAAATTCACGCCTGTCTCTGCTGCCGCCGACAATATCTGCGCCCAGTTTCTTCACCGCATCCGACTCTAATTGTGAAAGGCAGCCGCATACCGCGATCAGTGCATCAGGCTCCGCTTTTTTTATGCGGCGAATGGCCTGTCTGGATTTCCTTGCACTTTCAGAGGTGACAGCACAAGTATTGATGATGCACACATTGCATCCCTCACCGAGTTTGGCAAGTTTATGTCCCATGGAAACAAGGATGCTTTCGATGGACTCGGTTTCAACTTGGTTGACCTTGCAACCGAGTGTAGTTGTGCAAAATTTCATATGGCTATGCCTTTCGTAGAAATCTCATGCGATTTTATTGCTGCATAGAGGGCAACCTCAACGCCCATGTCTGTAAGTCACACCGGGCTTAAGCGTGATATTTGAATAACACATGAGCTCTGAAACCGTGACCAATTGAAAACCACGAGCGATCAACGCCGGAACGACCCGCTGCACGGCAAGTGCTGTCGGCTCGTGAATGTCATGCATCAGAACAATATCTCTATCCCGAACCGTGTCCATGATGATGTTAAATGTGGCATCCGGACTTCTGGTCTCCCAATCTCGCGTGTCCAGCGACCAATTGATGATAGGGAGTCCCATGTCTTCGAGCACACCTTCGACCCTTGTATTGGTTGCGCCATAAGGCGCTCGGAAAAGCGTGGGGTTTACGCCCGTAACTGTGGCAATGGCATTGTTTGTGTTTTCAACTTCCTCTATAATTCGCGCCTGTGACATTCGCGTTAAGCTCTGATGCGACCATGCGTGACCGGCAATCTCATGCCCTGCCTCATGTGTGCGTCTGAGTGTAGCACTGTTAGAAGCGATAAGTCTTCCAAGAACAAAAAATGTGGCCGAGGCATCATGACGATCCAGAACATCCAAAATCAAATGTGTATTTGGAATCGGCCCATCATCAAAAGTAAGGGCGATAACCGGTCTGTTCGGATCAAGGATTCGGATGTGGCTTCCGGAACTTTGTGCGTGGGCAACCGTGTAATTAACTTGCCTGTTGCTCACACCCAAGGAGATTGAAATGCTTTGGGAAGTCCAACTGATGTCAAACTCTAAAGCATCAGCAATATCACGCAATTTGAAAAAAGTCTCGCCGCCAATGTTCAGTGTGGGTAAGGTCATGACGCGCTCATCAATCAAGATGCGTGTACTTGAAAAAGTGCCGGTGATTACATTGAGTGCCAAAGGGGACAGCTCGCCGCCAATTGAAACATACGGTGCACTGCTTCTGAGTGCAACAGCACGCCTATCAGTGTCCCATGCAACGCTGAATTGTATCGGCGTATCCGAAAGCAAGCTGGCCAAATCACGGATTCGGATATGGTTTGCGCCAAATAATTCGAAAGTATAAAAATGATGCACATGACCATTTATTCTGACTGTAGTATCTCTGCGGACTGCGACAGTGTAGGTTGGTTTTGTGCCATTGGCAGCATAAGCAGGTGCTACCATGGTGAAAATAACACAAATGGCAAGCAGCAAAAAGATTATTCGATTTGAAATTCCATTGAAAATGCTCATATTTTGATCAGTGGCCTTTTTACTCATAAGATTGAAGCGGAGGATTGTTGAAATATTCGGTTATGGCTGTCAGATATGCCAGAGCGAGTCTATCCATAAAACGACTATTCATCAGTCTGGTGCGGTCGTTGTCATTGGTGTGAAATCCATTTTCGGCCAAAACCGCCGGTATATTGTGCTCACGGAGTATGAAGAAATTTCCGCTCCTCGGACCCAAGTTTTGAAACCCAGTGCGTTCAATGTGCGCCAGCAGTATCGTTGCAAAATCATGACTGCGCGCTTCGTGAGCAAATCCTCCAAAGTAATGACGGGTATTGGTGTGCGCATTTGAGATGTGATATGCTGTCGCGCCATGCATTCTTGTGTTGATTGGGCGGTGTGTGGCGTTGGAGTGCAGCGATATCACAAGGAAGTTTTCGGCGATTAGCGGGTCGTTTTGCAACTCGAATATCTGTCTGAGATAAGGGTGGGCTGTTCGATTGGCATCAAAGGGGGTGTTTTTTAGACGTGTGGCATTGTCATCCGGGTTATCAATGATGGTTTGCATGATGCCGATCAGTCTTTTGATTTTATAGGTGGTGTCTAAATCGGTGTGTTCTGCCTCGGAAGCGGTGTCAAGCGTTTGTTCTGAGTTTGCATTTGCTGTATCTTTTTCAGTTTGTAATGTAAATTTGAGATGTGCTTCGAGCAGTGCTTCAAGTGCCCAGATATTGATCATTGCCGTACGTGCCGGGAGTGTTACATTTTCGCCGGTTGATCTGGTCATGAGTACCGTTGCGCCTTGGGCTTCCAGGAGTGGTTTGATGCGCAATGCCAAGTTAAGCATGGCGACTTGTTCATTGTATCCTCTGAATATATTGGTGCTGCCAATGCCGTGTCCGGGGTCGAGTATGATGACTCTTCCGGATAGGTTGGGTACATGTGTGTTGGCGTGAGCTGAATTTGTATCTGCAAAGATGTATGGTGTGGCAAGCGAAATGATTGTTAGCAACACCAGTGTCAGTGCAGCTTTTTTTAAGTGCATAAACAAGTATCTCCTCTAAATACATCGCACCGGGTATCATACCGGTACATCGTATTCTAAATACGATGTATTAGTACAAATAGCATGAAGCAAGGCATTTGTCAATAAAATCCATGCACATGTTTTTTTGTAATCTGAAAAGTGGTTAGTAGAAGGTTAACATAACGCCGATGCAAAGCGGACTATTTCAATAGCGCTCTTGACATAGCCGCATTACCCCGATAAGATGTAGACAAACAATCAAGTGCAACAACTGGAAGACCAGCAATAACCGTGAGGAACCCATGAAAAACTTAGCTTGGCACAAATGTGTATTTACACTTACCCGGGCGATCGTCAAGCCCATTATAAAACATAAGATGAAATACGAATATCAAAGATATCCAATGCCGGATAAGCCCTGCCTCATACTCGCAAACCATACCACAGACCTAGACCCGGCGCTTGTGAGTTTGGGCATTTCCAAACATTGTTATTTTCTGGCTAGTGAACATGCCTTTCGCGCAGGGTTTGGGTCTCGGGTTCTCAAAATGCTCTATGACCCTATTGCGTTTAACAAAGTCAGAACGGACATCTCAGCGATAAAACAGATGATTTTTCGAATGAAAAACGGTGCCAATATCTGCCTTTTCCCCGAAGGAAATAGGACATTTACAGGTGCAACGATGCCATTTGCACTGTCGGTCACAAAACTGGCCAAAGCAAGCGGTGCAGACATCATCACATTTCGTATCGAAGGGGGATACCTGACCTCTCCGCGATGGTCCAAAACCATGCGCAAAGGAAAAATGTTCGGGCGTGTAGTCAGGCATATTACCCAAGCGGAACTCGCCGATATGACGGAAGAACAAGTGCTCAAAGCGATAAGCACAGACATTTATGAAGATGCATATGTGCAGCAAGGTACGCAGCCGATCCATTATTGCGGAAAGCGTTTGGCGGAACATATTGAAACTGCACTTTTTCTCTGTCCGCAATGTGAAGGCATAGGGACATTAAAATCAAAAGGCAATCAGTTCTACTGTGACTGCGGACTTGCAGGTCTATACACTGAGACCGGACATCTCGAAGGGGACGATCTGCCATTTTCCCAAACTACTGATTGGGGTATATGGCAAAGTGCGCATCTTGCAAGCGTGATAGACAATATAGACGATCGCCCTATCTGTTCCGATACAGGGCAGGCACTTTACAAAGTACATCATGCATCCGGTAAGGTACTTGTCGGAAAGGGCGATATCTCAATCAACCATGATGCTTTGCATTGCTGCGGTATGGTATTTCCGTTGGAAAATATCATGAAATTTGCTGTAGTTGGGCAGATGACACTGCTGTTTGCGGAAAAGCAAGGCGATATGTACGAAGTCAGAAGCCAGACTTTTCGCAGTGCTCTGAAATACAAGGAAATATTTAGAGTGTTGACCAAACGGTAAGTATGTAGTATAACTATATCCCTAACGCATGTTTCACTGAGAGGAATAAAAAATAATGTCAACGGGTATGCATTTTTGGGATATTGAAGTTTGGACATTTATCATAGAATTTGCTGTTTTGTTGGGCGGTATGGTGTTTGCCAATATGCTGCGCCGAAAAATAAAGATTTTTCGAGATTCACTGATACCCAGCTCCGTTGTCGGTGGTTTTTTAGTTTTGGCGGTCAGTTCGGCACTCAAAACGATTGATGTGCAGGTATTTCAGGTGTTTACGCTTGAAATACTGACTTATCATGGTTTGGGATTGGCATTTGTTGCTTTAGCGCTCAAGACTGAGGATCGGATTAAAAGCAAGAAAGCCAATAAAGATGTTTTTAACACCGGGATAACTGTCGTATCTACGTATTTGATACATGGTGTCGTGGGTCTTGGGATAACGCTTGGGCTTTCATATGTGTTGGGCAATTGGGCAGCGGGCGGAATGCTGCTCCCCATGGGTCTTGGTCAAGGGCCGGGTCAGGCATATAATTGGGGGAACATATATCAAACCGCAACGGATTACCCTCCATTTTATGGTGGAGTCAGCTTTGGACTAGGTATCGCTGCGATGGGCTTTGTAGCATCCGGAATCGGTGGCGTTATTTATTTAAACATTATGAAGGCCAGAGGGCGAATCAAAACGGCGCAGTTTGATCCGGATGTTGCCAGTGAAGATACAGTTGAGCTGATTACTCGAAAAGATGAAATCGGAATGACAGAATCGCTGGACAAAATGACGGTTCAAATTGGTTTGGTTGTTTTGACATATATTGCGGCATTTATGCTCATGTACACCGTTTCGCTTGGCCTGAACCACCTTGGTGGTATGGCTTCCGGTACGATAATGCCTATCATTTGGGGATTTAATTTCCTGATTGGTACATTGTGTGCGATTTTGCTGAAAATCGTTTTGGGGTATTGCCGGAAAAAGAAAATCGTCAATCGTGAATATCGCAATAATTTTATGTTAAACCGCATAGCCGGTTTCATGTTTGATCTGATGGTTGTGGCTTCAATTGCGGCTATTGATCTTTCTGCATTTAGTGAGCGTTCGTTCTGGGTGCCATTGCTCCTGCTCTGTGTTGGGGGCGCACTTGCAACCTATTTCTATATCAAGATTGTCTCAAGAAGGATTTTTCCGGAATATAAAGATGAGTCTTTTCTTGCGCTCTATGGCATGTTGACCGGCACGGTGAGTACGGGCATCATATTGCTTAGAGAGGTAGATCCCACATTTAAAACTCCGGCTGCAAAAAATCTCGTATATCAACAGCTGTGGGCGATCGTTTTCGGATTTCCCATGCTCTTGCTCATGGGCATAGCGCCCAGAAGCATGAGGATGACGTGGTTGTCGCTCATTGCAATGATCGTTTTACTTGCTGCGATGATTTTACTGTTGTTCCGCAATTACATTTTTAAAAGAAAAAAAGCATAAAAGCATAGGGGTATGTTATGAAACGCAATTTTATATACTTGGTGATTGTGTTTACTATAATTTGGATTATATTAAAAGAAGAAATCACGCTATCAACGATTCTGATTGGACTTGCGATCAGTGTTGTCTGTGTGGTTTTTTGTCGAAAATTTTTGCCGCTGGACTATATTTCCGGGGTGAATTATTTTAAGCTTTTCATATATATTTTTTATGTGTTTGGACAGATGTATGTAGGGGCAGTTTTTGCAATAAAGTTGGTTTTAACAGGTGCGAAGGCGGATGTAGTTAAAATAAGTACAGATATTTCCAATGATTTTTTAAGAGTCATGTTGGCAAATTCCATAACGCTTGTTCCGGGGTCTGTAACGCTTGAACTCAAGGATGATTCAATCACGGTGCTGTTATTGCATGAGAAGACCTGGGGATTGATGGAGTTGGCCAATGCCAGCGATCGGGTAAAAGGCGGTCTGGAAGATAAGCTCATAAAGGTGCAAAAGAGTCAAAGGCCGGATACTGAATAAGTGGTGCATCAGGCCTATTTGCGGATTATATATTTTGAAAGTCAGGATAAGTTGCGATAAGCTGCGACAAGTTTTAAGTGTGTTTGAGAGGATGGGGGAAGTATGTTTGCGGTTTGGATTTTGCTTGCATTTATGTTCCTTTATATCATTAGGACTGTACAAGGGCCGACGATTTGGGATCGCTTGCTTGGGATGAGTCTTATATCGGTCAAGGTGATCATCTTAATTGTTGCGTATGCATCGTTTAGTAATAGAGGATATTTATTGGATTATGCACTCATATATGCGCTGTTTGGCTTTATCAGCTTGATTTTCATCGCATTTTTTATTTTGGACAGAACGAGAGGGAATAAGTGATGGAGCTTTTGGGCAATATTGTAATAGTTATTGGTTTGGTTTTTATGGCGTTTGGTGCGTTGGGGCTCTACAAATTTAAGGATTTTTATTTGCGTTTGTTAGTGCTTGCCAAAATTGATACGGTTGGGGCAATAACTTTTATGGTTGGTATCATTATTAGGCATGGGTTTAGTTTTTTTTCGCTCAAGGTGCTGCTGATTATTGTGTTGTTCCTCATCTTAAACCCTTTGACGGCACATATTATTGCGCGGGCGGCTTATTTGAGTATTGAGGGGATAGATGAGGAGTCTGATGATGGTACAGGTGGAAGATGATATGTTGTACTGTGCAATAACTACTAATATCGCAGGTTAAAAGGGTGTCGGTCATGATATATGTGCTTCTTGTTTTTTGGATCATTAGCGGGATATTGGCGATTCAGGCCAGAAAGCTTATTCGAATCATCGTGTATTTGGCAATTTTTTCAACCATTTCTGCGGTGTGCTTTTTTGTTTTTGGTGCGCCGGATGTATCTATGGCGGAGGTTGCGGTCAGTTCTTTTTCTACAGTGTTTTTGATTGTGTGTTTTGAAAAGTACTTTACGTTGGTTACTGAGGTGACCAAAGATCCGCCTCATAAAGAGAAGTTGAGCAAGCGTGCCAGAAAATTTATTCTTCCGGCGTGTTTTACAGCGGCGATTGCGCTTTTGTTTGTCTATTTTTTGCCTGATGGTACGGTCAATACATATCTTAGAGATTTATATCTATATAGATTCCGGCTTGATGTGGGCGGTGAAAATGCGGCGACATCTATTTATCTTGGGTATAGGGTATATGATACGCTTTTTGAAGCTTTGATGCTACTGATTAGTGTGGTGAGTGTCGCACATATGTCATGGCGTGCTGAGACCGATGAGACTGATGCGCATTTTGCCGGTGTGACAAAATCTGATACTGTGGATGTGTACACCATTCGTATTTTGTGTCCTGCCATGCTGATTTTTGGTGTTTACCTCATTTTAAATGGTCATATCTCGCCGGGGGGAGGATTCCAAGGCGGTGTGGCGATTGCATCATTTTTTATTTGCAGATATCTGATATATGATGTGTATGATGTGCGTTTTGGAAAGATCATGATTTTTGAGAAGATGACTTTTGCTACACTGATTATTTTGGCTGTATTGTTTGTTTTTCTTGGGGTTTATATTCAGTTGCCTCAGCTACGTATACCGTATCTTCTTGCGATGAATATGCTTATTGCGATGAAGGTTGCATTTGGGTTTATCATAATTTTCTACAGATATATTGCGTTTGAAAGACGGTAACAAAACTGATGTAGGGTGCGATATCTTCATCGCACCGCAAAAGGGGTGATTTTACAGTGAATTTTGAGATTGTTGAACTTTTTGCGATTGCGATGTTTTTTATCAGCCTTTTTGGACTCATTACGAGCAAAGGCGTCATCAAAGGCATTATATCAATGATCACCATGGAGATAGCGGTGGTGATGTTTTTCCTAAGTATTGGTTTTCAAACCGGAATTCTGCCGCCAATTGGCAGAGACGTAGGAGACAATGTTGCAGATCCTCTGCCGCAGGCGCTGATGATTACCGCAATCATTATAGGCGTTGCAGTGACCGCAGTGAACATGACCATGCTTATCGCACTGTCACGGCAGTTTAAAACCACCGAGTGGGATATTTTAAAAAAGAAAAAAATGGAGTAGTTTATATGCTTCCGTATTTTGTAATAGCACCAATTTTAATAGCGATATTCCTATATGCATTTTCCTCGAATAAAGCGGCGAAGACTATTGCGATTTTGGCACAATTTATTTTGACGGCCTTTAGCATACGTCTTTTTTTCCAAGCGAGGGAAGGAGAACTCATTACCAATATTGGAAATTATGAGAGCATTATGGGGATTATCCTCAGAGCGGATACGATATCTGCTGTTTTTGTTGCGTTGACTGCGATTTCATTTTTGATTGCCGCTTTGTATAGCTATAGCGAAAATGAAGGAAAGCTCTTTTGGTTTTTGATTTTCATTTGGCAAGGACTTCTGATCGGGATTTTCTTGACCAGAGACTTGTTTAATATTTTTGTTTTAGTCGAGGTTGCCGCAGTGGTTGTGGCGGTGCTCATTATGTACAACCGGGACAATAGATCAATGTATGACGGCATGTTTTACTTGATGACCGGTATCATAGCGATGCAGTTTTATCTCTTTGGTTTGGGATATGTTTATAGATTGACAGGCGCATTGGATATGGAAGTTGCGGCGCAGGTGCTCTCTGAGATTGATAGATCATCTCAGATATTGCCATATGCGCTGATTATCACCGGAATTGGTCTAAAATGCGCCATTTTGCCGCTTTTTAGTTGGCTGCCTAAGGCGCACGGCTCGCCGAGCGCACCGACCTGTGTTTCGGCGCTCTTGTCCGGAGTGCATATCAAGAGCGGTATATACTTGTATATGCGTGTGCAGCCGTTGTTTCCTGCCATTGATGCCTCGGAATTTTTCTTGGTTGTGGGAATCATCACCGGCATCACTGGATTTGTCTTGGCGATGAGTCAGAGCGATATAAAGCTGCTCTTGGCCTATAGCACTATTTCTCAAGTTGGTCTCATCATGGCGAGTTTGAGCATTTCGGGTGAATATGCCCAGGTCGGTGCTTTATACCAAGCCTTTAATCATTCGCTGTTTAAAGCGTCGTTGTTTATGTGCGCAGGCATATTGAGCAAAGTGTATGGCACAAGAAATGTAGACGATATTCGTGGGGTGATTAGGCGTTTTCCGGTTATTGGAGCGGCTATGATCATGGCGATTTTGGGCATTACAGGAGCGCCGCTTTTTAATGGCAGTATATCAAAATATTTTATCATGTATGGTACAACTTGGTATGTGACGTGGCTGCTTATGATTGTAAATCTTGGGACAATAATTGTTTTTGTAAGATTTTCGACCATGCTTTTTGGCAGATACGATGATGTCAAGGAGGATTCCGCATTGTTGCGGCGGATGCAAAAGATGGACACAGATGTGCATCGCAGAGATGAAACGGTTGCGCCGAGAAATTATTCGGAGTCAGTCCCGAAGAATAAGCAGTTTGTGATCATTGTTTTGGGTTTAGTATGCTTAGCCGGAGGTATTTTTGGATCACAATTTATCACTTTTCTTTGGGGTATCGAGGTTTCTGTAGAAACAGCGGGTTATCTTGAGAAGGTGGCGATCTTTGCAGGGAGCGTGGCGGTTGGAATTCTTCTATACAGATATGTTGTGGCAAAAAATGTGCTTTTGAGGAAGTTGCGCGGGATTGATTTTGGTTTTCGTGGGACATGTGCTGCGTTGGGTGGGTTTTTCGCTGCGGTGCTTATTGTGCTGGGTTTTTTTGCGAAATAGCCGTTGTGCGTTGCCGTTTGATTTGAATAACTATATGAGTCTGGACGAGCTTTCAAAAAGACCTGAGTACAAACGCAATTAAAGTAACCTTGCAGAACATAAAGGAATGTGATTTGGTAAACAAATAATCATTGACAGCGTGAAGATTACGTGACAGAATTAGGAGATGTGAGGTTGATACATGAGTTTACTGGAAGCAATCATTTTAGGGTTTATACAAGGGATTTCGGAATTTCTGCCTGTGTCCAGTTCAGGACATTTGCTGGTATTCCATCATATCTTCGGTATAACGGCAGAGGATAATCTGACTTTTATTATTGTACTCAACATGGGCAGTCTTATGCCGTTGTTGTTTGTGTTTCGTAAAGAGCTGTGGGCGCTGATCAAAAATCCTCTTCAAAAGACCACAGCGCTGCTAATCATTGCAACGATTCCTTTGGTCATAGTGACATTGTTTTTGGAGGGATTTATCGAATCAATGTTTCACATGGTGCGTTTTCTGCCCATAGGATTTATCATAACAGGCGTAGTCTTGTTGCTTTCGGATCGGCTGAAAAATAACCGCAAAAACATGGAAGAGATCAGCCTGATTGATGCTGCGCTTATTGGTTGCGCTCAAGCGCTTGCGGTTTTTCCGGGCATTTCTCGTTCGGGAAGTACCATTACGGCGACCATGGCCAGAGGGGTAAATCGGGAGAGCGCTGCAAAGTTTTCTTTCCTCATGTCTGTCCCGGCGGCGTTTGGCGCAATGTTGTTTAGAATAAGCCGAATCATAGCCGATCCGGAACTTATAGAGCGCTTAAATTTCGTGAATCTTGGCGCAGGATTTGTCACCGCGGCGATCACAGGATATGTTGCGATTAACTTTATGCTGGCGATCATAAAAAAAGCCAAGTTAAAGTATTTTGCGCTATACTATATATTTGCACTAGTTGTATTGATCATATTGTTTTTCTAACCGCTGTTAATTATCGACCTTTGTTTTTATAAAAAGGCGTGAAATTAAAATTTCGAAAAAGAGAGGTGAAAACGGAAGTGGAAAGTGACAGTAGAAGCAGCCTTGAACCTGACGGGCCGCGACGATGTAATGTGACGGTATGGGGACTTTTCATTCCGTCACCTTAAACTGAACCGAGCGCGGTTTGTTCGGTAAGCACTGATTGAGTCAGCGCTTACTTAGGCTGGCGATGAGGCGAAGCCTCTCGTTAGTCCGGGGGCTGTACATCCAAATGCACATTATAAAATGGAGGTACAAACCAAATGAACACAGAAGACATGATTGTAGATTTTAGCAAAACAGTTTTGACACATATCAAATCCAAAGACATGACCTTGCTAAAGACATTGCTCAATGACTTGGGTGATGTAGAAATTTTGGATGTGATAGAAGACCTATCCTATGAAAATCAAGCGATTGTGTATCGCTTGCTATCGAAAGATAAGGCGCTGTTTGTTTTTGAGCGGCTAGACACAATCGCCCAACAAAAGTTGATCAGATCCTTTACTGAAGATGCTGCAATTGAAATAATCACAGAGCTCGATCCGGATGAGCGTGTACGTTTGTTTGATGAGATGCCGGCAACATTTGTAAAAAAGATGCTGGCCGCTCTGTCGCAAGATGAGCGTGAAATGACCAATCTGCTGATGGGATACGAAGTGCGCACCGCCGGGCGTATCATGACACCGGAGTATGTGCGTGTAAGCCGTAATATGTCCGTAGGGGAAGCCCTTGGGAAAGTAAAGGAACACGCCAAGGAAAAAGAGATAGTCTATACCATTTATATCACAGATAATTCAAGGAAGTTAGAAGGCGTCATCTCTCTGCGTGATCTTTGGATTGCTGATCCGGCGGCCAGAGTGGAAGATGTGATGCAAGAGGCCGATATTCAGGTCTCGACCGATACCGATCAGGAAGAAGTGGCCAGATTGCTGCATAAGTTAGACTGGTTGGCTGTTCCGGTGGTAGATAAAGAAAATCGTCTGGTGGGCATTGTGACCATAGACGATGCAGTGGATATTCTGGAAGAAGAGGCCACGGAAGATATTCTCGATGCGGCCGGTCTTGCGGATATTACCGGTATAGAATCTGATCGAAGTGAAGTGCTCACTAAGGGTCGTCTGTGGAGAATATGGTCCGTGCGTTTGCCATTTTTGATTATCACTTTGGCGGCGGGTATGGTTGCGGGTCTGATCATTGAGGGTTTTGAAGAGATACTGGAAAGTGTGGTTATCGTAGCGTTCTTCATTCCTTTGATCATGGACATGGGCGGCAATGTAGGCACTCAGTCCTCGACAGTATTTGCACGTGGTGTGGTGTTGGGACATATCAATATCAAGCATTTTGCAAAGCCCTTTCTCAAAGAACTGGGTGTCGGGCTGAGCATGGGTGGGCTTGTTGGTATATTGGCCGGAATAATCATCACACTTTGGTTGGACTTGCCTATGCTCGGCCTTGCTGTAGCTATTGCGCTGATCGTGACGATGACTTTGGCGGCGGTCTTGGGATTTATAGTACCATTTACGCTCATGAAGCTTAAAGTAGATCAAGCGGCGGGTTCTGCGCCTGTGATCACATCGATAAAAGATATTTCAGGGCTTTTTATCTACTTTGCGCTCGTGTTGCTGCTGATGGGTTCATATCTTGAGCCTACTTATGAAATTACCGGAAAGTATGTCACCACTGATGGGTTTCATTTCTTTGTCGATATGGAAAAAGAAGAAGCCATTATTCTAAGCAGAGATGATGACAAACCAAATATGGTGATTCCCGAAGAAATCACCATAGGCTATGAAACATTTCCTGTAGCCGTCATTGAAGACGATGTACTTGTGGATTCTTAAGTTACGGGAGTCGAATGTCCATGAGGCTCGACTCTCGGCAATTTAGCCTTCGTAGTTGTGCCAGACGTTTTGGACGTCATCATTATCGTCCATCATTTCCAGCATTTTTTCCATGTTCTTTATGTCATTGGGGTCGGTTAGTTTAATGTAGTTCTGCGGTATCATTTCGATTTGCGCTGAGAGGAAAGTATATCCGGCACTATCCAGAGCGTCGTTGATCGCATTGAAGCTGTCCGGTGAGGAATATACTTCATAAACGCCATCGTCATTTTCTACATCATCAGCGCCTGCTTCCAGTGCATCATTAATTAGGGTGTCTTCATCAATTGACTGGTCTTCGTTGTCGATGATGATGACACCTTTTTTGTCGAAGGACCATGAGACGCATCCGCTTGTGCCCATGTTGCCGCCATATTTGTCGAAATAGTGGCGCATGTCTGCGGCTGTTCTTTTGCGGTTGTCGGTCATGGTTTCGACAATCACGGCAACGCCGGATGGGCCATATCCTTCGTAAACGATGCTTTCGTAGTTATCGCTGCCTGCTGCGCCGTCTGCTTTTTCAATGGTTCTTTTGATGTTGTCATTGGGCATGTTGGCGGCTTTGGCCTTGGCGATTACGGTGGCGAGTCTGGAATTATTTATCGGATCTCCGCCGCCGCCTTCTTTTACGGCAACGGTCATTTCGCGTGCAATTTTTGTGAAGATCTTTCCTCTTTTCGCATCTTGTGCGTTTTTTGTGCGTTGTATGTTCTTCCATTTGGAATGTCCGGCCATGTTTTGTCCTCCAGTACAAAATAGGTGTTGTGGGTTATTTTAGCATATATTGAAAGGGGTCGCAAGCGTGTGCTTAATGGGCGAGTCGCAGTAAATTATATTACAGATTGTTATATGACAAATTGACTTTGCATAAAGATGATGAATATTCAAAGATGAGTATGCACTTTAAGGAAATGGTTAATGATTTAGCACTAAAACACAACAACTGCGACAAAATACTGTAGGTTAACTTAGCTGATTTGACAAAATTAAAACATACAATAAGTTTACATAATTATGGATTGTGAAATTGAGTACAAAAAGTTGTTAACATTATCAACAGAGTTATCAACATCGAATTACATTTACTGTAACAATGAAATCAGAAAGAAATACCAAAAAATACCATCACCAATGAGCGCATATTTCTGAGTCAGAAGAGGAGATCATTTGGTTTACATAAAATTGGTATGTATATTTTTGCAAATGATATTCATGCTTGACTTTTTGCTTTTATGGTGATCGCATCATTTGTTATCAAATGTGGATAAAAACTATGAATTTTCGACAAATGGTCTGACCGCAATAGCGGGCAGGCCATTTTTGAGAAGAATTGCTTGACAATTTGATAACGTTATGTTACATTAATTAAAATTAACGATAGTAAATGAAATATAACTATAAAGAACGATGGAAAGCAACTATGAATGAACTGGAACGATTGCGACAAATTCATCGCTCGCTTACCGATGTTATTGCACAAATGGAAGCTGAGCAACAAATAACGCCGAACTTGCTCACGAGGTCAGTTCGGCTTGGTGATGCGAGGAGTATGGCTGTTTTGGCTGCGATAGATAGCGCAGGCGGCACGGTTTCCAGTGGAGAGTTCGAAATGATTCTGGCCAGATTTGGGCGGACGCTCAGGGGTGCGGGGGGATTTTTTGGTGGTGCCGGGGCAAGTGTCAGGCGAGAAGAGGGTAAGCTCAGCTTAACCAGTGCAGGTACGGTTACACTGGAGAAGTGGAGACTCAGGTATGGAAATAGGTGGATGGAGGAGCTGATGACTCCGGAGGCGCTCAGTGATAGGGCTTATCCGGACAATTCAAGGATTACATTAAAGGCATAGATGTGGCAAGCACAAGCAAAGGTGGTGTTTTGGGCATGATTAAAATATGGGGTGGTTCCGGGAAAAGAATATTCAGAAGCAAATTCAGCATCACCGGCAAGTTGAGGGAGGATGTAAAAAGAGCTGAGTCAGCGCCTAAGCATGCGCCAGATCAGCAAATTGTGCCTGAATATCCGAGAAGCAGTATGCCTGATAATGTGATTAATTATGAGACGCTGCAACAGATGTATCATGATTATCAAAATACACAATTCGAAGCAGCGGCGGCTGTGGGTGATGAGACGAGTGAGTTATCTTATTCCAATAAGCAAAAGAATCTAAAGTTCTTAACGCTGTAACAAGAAAGTACCAGATTTCCAAAATTGAATCAACTTTGATATTGTGTTTCGGCAATGCAAAATATATAATGACGGAGCGCTTTTTTGAAAATCTAACTGAAATGAGACTAAAAATTGTGATGACAGTATTATCGCTCCTACCGATCCTTTGCCTTCTTGTGCTACTCATTGTTATCAAAGTGAGTGTTGCAAGAGCAGGGGCAATTTCCCTTGTCGCAACGCTCGTGATTGCGCTCGTCTTCTTTGGACTGAGTGCTTTCGGACTGTTGGTAGCCGTAGGAAAAGCGCTCTCGCTTGCACTTTTTGTATCGCTTATCGTGTGGGCGGCGCTTTTGCTATATCACCTCGTAGACGGATTTAAGGCGATAGATGTCATTAACAAGAACTTTGTCATTCTTGTTGAAGACAAATTTGTCGGATTTTTGCTCTTGTCATGGCTGTTCACAGGGGTATTTCAAGGTATGGCGGGCTTTGGTGTTCCGGTCGTCATCGTTGCGCCCATTTTGATTGCGCTCGGATTTGATAAGGTCAAGTCGCTCTCGGCGACACTTTTGGGTCATACTTGGGCGGTGACATTCGGCTCGATGGGGGCGGCCTTTTTCATCATACAGATGCTTACGGGGCTTCCATATGAAAGTCTGGGCACGCCCATGTGGATATTTAACACGATCATCATCTTTGGTACAGGTATCGGTATATGTTGGCTCTACGATGGAATCAAAGGCATCGGAAAGGGCATCTCTTATGTTATCCCGGTTTCGGTCATCATGGCGGTTACACAGTTTTTTATAATCCGATTAGGTCTATACTCGCTGGCCTCGCTGCTGACGGCGGTTGTCGGCCTTGCAGCGATGCTTGCACTATATAAGTTACGTGCAAAGCAAAAATCCAAAGCGGGATTGTATTCGGCTGAGCTTACATTGTTCCAATCCGTACTTCCATATGCGGTTATTTTGGTGATGGCGATGCTATTTCAATTCTTGCCGGATGCACTCAGAGACATCTCATTATCATTTGCTTTCCCCGGAACAGAAACATCGATAGGACATATCGTTTCGCCGGAAACAGGATATGCACGCATTCGTCTGTTCGGACATCCGGCGGTGTTGTTGCTGATCGCCTGCGCTGTTGCGATCATTGTGTACAAGCGTGCAGGTGCTTGGGATTCTGCGGTCTTTAAAGATGCGCTCAGAAAAACAGCAAAAAAAGGCATACCTGCAACTCTGGCACTTCTGGCATTAGGCAATATGTCACTGATTATGATGGACTCCGGCATGACCAATTTGCTGTCATATAATGTTGCGGGTATTACGGGGCGATTTTATCCATTTGTAGCGCCGTTCTTTGGTGTGTTGGGCAGTTTTCTTACGGGTAACAATACGAACTCAAACATCTTGTTTGGCAGCTTCCAATACGCAATCGCACAAAGGCTTGATGTGAGCACGGCTGTGATGTCTGCGGTTCAATCACTTTCCGGTGGTATTGGTGTGGCAATAGGCCCTACTTTGGTACTTATGGGTGCACTTGCATCCAAGCTGGAAGGGCAGGAATCGCTGATCTATAGAAAGCTTATCGGGATTGTGCTGATCATTGCCCTTGTGATGGGCATTGCGAATTTTGTTGTACTTAGGCTGGTGTGAGTTAAGCTCCCATCGACTCCCGCTGGCTTAATATGCGCTAATAAAAGAGTCTCCGGCGACAATGATATGGTCATCGAGCCTGATGCCCAAAAGCTCTCCGGCCAACCGAATTCGCCGGGTGACATCTTTGTCTTGTTCGCTGATATCCAGCATTCCGCTTGGGTGGTTGTGTCCGATGATTATAGAGGCGGCGCGGTCTTCGATTGCGGGAGAAAATACTTCGCGAGGATGAACCAGAGAAGACATAAGCGTTCCAATAGAGATTGTGCGGCAGTTGATGAGTCGTCTTGCGCCGTCCAGTGAGAGCATAACAAAATACTCCTGCTTTTTATTACGAATAAAGTCTAACTGCTCCGCAGCCTTTTCAGGTGAGTCTATAAGCGGGGCGGTTTGTTTTGTAAATTTTCTGCGCCAGAACTCCAGTGCGGCGAAAATGACAGTCGCTTTGGCCGGGCCAATGCCTTTGATGGTCTTGATATCATGGATGGTCATATTATCAGCGCCGATTTGCGTTATTGTGGTATTGAGGTTTTTGGCGATTTGTTTAAAGTCATTGTTCTTGCCGCCGCTACCGATGACTGCTTGAAGCAACTCGATATCTGAAAGTGCTGCTGCGCCCTTTTTGTTTAATTTTTCTCTGGGGAGTTGTTGTGGTAGAGCCATATGAATCCTCCTCGTCCAATCATATAGAATGTAGGTGTCTACGGTATTTGCACACGTACTTTGTATCAATAGTGTACCCACCGGAAAGCATATTTTCAATATGAATTTAAGTGTAGAAAAAAGACCGGTAGAATGTGTAAAATTTCAACAACAAATATAGTATTTTAACTTGCAATATGCTATGATGAATCGTCAGTGCAAGTATTGAGACATGTGGAGGTTACTTATGGCTAATAATACGATGATGGCGCTCGTGAAAATGAAAGCAGAACCGGGGCTGACATATATGCAAGTACCCATACCCGAAGTTGGATCGGGTCAGGTCATGATAAAAATACTCAAAACCGCAATATGCGGTACAGACCTGCACATATATAACTGGGATGCATGGAGCGAGCGGACGATAAAAACACCGCAGATTATCGGTCATGAATTCGTCGGTGAAGTATACAAGCTTGGAGCAGGCGTAAAAGGCTTTGAAATCGGCGAAATTGTATCAGGTGAGGGTCATATTGTATGCAACCATTGCCGTAATTGTTTGGCCGGACGGCATCATTTGTGCATGAATACCATTGGTGTCGGAGTAAATAGGGATGGTTGTTTTGCGCAGTATTTGGTCATTCCTGCTGAAAATGTAGTTCGTGTAGCAAAGGGCATTTCCTTGGATGTAGTATCTATGTTTGATGCATTGGGTAATGCAGTGCATACGGCGCTCAAGTTTGACATAATCGGCGAAGACATTCTCATAACGGGCGCAGGCCCCATCGGTATTATGGCTGCGATTATATGCCGACATTGCGGTGCTAAAAAAATCGCAATTACCGACATGAACGAGTATAGACTGGCGCTCGCAAAAAAAGCAGTGCCTGATATATGGGCGGTTGATCCGCGCAAAACTTCGCTAAAAGAACTGATGAAGAATATGAATATGGCAGAGGGCTTTGATATTGGTCTGGAAATGTCCGGTGCTGAGCGGGCTTTTGCCGACATGGTAGAAAGTATGAATAATGGTGGCAAAATTGCACTGTTGGGAATACATAGCGGACGCACTGTTATCAATTGGGATCATGTCGTGTTTAAAGGTCTGACGATCATGGGTATTTATGGTAGAGAGATGTTTGAAACATGGTATAAAATGATGGCGATGCTTCAAACAGGTCTGGATGTGAGCGAAGTGATTACGCATCGGTTTGCTGCAAAGGATTTTGAAAAAGGATTTGAAGCCATGCAGAGCGGCAATTCCGGCAAAGTGGTGCTCACCTGGAGCTAACTACCCATGTAGGGTGCGATGTCCTCATCGCACCGCATGATTACGATATAATGGAGGAAAAATAATGAACAATGCATTAAAAATTTTTGCAGAAACGATTGATGAGATAAAATCTGCCGGTACCTACAAATCCGAACGGATTCTCACCACTCCGCAATCCGGAAATATCGGCACGACTCAAGTTGAAAAAGTAATCAATATGTGTGCCAACAACTATCTTGGCCTCTGCGACCATCCAGAAATAATTGCTGCGGCTAAAGATACGCTCGACCAATGGGGATTCGGGCTATCCTCTGTACGCTTCATCTGTGGTACTCAATCCATACATAAGGCGCTTGAAGCGGCCATTTCAGAATTTTTAAGGATGGATGACACCATATTGTATTCATCATGTTTTGATGCGAACACCGGATTGTTCGAGACATTACTCGATGAGCAAGATGCCATTATCTCTGACGAACTCAATCATGCCAGTATCATTGACGGCGTTCGTCTCTGTAAGGCCAAACGTCTGCGCTATAAAAACAATAATATGGAAGACCTTGAGCGCTGCCTCAAAGAAGCCGAAGGTTGCCGTATCAAGATGATTGCCACCGATGGTGTATTTTCCATGGATGGAATCATCGCCGATCTCCAATCCATATGTGACTTGGCTGATAAATACGGTGCGCTGGTTATGGTAGACGACAGTCACTCAGTGGGCTTTGTCGGAGCAACAGGGCGCGGTACTGCGGAGCATTGCGGTGTTGAAGGCAGGATTGATATCATTACCGGAACGCTTGGCAAGGCGTTGGGCGGGGCTTCGGGTGGATATACATCCGCACGAAAGGAAATTGTGGATGTCCTGCGCCAAAAGAGCAGACCGTACTTGTTTTCCAATACGCTTGCGCCTGCAATTGTCGGCGCATCATTGCAGGTGCTTAAGATGCTGTCATTGGATGTATCCCGCCGTGATATTTTGGAAGAAAACACTGCATATTTTCGAGAGAAGATGGCGGCGTTGGGATTCAATATTGTTCAGAGCACACATCCGATTGTTGCGGTGATGTTCGGAGATGCGAAACTGACCGGTGAAATCGCCGCCCGTATGCTTGAGTTGGGTGTGTATGTCATTGGGTTTAGTTTTCCGGTTGTTCCCAAAGACAAAGCCCGCATTCGCTGTCAAGTTTCCGCTGCGCACACCAAAGCAGAACTCGACCATGTAGTCCGGCAGTTTGAGACTGTCAAAAAAGAATTTAAGCTCTAGTGTAGTGTATCACTGATAATCAGCATATTCTTACATTCTCTTTTTCCGGCTTGCTGCGTTGAAAAAACTTGAAATGCCAATGGCATTCCTGCGCTTTTTCGCCTTGCAAGACGAAAAAATAAAACGCAATCATATACTAATTATCAGTGATACACTACACTAGTGTAGCGTATTTTAAATAACAAAGGGGACAGATATGCAGCAGCAAGCGGGAGTCTGCCGATTTTCATACCATTGGATGATCTTGACAATACTCTTTGTCGGAATGATGGTATCATTCGGAATGAGAGCATCTTTCGGCGCTTATATCACACCGTGGGAATATGAATTTTCAGTAGGACGGACGACTGTAACCACCATATCCTTGTTGGGCTTTATCATATTCGCCATTGGTCAGCCGCTCGCGGGAAAACTCAACGACCATTTTGGCAAGAATATTGTTCCGACTTTTGGGATACTGGTCATGGGTGTATGCCTGATACTGACCTCCAGAGCCACTCAGATGTGGCATGTCTTTGCCATGTTTGGAGTGGGTTTTTCAATAGGGATTGCCGCCGCCGGGCATAATGTTTCTGCGGCCATTTTGACCCAGTGGTTCGTCGAAAAAAGAGGTATGGCACTGGGGCTGATGACATCCGGAATGGCTATAGGAATGCTGGTGTTAGTTCCTGCGAATTTGTTTATCATTCGTGAAGTGGGTTGGCGAACAGCTATGTTGGTATTTGGAATCATCATTATAGCGACTGTGGGGCCACTCTATCTATTTCTTCTGAAAAGTAAGCCGGAAGATAAGGCGATGAAGCCATACGGATTTGCGGCCGCTTATGAAAGTGCGAAAAGCGCCGACCATAACGACGATGCTTCTAAAAAAGAACAAAAGCCGCTTCCGGTCATGGGTATTTTAAAGACAAAAGGATTCTGGTTTTTGGCAATACCGTATTTTATCTGTGGAGTAACCGATGTGGGATTGATCACCACGCATATTATTCCGATGGCGGAGGGCAGGGGAATCCCCGATGCCATTATTGCGCTCGCCGTTAGCCTGATTGCCATAGCGAATATAGCCGGAACAATAGGCTCCGGCTATCTCTCTGATCGCTTTAGCCGTAAACGTCAGTTGGCGTTTATTTACGCATTTAGAGCGGTGACATTTGTCTTGCTGATCTTTATGCAGCAGCATTGGTTGTTGCTGGTGTTTGCCGTGGGATATGGTGCTGTGGAGATGGCATCTATAGCGCCAACGAATTCTGTTGCCGCTGATCTGTTTCGTAAATATTCGACCGGTACAGTTTTGGGCATGGTTGCACTCAGCCATCAGCTTGGCGGTGCGCTCGGGTCATGGGTGCCGGGCATCATGTATGATATTACAGGATCGTACACCAATGTGCTGATGGTGTCGGTTGTGCTTTTGCTCGGTATGGCGTTTATGTCTCTGGGTATACCTGAAGAATCGTTGCAGGGTTAAGCTGCGCCGTCCATGTTAGTGGCAATGTTAACACAATTTCGTAGGGTACGATGTCCTCATCGTACCGTGTTGGATCATGCTATATTTATGAATGAAGTTGAATTTTTGCAGAAAATTTACGAAAATTACAGCATGGTTTTGTTGTGATTGCACGTTTATTGTGCTATAATATGGTGCGTAAGTACAGAATTCAGCTGTAATGACCACCATGGGAGCGTGATATCATGGAAAGAATGTTAATGCAAGATCTAATTGCATGGAAAGACGATTTAAACAAGAAACCGCTTGTCATACAAGGGGTGCGTCAGTGCGGCAAAACATTTTTGATTGAAGAATTCGGGAAAGGACAAAGATCTATACTATTGGGTCGCTGAGGGTTCAGCAAAGGCAGAGGTGGACTTTATTGTGCAAGACGATACAAAGTATGTTGTCCCGATTGAAGTAAAGGCCGGTACAGCAAAACATGCTCGGTCGCTCACGCAATACTGTAAGCTGTTTAATCCTGAAAAATCTGTTTTGACTTCTCTGGATGAGATGACGAGCCGGATTTTGCCACTTTATGCTTTTTGGAAGTTTAAAGAATGGATTGCTGATTGATTGTCTCATGCAAGCAATTTAAGAACATTCATCTACTAAACCTCCCCACCGTCCTTTGTCACAAAAAGCTAAGCTACTGCATATTGCAGATTCTGCCTAAATCGGCTATACTATCGGTAGAAATAAGGTGCTGCGTGGCATGAGAAACATCTCGCTCAAAACGCCAGAAAAGATGGGAGAATTACCATGTATAGCAATGACGATATAATGCAATTTGTAAGTCTTGTGGCAGAAGTCGCTGACCCGGATAGAATTATCTTGTTCGGGTCTTATGCCTATGGCGAGCCGAATGATAAGAGCGATGTTGATATTCTTGTTATTAAAAATGGAAAAAAACTGTCTTATGACGAACATGCAGGATTATCGACAGCCGTGTTTAGAAAGAGGAAGCAACATAAAATCGGTGCAAGGTATGATCTCTTTTTCAGGACTGATAGTGAAGTGAATGAATCAGTTGAGAACGACGGTGCATTTGTAGAGGCTCTAAAGAGAGGACGTGTTGTTTATGAGCGTAAACATCAGCAGGAACGCAGAGCTATTTCATAAAGCGACAGAGGATGTATGGGCTGCTGAGCAAATATGGAAAGGCGCTCCAAATCTTGCAGTTTGGCATTGCACGCAGGCCGCAGAAAAAACCATGAAAGGTTTTCTGCGTTGTTTAAATTTAGATTATAATTATGGGCATGAGTTAAAGCTACTACTTGATGCCGTATTATCAGTTTTTAAATTGTCGGAAACGACCGAAAGATACATAATGTATTTGAGTGATTTTGAAAGCAGTCTGCGTTACAAGAGCATGTCCAATGACCCATCGCCGGAAGATGCCAAAATCGCAATCTCACGAACAAAACAGATTATGCAAGAGTTTAACGAAAATCCTAAGATTGCACAATTTATGGATGAAGCGAGAGAAGTTCATGCTAAGATATTAAACACGAACGATGAGTTGTAGCATTATTGTTGCAATAAGTAACAAAACATCCGGCGGCTCTGGCAATCGTACGATTTGACTTTAGAACCAACGACAATGAAAGCGGCCTGCGGCGCGACACTTTTCTGTTCGTGCAGAAAAGTGCCCAAAAGACACGCTTAGAGGACTGGTTGACGAGGCCAAAAATAATCGGCCTCGCCGCCGAGCGGAACTGCGCACTACGTGCTTGTTTCAACGGCGCTACGCTTCCCTCTAAGAACTCCCGAGGACGGGGCTCACAAACTCGCTG
>WQVH01000010.1 GCA_009781695.1 Oscillospiraceae bacterium
CATCGGGGATCGTTACGATGATTACATTGTTGCCTAAGCTTACATCGTACTCGTCATCAGGGAGATTTACATCTACCAATACTTCATCGCCGTCAGGGCCGTAGTTTGCATCAACTACGATGTTAGCGAATCGCCAAACTGCATGTACGGTTACATCTGCATCTACTATAGTTACTTCGGTCACCAATGGCGGCCATGAGTCTCTATCATATGTGGCAAATATTTCGTTTGTTTGTGTTAGACTCCAACCAACAAATCTTACAGGGATTGTTACACTATTTTCTACCACACCCGGATGAGACATACCGCTCGGCGGCAAAGTGAGTGGATATGTTCCGGCAATCAGACCAGCTTGTGAATCCGGGGGATTGATTCCACCATTGGCATTGTAAATAATATCAAAACCGTTGTATTGACTGACTACTCCGCCCTGATTGCCCCATACGGCTATCAGCTCTTTGTCCGCATCCGGCATCGTAAAGCTATGCGTGAGGTTTACGCCGCCCGCAAATCCGGGAATGTACTGATTTCCTTGCGCATTAGTTGGCAATGCAACCAGTTGCTCTGGAGTCATCCAGCCTAGAAATGTCTGACGTGGTGCGTTACCCGCATACAATGCAACTCCATCGCCATATACTACTTCATGAGTACCTACTGCTTCACCGGTATTGGCTGCAACCAACTCACCTGCTACAATGACGGTCATGCCTGTAGGTTCATTGCGCGCTATCCATGATACGTCTAATTCGAAGTCATTATATTGACTGACTACTCCGCCTTGGTTACCCCAGACGGCGATCAGTTCTTTGTTCGCATCCAACATTGTAAAGTTATGTGTGAGCAAACTTGCATCGCTTATAAATCCGGGAATGTACTGATTTCCTTGCGCATTAGTTGGCAATGCGCTCAGTTGCTCCGGAGTCATCCAACCTAGGAAGGTCTGACGCGGTGCACTACCTGCATATAATACAACTATATCACCCGGTCTCAGTTCGTGAATACTTGCTGATGCGGTTGTGTTCGCTGCAATCACTTCACCATCCACTGTGACGGTCATACCTACAGGTTCATTGCGTGCTATCCACGATACGTCTAACTCATAGGTCGTGCCTATAACCACTGCTGCACTGCCGGTTACTGTTGTAGTACCCAGTGTCGCGGTCACTGTTTGGCTTGAACCCATAGCAGCAGTCGCTGTAGCTGTAGCCGTCGTTGTATTTGGCTGACCTGCTGCATTAGATGCTGTAGAGATCGTTACGTTGCTTGTGTTACTTGATGTCCAATTGATCACAAAGCCATCTTGATCCGGCATTGCATCACCAAATTGGTTTAATACTATAGCTGTAAGTTCTACATCGTCTCCTCTAAATACATAATTGTCTACAGGGACTACGCTTATGGTATTTGGAATTTGTACAAGCGTTACATTGACTGTTCCGCTTGCGGAAATGTTCGTGTCAGAAAGCATTGCGGTGATCGTGCTGTTGCTGCCTTCGGGTGCGGTCAACGTTACGGTTGCCGTGGTTGTGTTTACCTGTCCACTCGTATTGCTTGCCGGTGAAATTGTTACATTAGCGATATCGCTTGAAGTCCAGTTGATTACGAAGCTCTCTTGATTTGCCAGAGGATCGCCAAACTGATCTATTACGATCGCTGTAAAATCAGCAGTCTCTAAATTACCTCTTGTTACAGATGTTGGGGTTACTTCGAGTGCATGTGCTGTGCGTAGTGCAAATACCGCTACAAATGTCAGCGGACCGCTCACATACATTGCTGCTATTTCGTCTTCGGTTATAGGCGTACCATTAAGTGTCCATTCTACAAAGCCCCAGCCGGGTCTTGCTTCGGGTTCCGGCGGCAGTCCTATGGGATTGCCGCGAGGGGAAGTGCCGCTGTGGTCAGCCAGAGATCTACTTTCACGCAGGTTTCTGGTGATGCTTATCTCTCCGTCCACTGTGCCGCCGGTTGTCGGTGAACTTGGGCTGGCAGTAAATACAATGTTGTGATATCTATAGTTTATAACCGGTTGTATCAGCGTGTGTTGATTTATGGTAATCGTTTGTTCCAATGCGTCGGCTGAACCGGGAATTGTTGTTGTTACAGGGGTGGTACGCAGATAGCCAGTTACTGGATCACCTATCCATTCTCTGGTGATTTGCGTATTTGTCCACTCGATGATATCTGCATTCCATGGGTGGTAAGTAACTCTAAAATTGGCTAGAGCTGGGCTTATTGTCATATCGCCACTCTCAAGCACCTGCGGTGGAGTTACTGGAACTTCCACAGTGGTTGCAAACCCTGGAGCTGTTACAGTATGGTTGTTGGATCTGCTTGTTTGGGCTAAATCCGCCTCCATCAGGCTGCTCACTGATGCAGTGCCGCTTGGGTTAAAGGTTATCTCTCTCGCATTGAGTCGGTTGCGGGAAACCACATCGTAGTTGTTCCAAATGTGGTTACGCATCTCTGCTGCCAGCACGTTGCCGTTTACATCTGTACGAGGACCGAACCATGTAACACTGCCAACCTGCCCACCTGCGAAAAATGCATTATCCACATTTCTTGCAGCTAGATTTTCGTCTATCCATAGACCATTCGTAGCAAAGTTACCTTCAAATGTTGTGTTTGTGATTCTAAGTCTGTTCGTTATTGCATTTGCAGGTAAATTGTTTTGATTGTTACTTAGCACTAGGGAAATCGCACCACCGTTTGACGCACGGTTATTTATGAATTGAGAGTCTGAGATTCGAATGGCACCGTCAACCAAGCCAGACCCCTCATGGCGGATTGCACCACCCTCACCAATTGCTAGATTGCCTTCAAAGAGAGTTCCGGCTACATGGAGCTGGACATTGTTTTGGCCTCGAATACTAATACCGGCACCATTCGCTCTGGCAACATTATTCCGAACAATCGATCCAGCTGCCAGATTAATGGTTGTAGCACTTCCTGAGAAAAAGCGCATACCACCACCATTTGTGGCAACATTGTACTCAATGATACTCACACCATTCATCGTCATATTAGAGTTGGTGTTTGCGTGAATTCCTCCGCCAAGGTTTGCTGCTGTGTTCCCACGAAGAATGATGCCATTATTTATATTTAATATTGCTGCAGAACCGGTCTGATTGTACGCAAGAGAAATGCCTCCGCCGGCCGCTGCGGAATGGTTATATGCAATCATTCCGCCATTCACCTCAAGACGCCCACCACCTTGTCTAACAAAGACACCGCCGCCGCCACCGGCGTCAGTATTTGCAGCGTGATTATGCGATATAGTTGCACCCGCATTCAAATAAACCCGACCGCCGGTTATATTTACACCACCGCCGCGACCGCTCGTTCTATTGTTGCTGATCTCAGCTCCTGCGTGTAAGTGTAAAATCCCGCCGCTAACAAGTGCACCGCCACCGTTACCCGCCGGACCACCCGGAGTAATGAATCCGCCTGGTGAATCGTCATTTGAAATGCTTCCGTCCGGCCTAAGTGCACCCGATGCCCTTGTTAGGCGTACATTATAAAAGTGCGTTGTACCTGATGGCACCTCAATATGCCGTGCAGTGCCACTGGTTCTTGTAACTGCAAAAGGTGTTTCACTATTACTATAGACATGCTTCGTACCACGGACACGCATTACCGCACCGGTGATGTCGATATCATTCATTATACGAATAGTCCGAGTGTCCGTAGTGTCCAGTGCCGTTCTGAGTTGAGCTTCATTCGTAACATCAGAGTTTAATGTGATCGTACCCGGAATTCCCGCAGGACGATGAGCCGATAGCGGCATGATGCCGACTATACCTTCTTCACTGCTAACGACAGGCAGTGCATTCGGTTGCGCTATATCGTCTAACTGAACCGACTCATTAACCGGCTCAGCGATCTCAGTCTCTATTTCTGTCGCACTTTCTTGCAACGCTTGTGTTTCTTCAAGCAGCGCTGCGATCACATCTGCCGCACTCATGCTTTCTTCTGCTGCAAACACAGTAAACGGCAGCACGGTGAGCATCATTGATAGTGCCAGTAATAAACAGATTGTCCTCTTTAGTTTCAGTCCCTTTTGTTTTCGCATTTTGTTTTACCTCCCTAGTAATTAAGATATGGAATAATTCATTTTCTTACGTTTTCTCGCATTCTCTTGCATTTTCTTACATTATATATAAACGGCTTGCAAATGTGGACTTCCGGTCCTGGAGACCCCTACATATTTGTACGATAAACATCCATTTCACAAAGTCTCCCCCGACATCAACAATAAATCCGCTTCTGTAACACCCATGTCACATTTTCGTGGTCATTGTTTTCCTTACTCGCCTTGCCGAATTGATTTACTTCACTCATTTCGTCTGGATACACGTGTACACCGCATATCCTACGTCCTATGACTCTGCGGCATGTATGGAACAATTGAAAACAAATTATCAACGCTTGCATCCACAAACAGATCTATTCTTTTCTTTGTATTTGTTCTTATGCTGTACAAAGGACAGCCCAAAAACACAGGTTGGTTACAACCACGGCACGTCTACTGCAAAGCAAGCTTGCATCATATGCATAACTTGTGTGCTCATGACTGTAACCATTGCGAGTTTTTGGGTTGCCCTCTGTACAGTACTGTCACGATGCGCTGTTGAATTTTCGTAACATCTTAACGTTGACTACTTACCTCAAAGAATGCTATAATCAGTGTGCTATTGTTGCTAAGATTCACACAAAGTTTAAATAGTGATACATTTTATCATAAAATTCGATATCGAAGCATAAAATTCCCCAACAAGACAAAAAAACGCCCTAACAGGACAACGCCTTGACCGAATCACTCTTTAATTACATACCCAAACGTTACATTATCGACAAAAGTAGATTTAAGCAGGACTTGTGGATAGAAAACGATGTTACAAATATATGAAATATTTTTCATTTGCCATGTACGGCAGATAAAATTGTGGGAGCAAAACGATATATGGTTTTATCAGTGCTCATCATTGAAGATAATCGTAAGCAACGAGAATACATAGAAAATGTTGTCAACGATTATATCGCTCTAAAAGATTATAATATGGAAGTTGTGTTGTCCACCGATAATCCAGAAGATTTGCTGGATTATGCTAAAGCACACCCAAAACAAAACAAGCTCTACATTTTAGATGTGCATTTGCGTCAATACGACATCAATGGCATCACTCTTGCACAGCAGGTCAGAGCTTATGACGCTTTTGGAAAGTTTGTGTTTGTGACTGCACATGCAGAATTATCTCATTTGGTCTTCAAATATCACATTGAAGCACTGGATTATATCCTCAAAGGTGATGCAAGCAGTGTTGCACAACAGATACAAGACTGTCTGGAAGTCACATATAAGCGCTGCCTTAATGCTTCAAAGGAGCAAGAGTACTTTCAAATCAAAAGCAGCGGCAGCACTTTAAAGATCCCGGTTGATGATATTGTATCCTTTGAGAGCTGCATTTCTACCAACAAAAAATTGATTTTAAACACAGTACATGACCGATTTGAGTTTCGCGGTACACTCAAAGAAATTGCAAAGAAAAGCTCGTCTTTCTGTCATTGCCACAAAGCGTATGTTATTAATACAAAGAATATCAAAAGTATCACACGCTTAAGTGCTGCTACAGGCGCTGCCGAAATGATAAATGGCGCAGTTATTCCTGTCAACAAAGCGAGTATCGTTCCACTTAAAAAGCTTGTGATGGCACAAACTTAAACACGTACACTATTTCCTTTTGCTAATCAATGAACGTAACTAAAAATTGCTGAGAGCCGGACCTATCTAACTGACTCCCAGCAATTTATATTAATCTCCACGTTTTTCCCTTTGCACTTCCCTGTACGTAAGCGGTCAACATAATTTATATATTCTTTCACTATTCGATGCAAGGGGGAAATGTATGCTCAGACAATCTCTATCCCCACTTTCCTTACCTCCTCTTCTTTTTCGTCATAGCGAAATTCATTATTCAAAAATGAGACTCGGCTTCCATCGACTTCATAAAGTATAAAATATATTTAGTATACTCTTGATAATGCATCCATTTTTCACTTTAAGCTATAGTAAAAATTGTATTTGACTTCATTATGTCTGTTCGTTATAATTTGACTAAGAATTGAGGCAGAGGATGCTGGTGGGCTGTCACCTACCTAAGACGATAACAAAAATAAGTGCCAAAAGGCAAGGGCAGAGGCGAGTTCAAGATTGCGCCATCACCCTAAGGACTAATTTATGGATCATATTGAATTTAAAAACAGATTTATTTCAGCCCGCAGATCAGTAATAGAGCGCAATTTCATGCATCTCAATGATAGTCAGCGCGAAGCTGTTTTAACAACGAGCGGACCGCTATTATTGCTTGCGGGTGCCGGAAGCGGAAAGACTACTGTTTTAATTAATAGAGTAGCTAACATATTAAAATATGGTTGCGGCTCTGACAGTGACTTCGTGCCTGAAAACTTCACCGAGGAGCATTTGGGCATCCTTGAGGGTTATTTGACCACCGTGAAGAGTTCTGGTGATTCGTCTTGTGCGCCAGTCACTTCGGAGAAATTATCTGAAGTCAACAGGCTCTGCGCCGTTGATCCTGTCGAGCCGTGGCGTATCATCGCCATTACATTTACCAACAAGGCTGCAGGAGAAATGAAGGCACGATTGTCAAAAATGCTCGGCCCCACTGCGGAAGATATTTGGGCAAGTACCTTTCATTCAGCCTGTGTGCGCATATTGAGGCGTGATATAGAAAAACTTGGTTACGATAGATCATTCGCCATATATGATACCACCGACTCAGCATCGCTGATCAAGCGCATACTTAAAGAACTGGATATTGATGAAAAAACATTTTCGCCTAAGACTGTTCTGGGCTATATCAGCCGCGCAAAAGATGCTATGATTTCAGGCACGGATTTCCTTACTTCTGCTCAATCTTCCGGTGATGTGCGCCGAAAAGTTATTGGTCGAGCTTATCTTGAATATGAAAACAGGATGAAAAGCTCTAACTCCTTGGACTTTGACGATCTGATTTTAATGACTGTGCGTCTTTTTGATGAGCATCCGGATGTTCTGAAGTACTATCAAAGAAGATTTAAGCATGTGCTCATTGACGAGTATCAGGATACAAATAATTTGCAATACAGACTCACCTCCGCACTCGCCGGAGGATATGGGAATATTTGTGTTGTCGGAGACGATGATCAGAGTATATACAAATTTCGCGGTGCCACGATTGAAAATATCTTAAACTTTGAAAAGCAGTTTAAAGATGCCAGAGTCATTAGGCTTGAGCAAAACTATCGATCTACCGGACTCATACTCAATGCAGCTCATGATGTCATCAAGAACAATCTGGGAAGAAAAGGCAAAAAGCTCTGGACAGAAAGCGGACCCGGCGACATTCCTGAATCACACAGCGTCTCTGATGAGCGTGCAGAGGCTCAGTTTGTCGCTGACAAAATCATCAGCAACACTGCAAGCGGGCGTAAGTTTAGCGAACATGCCGTACTTTACAGAATGAATGCGCAATCTAATCAATTTGAAAATGCTTTTAAGCGTAATGGTATACCTTACCGAATGTTCGGAGGCACAGGTTTTTTTGAAAGAGCAGAAATAAAAGATATGCTCGCTTACCTATGTGTCATTCACAATCCCAATGATGATACACGCCTGCTGCGCATCATCAACAATCCTCCGCGAGGCATCGGCAATACCACCATTGGCCGAATCGCTGAAATTGCTTCAGAGGAAAATAAATCGATATATGAGATACTGGGTCAATCACAGCACTACGAAAGTCTCAGCGGCGCATTTGGTAAACTGCATCTGTTTCGGAATATGATAGAAGACTTGCGTGAGACTGCGCAATCAAAGCCTTTAGATGAGCTTTATGAGGCACTTTTAAATGCCACCGGCTATGTTAAGGTGCTTGAACAGAAAAATCAGGACGAGAATATCTCTCGAATTGAAAATGTGCTGGAACTTAAGACCAATATCATCAGCTTTATGAATGATACGGGCGGAACGTTGTTTGACTTCTTGAGTGAAATCGCACTGTTTACCGAACTTGACCGCGATGATGTCGATACAGATAGAGTGATGATGATGACCATGCACTCAGCCAAGGGGCTTGAGTTTGATACCGTCTTTATTGTAGGATCTGAAGAAGGTATATTTCCGGGTGCCAGAGCTATAGGTGAGTCTGCTGAGATGGAAGAAGAGCGAAGGCTCTGTTATGTGGCCATGACCCGAGCGATGAGAAGGCTTTATTTTACCGCCGCACAAAGACGTATGCTCTTTGGCAAGACTACATCGGCGCTGCCGTCTCGGTTTGTCAGAGAAATTGGCAGCGATCATCTTGAGATTCATGAGCCGCAAAGCAGTTTTAGCGATTATGACTTTGATTTTTCCGGAGGCTTCGGCAAGAGCAGCTATCACACTGAATCATGGGGTAATAACAATACATTTCGCAGCAATAGTTCACCAACTAATTCCGGGAATGCAAGGAATTCCTTCTCCGCCCCCCCTGCTCCGACTCCCGCTGCCACTAAGGCTCCTGCAAATTTCGACCCGAATGACACCGTTAAACATGTGGCATTTGGCCGAGGTGTCGTGGTCAGCATCTCCCCTGCCGGAGGCGATGCACTTTTGGAGATCGAATTTGACGATGTCGGTACCAAGAGAATGCTGCTTAAGTCAGCAGCACGATATATGACTAAGGTAGATCAGTAGTAAATTACAACCGGATCGGCAAGAGCCAGATTTTGTTGACTGTTGATGATATTTCGGTTAAAAAGGGCATAAACACAGACGAGGAGGTTTTATCCCCTCGTCAGTTTATGCGGAAAAACAACGCAGACGATGTGCAAACGATATACAACGGATTGGAGCATATTATGACCGGCAAAAAAATGGGTAATTTAGGCAGATTGGCGCTTTTTTCGGCAGCACTGCTGTGGGGTGTGTCATTTGTTATGATGAAGAACATCCTCGACAACATTCCGCCGCTGTATATACTGACATTTCGATTTATTGGCGCTGCGCTGATATTATTGCCTTTTTGTGCCAAAAGGCTCAAAGGCATAGACAAATCATACCTAAAGGGCGGTATGATTATGGGCGCTGCGTTGTTTTTAGCATATGTCTTCCAAACGTATGGGCTGCGCTATACTACGCCCGGCAAGAATGCTTTTTTGACTTCGATCTATTGTGTGATCACACCATTTCTCTACTGGGCTTATATAAAGAAACGTCCGGATAAGTACAATTGGGCTGCTGCTTTTATTTGTATCATTGGTATCGGTCTGATTACATTCTATGGAGATATGCGCATTGCGTTGGGCGATGGGCTGACACTCATTTGCGGGTTTTTCTTTGCTTTGCACATTGTTGTGTCCGCTCGCTTTATTAAAGGGCGTGATCCTATGGTATTGACTATGTTGCAGTTTATCACTGTGGCGGTTTTAACATTTATTGGTGCAGCTTTGTTTGAAACTGCGCCATCTGTGATCACTTCCACTGATATTTGGAGTGTGGTGTTTCTGACTGTAGTCTGTACTGCCGGGTGCTTGCTTTTACAGGCATTCGGGCAAAAGTACACGCCTCCATCACAATCTGCTGTTATTTTAACGCTTGAGTCTGTCTTCGGCGCACTGGCATCTGTCTTGTTATTCCACGAAATTTTAACACCACGATTGACATTAGGCTTTGCACTGACATTTATCGCTGTTGTGATCAGCGAGACTAAGTTTGGATTCATTAGACGAAAAAGAAATATATCCTTGCAAAAATAATGATCATGATGTAAAGTGGCACGATATGGATGGGAGGGCATGACTATGCCTCGCAACAATAAAGATGGGGCGGATGGTTTTGTCCGAGCATTATCACTGCTCAGCCAGATCGGGATTACAATTATCGCTTGCATTGGGGTTGGTATTTTCTTAGGCTGGCTTTTGGATAATTGGCTCAACACATCCCCTTGGCTTATGCTGGTCTGTACCTTACTTGGTGTTATTGCAGCGTTTAAATCTATTTTTGATTTTGCAAAGAAGATTGAGTAAAGGACGCCTCCAAATCAGGCTAAATATAATTTGAAATGGTAAACACAATGAATTTGTCCAAAACTACAAAGAACATCATCATCATGATCGGACTCGTTGCCTTAGTCTTCATCGTGGGTGGGGCTATCTATTATCGCTCAATACACGCTTTATACTTTGCGTTGGGTGTGGCCATCACATCGGGCTTAAATGTCGCCAAAATGTATTTGGTTGAGCGTACCGCAAACAAAACGCTTGAGATAGAGAGTCAAGACACCGGTAAAAATTACGTAAAACTCCAATTTTTATTCAGGTATGTCATTACCATTGTAGTCTTACTCGGAATCGGGCTCGTCAACCTTTTTGTAGCACCTCCATTTATCAGCATTTGGGGGGCGGTTGCGGGATTATTTACACTTCAAATAGCTGTCATAATTGTCAGACATAAAAGCCAGTCTGACGACAGTTAGTCACTCGTTAAGCTATAGTGTCTACATTAGTATGCAATGTGCGCATTTTTTTGTCCACATTTTCACCTTGACAAATAAGTGAATGTTTTGTATCCTGTCGTGGGTCAATGTACAAGCCCGTGTTGCAATAGTTAAAAATGCGAGCGTTTCTCAGTGTCTGTTTTAATTAAGTTGTCCGATGAAAAAATCGGCATATGTAAGGGATGCGAATAATTTGGATATATCGATTGGCGTGCATGGAGTAATTAATATCGGCAACATACAAATCCTTATTACTGATACGGTTATTTCGACATGGATTATTATGGGTGTCTTGATTGCATTTGCCATTTTTGTCAGGATAAAGGTTTGCGGTTTCAAAGAAATACCTACAGGCTTTCAAAATGTTATTGAAGCACTGATTGAGGTCTTTGAGAATTATCTGCGCAACACTGTCGGATCAAAACTCATGTTCCTCGGCAACTGGTTTTTCACTTTGTTCTTGTTTATATTGGTCTCCAACATCAGTGGAGCTACACCGGGATTTCGCCCTCCAACCGCAGACTGGTCTATGACCGTTGCACTGGCGATCGTGACTTTTGTCCTGATTCAGGCAATGGGCATCAAGTATCGCGGTTTAGAGTACGTGCTGAGCTTTTTCAAGCCGTTTCCACTGTTTCTCCCGGTCAATCTGATCGGTGAACTGGCAAGACCCATTGCGATTAGTTTCCGTCTGTTCGGTAATATGCTTGCAGGGCTTATTATGATGTCTCTTATTTATGCCCTCGCACCACTTTTTGCACAATTTTTATTACCGGCTGCGCTGCATATATATTTCGATCTTTTTGCAGGCCTGATACAGACATATATCTTTGTAACCTTGAGCATGGCGTTTGTTTCAAGCGCTGCTAAACTTGAGGAAGAATAATTTAGCGCACAATAAAATTTAGCATAAATCCAAAAACAAAATCATTAAATCGGAGGATTAACCATGGAATTCTTGGCAAATGTCATAATCGCCGGACAGTACGCAGCTGTAATCGCAGTTTTCGCCGGTATGTTGACAACTCTCGGACAAGGGCACATCGCAGCAAAGGCAATCGAGTCAATGGCTCGCCAGCCGGAAGCAAGAGGCTCAATAAACACTGCAATGATCATCAGCTTGGCAATGGCTGAAACCAATGGTATTTACGGTCTTGTTGTGGCTATGATTCTGCTGTTTGCAAATCCACTTGTCAATCGTTTTGCAGAAATTGCACTCCAACTGGGTCTGAACTAGTTACTGATACTTAAAACGTATTCAGGTACAAAGCAAGTATCCAAGGCGCTGACCAAGCTCGCTTGGCGCGCCTCAAGTGGAGAGGGTGAGTTTCTTAAATATGACACTATCACTACCGCCTTTCGGCATGGATTTCAATACCGTACTGTCTGCCGCTTTTAACTTAGTAAACGTGGCTGTTCTGGCAGTCGTTTTAGCATTTTTGCTTTACAGACCCGTTCGCGAGGTTTTGCAAAAACGCACAGAGCGCATTCAGAAACAGCTCAGTCAAGCTGATGATGAATTGAAGCAAGCCATAAGCCTACGGCATGAGTATGAGCAAAAAATCGAGGATATCGAGCGTGAGCGTGAAGAAATCCTCGAAACTGCACGTAAACAAGCCTCCGATTCCAGCCGTAGACTATTAAGTGAGGCAAAAGCTGAGGCTGACACAGTCAAAGAGCGTGCCTCAAGGACTGTGGAAATGGAATGGGAACGTGCGCAAATGGAAATGCGCAATGCGATTATTGATGTTTCTTCTGTTATGGCCAAAAAACTTGTGAAGCACAGTTTGACCAAAGGTGTTCAAGACAGCATGTTTGATGAAACTGTGTCTGAATTGGAGGGCATGACATGGAGAAATTAAGTTTTCTCTATGCCAATGCATTGTTTGACCTTGCGATAAAACATGGGCAGACTGACGAATTTCTGGAGCAAACCATCTCATTGCATGATGCGCTTGCTGATTATGAGATGCAGCGTATTCTTAAGCATCCTCATATCTCAGCTGCCGAGAAGAAGAAGTTTTTTAAAGAGGCTTTTTCAGGACGTGTACATGATGATCTTTTGGGCTTTTTGTATCTTGCAGCAGATAAAAATCGAGAAAGCTATATTATTCCTGCATTTTTAGCGCTTATAGATATGATCAGACGATACAAAGGAACTGTTACAGCTCAGGTTTCTTCGGCAGTTGCACTTGATGATAAGCAAGCTGAGCGCTTAAAAAATCTGCTCTCACAAAAATTAAACAAGCGCGTTGAGCTTAAACTAAAAGTTGAGCCTAAACTCATTGGCGGACCATATATTTTTGTGGATGGCTACTATATTGACTGGACACTCAAAAAGCGATTGCGTGATTTGACTGTTCATATGAAAGAGGTGTACACCGCGTGACTCTCAGACCCGATGAAATTAGTTCGGTTATAAAGCAACAGATTCAAGCCTACTCTGATAAGATGGATGTGTCCGAGGCAGGCAGCGTCATACAGGTTGGTGACGGCATTGCCCGGGTATATGGACTGGACAATGCGATGAGCAGTGAACTGCTGGAGTTCTCCAGCGGTGTTCATGGTATTGCCTTTAACCTTGATGAAGACAGCATCGGTGTCGTTTTGCTCGGTTCAGATGCGCTCGTCAAAGAGGGCGATATCGTCAAGAGAACCGGCAAAATTGCTGAAGTTCCTGTTGGAGACTGTTTGCTTGGCCGAGTGGTTAACTCTCTCGGAGAACCCATCGATGGCAAAGGTCCTATCGGCAATACTCAGGCACGTCAAATAGAGCGTATTGCTCCCGGTGTCATTGAGCGCGGTGAAGTAAATGAGCCGCTTCAAACCGGTATTAAAGCGATAGACTCGATGATTCCCATCGGCAGAGGTCAGCGAGAGCTGATCATCGGTGATCGTCAAACCGGAAAAACAGCTATTTGCATTGATACGATTATCAATCAAAAAGGTACAGGAGTTCTATGTGTTTATGTGGCCATTGGGCAAAAGAATTCTACTGTTGCACGCATCGTGAGAACACTTGAAGATGCCGGGGCTATGGACTATACAACGGTAGTGCTTGCCTCTGCCAGTGATTCTTCGCCCATGCAATACATTGCACCATATTCCGGTTGCGCCATCGGAGAAGAATGGATGGAAGCAGGAAAAGATGTCCTGCTCATTTATGATGATTTGTCCAAACATGCCGTGGCTTACCGTGCACTGAGTCTGCTTCTGCGCAGACCTCCGGGGCGTGAAGCTTATCCCGGTGATGTTTTTTACCTTCATTCGAGGCTACTTGAACGTGCTGCAAAACTTTCGGAACAAAGGGGTGCAGGTTCGCTCACTGCCCTGCCGATCATAGAGACGCAGGCCGGCGATATTTCTGCATATATTCCCACCAATGTTATCTCCATCACTGATGGTCAGATATATCTTGAAACTGAGCTGTTTAACAATGGCGTCCGCCCTGCGATCAATGCGGGATTTTCAGTTTCACGTGTCGGCGGCGCTGCACAAATATCCGCTATGAAGAAGATTTCCGGACCGTTGCGTATAGAGTTGGCTCAATATCGTGAGCTGGCCTCTTTTGCACAGTTTGGCTCGGACTTAAGTAAAGACACTTTAGAGCGGCTCAGACATGGTGAGCGTATCGTAGAAATTCTCAAGCAACCGCAATATGAGCCGCTATCTGTTGAAAAGCAGGTGCTCTTGCTCTATATGCTCACAAACAAATACTTTAGCAGTGTCAATGTTGAGCGTGTCCAAAAAACAGCGCAAGATTATCTGAGCTTCATGAGTGAGCGTTATCATGATGTCTTAACGCAACTGAGTGATACCAAAGACATCACTCCGGAGCTCGATGAGAAGATAAAAACTGCCGCTGAGGATTTTTTAACAACCATCTAATGCCGTCTTAGCATATAATCCCACAGGGTTCATTGTTATACTAATCTATCTGTTGGAGGCTTTCCAATGTCTTCGATGAAAGCAATAAAAAAACGAATAACCAGTGTCAATAGCACAAAGAAAATCATGAAAGCCATGAATTTGGTCTCAGCGTCAAAGCTGCAAAAGGCCAAAAGTCGGCTGGATCATATCCGTCCTATGTTTGAAAACATGGCGCTTGTCATGGATAGCATAAAAAAGAGCATCAGTCCGGATGTGAAGATTGATTTTGCGCAAGTGCGCGATGTGCAAAATAGTGCTTATATTATCCTGACCAGTGACCGCGGGCTTTGCGGTAGTTTTAACACGAATGTTTCAAAAGAAGCGCTGGCTTTTATTGAGGCCAACAGCAGGGATAAAAACGAGAGTATTTTAGCCGTTGGAACAAAGGGCTGGGATTATTTTCGACGCAGAGGAAAAAACATCACTTATAGATGTCTGGGGTCGTCAGAGGCTACTTCTTTTGCGGATGCTGAGCAGCTTGGTCACAAAGCTGCAAATATGTATAGATCAGGCGAAGTTGATGAAGTCTTTATCATATACACGCATTTTGAGTCTATCCTGACTCATATCCCCTACATCGTAAAGCTGCTTCCAATTAGCACAGAACCATCCGATGAGACTGATCAGGATAGGCCGATTGAAATGACTTTTGATCCGGATCCGAAAACTTTTTTTAAAGATGCAATTCCTATGTATCTAAACACCACGATATACGGCGCAATGCTTGAATCAGCTGTGTGTGAGCTTGCAAGCCGAATGACCAGCATGGACTCGGCGACACGTAATGCCGCTGAGATCATTGATGATCTCACACTTGAGTATAACCGCAAAAGACAAGGCATGATCACGCAAGAAATCACTGAGATAGTTACCGGCGCAAATGCCCTTAACTAGTTTAAAGGAGAGATTAGGTTGGCTGAGAGAAATATTGGTAAGATATTACAAATAATCGGAGCGGTTGTAGACGTCCGTTTTGAAAATGAGCTTCCGGCACTATATAATGCTATTGAAGTGCAAACTAAAGACAAGGTTGTTGTCTTTGAGGTTGCGCAGCATCTGGGTGATAATGTTGTCCGTTGTATTTCTATGGACTCAACAGATGGTCTGGTGCGCGGAATGGATGCACTGGATACCGGAACTTCTATTGCTGTTCCGGTCGGCGACGAGACACTGGGACGTATGCTCAATGTACTAGGTAATGCGATTGATAATAAACCTAATCCTGAAACTAAGGAACGCTGGCCTATTCACCGCAGCGCTCCGGGGTTTGCAGAACAAACGGCAACGACAGAGATGTTTGAAACCGGAATCAAGGCCATTGACTTATTGTGTCCGTACTCCAAAGGCGGTAAAATAGGTCTGTTCGGCGGCGCTGGTGTTGGTAAAACTGTTATCATCATGGAACTCATACGCAATATTGCGACTGAGCATGGTGGATATTCGGTTTTTGCCGGTGTTGGCGAGAGAACACGTGAGGGCATCGATCTATACAATGATATGATTCGCTCCGGCGTCATTAACAAGGCTGCTTTGGTTTTCGGGCAGATGAATGAGCCGCCGGGTGCACGTATGCGCGTGGCGTTTTCAGGCTTAACGATTGCCGAATATTTCCGTGATGTATCACTGCAAGACGTGCTGTTGTTTATCGATAATATCTTTAGATATGTACAGGCCGGCTCGGAAGTCTCCGCACTGTTGGGACGTGTTCCAAGTGCCGTTGGTTATCAGCCTACACTCGCAACCGAGGTCGGAAGCTTGCAAGAGCGCATCACGTCAACCAAAACCGGCTCTATTACATCGGTTCAGGCGATTTATGTTCCGGCTGACGACTTTACAGACCCTGCTGCAGCGACAACATTTACACATCTTGATGCAACAACGGTACTCTCACGTGCGATCGTTGAAATGGGCATCTATCCGGCGATTGACCCTCTGGAGTCCACTTCACGTATTTTGGATCGTAGCACTGTCGGTAAAGAGCATTATAATACTGCGCGATCCGTCCAAAGTATCCTACAGAGATATAAAGATCTGCAAGACATCATTGCAATTTTGGGAATGGATGAACTTTCCGAAAATGATCGCCTGATCGTTGACCGTGCCAGAAAGGTGCAAAGATTCTTGTCTCAACCGTTCTTCGTTGCGGAAAAATTTACTTCAATACCGGGCAAATACGTGCCTGTTGCTGAGACAATCCGAGGCTTTGCCGGAATCATCGACGGAGATTATGACGATATCCCCGAAGGGTACTTTCTCAACAAAGGTACTATTGACGAAGTGGTTGAAAGCTATAGAGGATAGTTTGATCTATTTTTGCAAAACGAAAGGAATGGGCATCAGCATATGGCAAAGAACATGTTGCGTTTGCAAATAACAACGCCGGAAGCTGTCAAGATAGATGAGGATGTGGACATGGTCATAATGCGCTGTCTCACCGGTGATATGGGCATCCTCCCCAATCATGAACCTGTGTCCGCAATGTTGGATATTGGTATTTTGCGCATCTTCAATGGAGAGCTTGAGCGCAGAATGGCCGTTTTTGGCGGTATCGCCCAAGTCAATGACAATGTGGTCACCATTTTGGCCAATGATGCACAGTGGCCGGAAGATATTGATTTTGCGTTTGTTCAGTCTGAACGCGACCGAATTGCACGACGCTCAAAAGAAGACCTTGACGACTTAGAAATCCAAAGAGACCATGTGCTCATGAGACGCACATTGGTGCAAATTGAAGTCAGTTCTTATCCTATATTGAGTAAGATCGAAGACAATGGGCAGGAAAAGAGGCTCAGTTAGCCTTTTTTCGCTCTTTTTTCCGGACGGATGAGACACTGCTTGCCATACCCGATCAAGTCTCCCCTGTCCGCTTCACGCAATGCACGACTCACTATGGCCCGATTTTCGGGCCTTTTCCATTGGAGTAACGCCCGCTGGATCATTTTTTCTCTTGTCGTGTGCGGAATATATACCGATTCCATGGTCCTTGGGTCAATACCTGTATGGTACATACAGGTTGAAAGTGTTCCCGGAGTCGGGTAAAAATCTTGCACTTGTTCCGGCTGTCTTTTCTGCTTATTGAGGTACTCTGCCAGAGCAATCGCATCTGATACCGTGCTTCCGGGGTGAGATGATATGAGGTATGGCACTAAAAACTGCTCTTTTCCATATTTCAAATTGAGCTGTTTGTACTTTTCTGAAAATCTTTCATAGGCTGAGTTTTTAGGCTTGTCCATATAACCCAGCACCTTACTGATGCAATGCTCCGGCGCAACCTTAAGCTGCCCCGAAATGTGATGTTTTACAAGCTCTGCAAAAAATTCTTTGCTTTTATCCAGCATCAAAAAGTCAAATCGGATACCTGAGCGGATAAAAACTTTTTTTATGCCCGGAATATTCCTCAGTTTTCGCAACAGCGTTAAATAATCGGTGTGGTCTGCATCAACTTCTTTGCATGGCTCGGGAGACAGGCAACGTTTATTTTTGCAAATTCCGTTTTTTTGTTGTTTCTTGCATGATGGCCGCCTGAAATTGGCCGTTGGGCCTCCCACATCATGAACATAACCCTTAAATTCGTGATGCCCGACAAATGCCTGAACTTCCTTCATCACTGATTCGTGGCTGCGTGAGGATACGATGCGTCCTTGATGAAAGGCCAGCGCACAAAAATTGCAAGCGCCAAAACATCCCCTATTGTGAATTACAGAAAAGCGCACTTCATCAATCGCAGGTACGCCGCCTGCGCGATCGTACATCGGGTGTACCTCTCGCGTATATGGAAGTCCATAGACGCTATCGAGTTCCTTTTCAAACAAGGGTTTGGTTGGAGGGTTTACGATCATATATTGACCATCACAGCGCTGTATTACTGCCCTGCCCCGAGTCGGGTCGTGCTCATCGAACTGTATCATGGCTGCTCTTGCATATTCTTTTTTATCTGTGGAAACCTGCTCAAATGACGCACATGCCACTGAGGGAAATGAGCAAATTTCTGCATTTTGAGCGATGTATGCCGTGCCTCTGATGTCGGTAATCGTATGCATGGCAGATTTTGAAGAAAGCTTACGCGCCACTTCGATGATGGCAGACTCCCCCATGCCGTATATCAAAAGATCAGCACCGCTTTCAAATAAAATCGGATGCCGGACACAATCATCCCAATAATCATAATGTGCAAAACGTCTCAAAGAAGCCTCAAGTCCGCCGATAATTATGGGCAGATCAGGAAAGGCTTCTTTTACAAGCTTGGTATAGACTGTTGTCGCCCTGTCGGGGCGTAATTTGGTTTTTTTCCCGGGAGAGTAAAAATCTTCGCTCCTTGGCTTTTTGGCCGCAGTATAATGGGCAACCATTGAGTCGAGATTACCTGCGGTAACCAGCGCTGCATATCGCGGTTTCCCCATGGCTTTGATCGCCGAGGCATTACGGTATGGCGGCTGAGCAAGTATCGCCACCCTGTATCCTTGTGCTTCAAGCACTCTGCTTATAATGGCCGCACCAAAACTGGGGTGATCGATATACGCATCACCCGTGATCAGCAAAAAGTCATAATAGTACCAGTCACGTGAAAGCATTTCCTCGCGTGACACCGGTAAAAACGCTAATGTGTTCATGAAATCATTTCCATTCGGGTCTTTGTAACTGTTTATATATGCCAATTTTTAATATCTTTTTCCATCAAAACATCAGATTTTGATTCAGAAATCACTTCGAATCCATGTTTGCTGCATAATTTTTGCGCCGGACTATCTTTGGGTACTGTGATCTCTAAGTGTCTCTTTCTAAGTTTGCGCAGGTCTGCAATCGCGGTGCCAATGAGCTGAACTCCCAGATTCTGGTTTTGAAATTCAGGCAGCAGATACATGTATTTTATCTCCCCGCGATGTTCGTTCAGTACATCAAATCCGACAATTCCGGCAGGGTCGTCCGCAAGATACGCCATATATTCCAGCTCAGCGCAGGGCTCTTTTCCGACATCTGTACAATAAGACTGACGCAACTGTGCATCACGCTTTGCGTCTAATTTCGTAAACCGCAAGTTCTCCGTGACCCAATTTTTGTCATCGCGCCACCATTTTTGATGGGCAAATGTACTTTCTTCATAGCACAGATGTGAGTTATCGCCTTGATATTCAATATGGAATACTCCATTATCGTACGATAATAAAGCCACCGCTGTATTGTCGCAGTAGGGCAATTTCGTACAGTCTTTAGACTCTATGTTCATCAGTCTGCAAAAAAATGATCGAATAGCAAATCCATGAGAAAAGAGCGCAATGGTTTGATCATTGTGACGCTCGGCAACTGTGTTTATAAATCTGGTCATCCGTGCAATGACTGCTTCATAAGTTTCACTACTCGCTACATGCCATCTTGCCGGGTCAAATCCGAAGTTATAGCCCATTTCCTTATGATGATACTCGATATCTCCCCATGCCATATCTTCCCATGCACCCATATTCACTTCTCTTAAATCCGGGGTCTTATGGATCTCTAATCCACGCGGCTCTGCGACTGCGGTTGCGGTGACACAGGTTCTGTCCAAATCACTTGAGTACACTACATCTATTGTCTCGTCTTTAAATCGGTCGCGAAGCTGCTTGATCTGGACATGTCCCCTCTTGGTGATTTGCCCTTGTTGGTGTCCATGCGCCCTTCTGAATATATTGCCCTCAGCCTCGGCATGTCTAATCAAAAATATCTTTGTCAATTCAATATAACCTTCCCTATCAGTTCTGAAGCGGCGTGCACTTCATTTTTTACCATGTATTCTTCTATGCCTTTGATCACGTCAATGGGTGCGTATGGATTGTCAAAACACGCAGTACCAACACCCACCAAACTCGCCCCCGCCAACATCATTTCTACCGCATGGTCTCCGGTCATTACACCGCCCATGCCCAAAATCGGTATTTTTACTACCTGAGCAACTTGCCACACCATTCTGACTGCTACCGGAAAAATCGCAGGCCCGGAAAGTCCGCCGACATTATTGTAAAGCATAGGCCTTCGGGTTGCTGTGTCGATGCGCATGGCCAGTAGTGTATTGATCAGAGAAACTGCATCTGCCCCGCTCTCTTCGGCAGCTTTTGCCATCTGGGCGATATCTGTAACATTGGGTGAAAGCTTTACCATAACCGGAATATTTGAGCTTGCCTTAACTGCTTGCGTTACAGATGCTACACCCTCTTGAGAGGTACCAAACTGCATCCCCCCTGCCTTCACATTCGGGCAGGATACATTGACTTCTAACATATCCACACCTGCATCAGAAAGCATCTGCGCCATTTGAGCATACTCGTCAACGGTATTGCCGGAGATATTGGCAATGACTACGGTCTTATATTGCCGCAAGAAGCTCAGCTCGTCTCTTATAAAGCCCTTCACTCCGGGATTTTGCAGTCCTACACTGTTGAGCATCCCCATTGCGGTTTCGGCAATGCGCGGTGGTTTGTTGCCGAGACGCGGATTTAATGTCAGGCCTTTTACACAAATCCCGCCAAGCTGCGACAGGTCATAATATGCGCTGTATTCTCGCCCGAATCCGAATGTACCGGATGCGGTGATGATTGGATTTTTAAATTTTACTCCGGCAAAATCAATGTTTAAATTAACCATTATTGTTCTCCCCAAGCAATGTCTGTTGCCTCAAATACCGGGCCTTCTACACACACTCTACTCATATCAGGCGTGCCCATCACAGAAGTTTCGCATACGCATACAAGGCAAGCACCAACACCGCATCCCATCTTTTCTTCCAAAGATACTTGACATGAGACATCTTTGGCGATGCATAATTTCGCAACTGCTTTGAGCATGGCTTGTGGGCCGCATGCAATGACTGCACTATGTGGGTTATCGTCAAGAAGCTTTGTAAGCGGTACGGTTACAGCGCCGTGAGCGCCTAAGCTTCCATCGTCTGTTGTGATATGGACGCTGCTGCATTCTTTTTCAAAGGCATCTATTAATATGACTCTGTCTTTGTTTCTAAATCCAAGAATCGCTGTTACGACGCCTTTGGCAGCTTCAGCGGCAAAAAGCAAGGGCGGTACGCCGATTCCGCCACCGACAACGATGAGGTTTCCGTCAGGAATGGTAAATCCATTGCCCAATGGTCCTATGATGTCAACAGGTGAGCCTACTTCACATTTGGATAGCCAAAGGGTGCCTTCACCCTTTACTTCAAATACAACGTCCATTGCGGCGCCTGTAATGCTGGAAATGCTGATGGGTCTGCGCAGCAGTCGTTCATTACCACATTTAATGTGTATGAATTGTCCCGGGCGGGCTTGGCTTGTGAGTTCTTTGTTTACAATTTTTATGCTATGTACGTCATCGGCAAGTTGTTCATTATATACCACTTCACAAATGTACTTATCAGGCACACACATCACCCTTTCTTCACTTGTCATGCTGGATTATGTTATTGGTCACAGCAACTTGATTATAGCACGGCATGCAATATTTTTACAAGTATAGTTGTCGGTGATGATAATCTATGATAAAATGTGTGCTACTGTACACCCCCAATGTCATCTTGAGCAAAGCGAAGGATCTTTCCCCACGGCGTTTGCATCATTTTAAGATTCTTCGGGCAATAAATGCCCTCAGAACGACAAAATTGGGTCATGTCTGTACAGTAACAAATGTGTTGCAATGAGTACGAAGGGAGTTATATAGCAATATGAAAGTCGGAATTATAATGGGAAGTGACTCTGATCTGCCTATTATGGCACAGGCCGCAGAATTTTTGGATGAATTTGAAATACCTTATGAAATCACCATAGTTTCAGCGCACAGAACCCCGGACAGACTATATGAGTACGCAAAAACAGCAAAAGCGCGTGGAATCAAAGTAATCATCGCAGGTGCAGGCGGTTCTGCGCATCTTCCGGGTATGACCGCCTCCATTACTACATTGCCTGTTATCGGTGTCCCCATTCAGACCAAGGCCCTCGGAGGTCTGGATTCTATGTACTCTATCGTACAAATGCCGCCGGGTATACCTGTCGCTACTGTGGCCATTAATGGCGCAAAAAATGCAGGCATACTTGCGGCTTCGATTTTGGCAGTGGCTGATGATGCACTTGACAAGAAACTGGAAGATCATAAGGCCAGTCTGGTTGATTTTGTCAATATGAAGATCAAGCACCTTGAGGATGTTGGATATATAAAATATTTGGATGAAATGGAGCACTAGTTAATGGATGTAGTCAGAAAGAGAATCGGGATCGTCGGCGGCGGGCAGTTGAGCAAAATGATGATCCTCGAAGCAAAGCGGTTGGGGTTTTATGTTGTCACACTTGATCCTGCTAAGGATTGCCCATCACATAGCATCAGCGATGAGCATATTGTCGCCGAATTCGATGACCCACGCGCATATGTCCAGCTTGCAAAAAAAGTTGATGTAATCACTTATGAGTTTGAGCATATACATGCTAAAGTATTGGAGGATCTTGAACAAAAAGGCCACCTTATTTATCCCTCAGTCACAAGTCTCAAGGTCATCCAAAATAAATATACCCAGAACAAAAGATTGTTCGAAAACGACATACCTGTACCGCGTTTTGCTTTAGTTGACGGACCTGAGTCGATCAAAAGATTGGGCGCTCCGGATAAGTTCGGTTATCCGATCATGCTCAAATCCACTTTGGGCGGTTATGATGGCAAGGGCAATGCGCTGGTCATGGATGAAAATGACTGTGAATGGGCGTATAATCTCCTCGGCGGAAATAAAAGAGAGATTATGGCAGAAGAGTATGTCAATTATAGCAGGGAAATATCTATCATTGCTTGCCGCGGTATTGATGGAAGCAGAGTAATTTATCCTGCGGCTGAAAACAGTCATCGAAATTCAATCTTAGATACAACGATCGTCCCTGCAAGGGTCTCTGATGCAGCAGTCAAAAATGCGACTAAAATAGCTGATAAGGTGATGGAAGTCTTTGAAGGTGTCGGGACTTTTTGTGTCGAGATGTTCGTCGTCAATGATGACAAGGTGCTGGTCAATGAAATCGCGCCTCGCCCCCACAATTCCGGACATTATACGATTGAGGGATGTCTGGCCAATCAGTTTGAAAACCACATCCGCGCAATCACCGGCTTACCATTTGGCAGTGTTGAACTGATAAAGCCCTCAGTCATGGTCAATCTCTTGGGTGAGAACGATGGGGTTGCACAGCTGATCGGTTTACACGAGGCATACAAAGATCCGAATCTTCACGTCCATTTCTATGGAAAAGGTGAATCAAAACAATGGCGCAAAATGGGGCACTTTACAGTCGTAGACGATACCGTCAAAGGTGCACTTGAGCGCGCCGAGCGCGCAAAAAACATAGTAAAAATCATAGGTGTTTAGCGGAGGTATACATGCAACATTCTAAATCTGATAGCTATGCCAATGCAGGGGTTGATATTACGGCGGGCTATGAATCTGTTGAGCTGATCAAGCCGCATATCAAAAGTACATTCCGCCCCGGCGTGTTGGGTGGATTCGGCGGATTCGGCGGGCTGTTTGAGCCGAATCTATCCGGTATGAAGCGTCCGGTTGCTGTATCAGGCACGGATGGTGTCGGAACGAAGCTTAAGCTGGCTTTGATCATGGATAAACACGATACCATAGGCATTGACTGCGTGGCCATGTGTGTCAACGACATCGTGTGTGCAGGCGCTGAGCCCATGTTTTTCCTTGATTATATTGCAACCGGAAAAAACATCCCCAAGCGCACTGAACGTATTGTTTCAGGTGTTGCAGATGGATGCAGACAAGCCGGATGTGCACTCATCGGTGGTGAAACCGCTGAGCATCCGGACATGATGCCGGAAGATGAATATGATATTGCGGGATTTTCTGTCGGTTTTGTCGATTATGATCACATCATCACCGGAAAGTCTATTGTGCCGGGTGATGTGATTATCGGCCTTGAGTCTTCGGGCTTGCATTCTAATGGCTTTTCTTTAGTGCGCAAGGTCTTTGCAGATGAGCTGAGCGCACTGGATACTTATATATCCGAACTGGGTCAAACACTGGGTGAAGAACTGCTGTGTCCTACGCGGATATATGTAAAGCCGCTGCTGTCTGTAATCAGACAATTTGGCAAAGAGATCAAGGGCATCAGCAATATCACCGGCGGCGGTTATCAAGAGAATATTCCCAGAATGTTTCCTGACCATATTCGTGCCCAAATCGAAATCGCAAACATCCCTCAAAAGCCGATTTTTGATCTGCTTGCTTCAAAGGGTTCTATTCCTATGAGCGATATGTATAACACATTTAACATGGGCATCGGTATGGTACTGACTGTCTCAAGCGATCAGGCTGATTCGGTTATGGCTGCCTTGCGTGAATGCGGAGAGCGCCCTCACTATATCGGCCATTGTGTGCATGGTGAAAAAGGGGTGGATTTACAGTGGTAAAAACAGCAGTGCTGGTATCCGGCGGCGGTACAAATCTCCAAGCGATCATCGATGCGCATATTTTCGGAGAGATCAAAAACTGTGCGCTTATCGCCGTTATTTCATCCAATCCGGAAGCGTATGCGTTAGAGCGTGCAAAATACGCCGGAATTCCGACATATTGCGTGGATCGTTCGATCTTCCCCAACCGCCTCAGCTTTACAAAGGCGATGTTGGATAAGCTCAAAGATCTCGAAGTAGAGTTGGTTGTTTATGCCGGATTTAACTTTATTTTAGGGCCGCAACTCATCAGAGAATATGAGCATAAAATCATCAATATTCATCCCTCGCTGATTCCGTCATTTTGCGGTGATGGTTATTATGGTCTCAGGGTACACGAAGCGGTTTTGGCCCACGGCGTTAAGGTCACCGGTGCGACCGCACATTTTGCGACCGAAGAGCCGGATGATGGTCCGATTATTTTACAAAAAGCAGTTGACATACTGGAAAACGATACGCCGCAAACATTGCAACGGCGCGTCATGGAGGACGCTGAGTGGAAAATTCTGCCCGAAGCGATCTCCCTATTTTGTCAAGGGCTGCTCGAAGTAGAGGGACGCGTAGTTCATATCAGAGGTGACGCATGAGTAAAAATAATTGCATATCTACACTACTGTGTACAAATCCATATCCCGGACGCGGCATAGTCATCGGGCGCAGTGCAGATAATCAGCGAACCATTATGCTCTATTTCATCATGGGGCGCAGCTTAAATAGCCGCAATCGTGTATTTGAAAGAACCGAAGACGGCATACGTACCCAAGCGCACGACCCTTTAAAGCTCAGCGATCCCAGTCTGGTCATTTATAACCCCGTCAGAACCCTACAGCAGCAAACGATTGTGACCAATGGCGACCAGACCGATACCATCGCTCATTTTATAAATGACGGCGGCGATTTTCAAAGCGCACTCAGAACCAGACAGTATGAACCTGATGCACCAAACTATACACCGCGCATTTCCGGAATGATCTCAGCCGATGGCAGTTATACGCTTTCAATATTAAAATCCGCTTATGGCAATCCGGCCTGTTGCATACGTAATTTCTTTGAATATGCATTACCCCTGCCGGGTTTAGGGCACTTCATATCCACATATCAAACAGATGGTGACCCCTTACCCTCGTTTGAAGGAGAACCGATTCCTGTAGCTATCGCTACCACTGATGGATTAGAGTCCTTTGCACAACGTGTCTGGGAATCACTCAATGTGGAAAATAAGGTCTCATTATATGCTCGTGAAATAGCCATTGCCGACGGCACAGTAAATGACATCATCTTTAATAAGAATGTGTAGTGTGAATCATGAATGAACTTGAATTAAAGTATGGTTGTAATCCCAACCAAAAACCATCGCGTATCTTTATGAAAAGCGGTGCGCTTCCGGTTACTGTACTGGGCGGCAGACCCGGGTATATTAATTTTATGGATGCGCTCAACGGATATCAGCTGGTGCGCGAATTGCAAGCAGCTACCGGTCTTCCGGCTGCCGCTTCATTTAAGCATGTCTCCCCTGCCGGTGCGGCTGTCGGGCTAACGCTGAGCGAAGTGGAAAGAAAATTATATTTTGCCGAAAATGGCATTCAGTCCCCGCTCGCTTGTGCATATATCAGAGCGCGGGGCGCAGACAGGGTTTGCTCATATGGCGATTGGGCGGCGCTTTCAGATGTCTGCGATGAGGACACTGCGCTGGCGTTGCTTCCGGAAGTTTCAGATGGCGTCATCGCACCCGGTTATACCGATGCAGCGCTCAATATCCTAAAGCAAAAGCGCAAAGGTACGTTTAATGTAGTGCAAATTGACCCCAATTACACCCCGGTAAAGACTGAGCAAAAGGATGTCTTTGGCATCACTTTTGAGCAGGGGCGTAACGATCTTGAGATCAGTGCTCGTTTATTAGATCATATCGTCACCCAAAATAAAGATCTGCCCGAATCCGCCGTATGCGACCTCATTATCGCATTGGTCACGTTAAAGTACACTCAGTCTAATTCCGTAGTCTATGTCAAAAATGGATGCACGATTGGTGTGGGCGCAGGACAGCAGAGCAGAATTCACTGTACGCGTTTGGCAGGTTCAAAGGCAGACAATTGGTGGTTACGTCAGGCTCCTGAGGTCTTAGCGCTGCCTTTTAGAAATGATATAGCCAGACCGGCTCGTGACAATGCGATTGATCTATATATTTCTGATGATCATGATGATGTTTTAAATGATGGTCAGTGGCAGAACATATTTACTTCCCGGCCTTCGATTTTTACACGTGAGGAGCGTCGGAAGTGGATTGCAGGTTTGTCTGATGTAGCGCTTGGGAGCGATGCTTTTTTTCCTTTCGGAGATAATATTGAGCGTGCACAGCGATCCGGGGTAAAGTATATCGCTCAACCCGGCGGCTCCATTAGAGATGATCATGTGATTGAGACTTGTAACAAATACGGTATGGTTATGGCTTTTACAGGGATTCGGTTATTCCATCATTAATGTGTTGCTGTACGAAAGGGCAACCCAAAGCGTAATATATCTTAACACTAAAGATTGGAGAATTGAAATTTGAGAGTTCTTGTCGTTGGCGGCGGCGGGCGTGAGCACGCTATTTGTCTTGCATTGAGCCAGTCTGCTCATGTACAAAAGTTGTATTGTGCGCCCGGAAATGGCGGTATTTCCAAGGTCGCTGAATGTGTAGATATCAGCGCAACTGATATTCATAATATGGTCTGTTTTGCTAAAGAAAATGTTGATTTTGTCATGGTTGCACCCGATGATCCGCTTGCGCTTGGAATGGTCGATGCGCTTGAGGCGGAGGGTGTTCGGGCGTTCGGTCCGCACAAAGCTGCTGCGCAACTTGAGAGCAGCAAGGCCTTTGCTAAGGGTATCATGGACAAGTATGGGATTCCAACGGCACAATATAGGGAGTTTTCAGATTTTGATGTGGCCAAAGCTTATATCCATGAAAAAGGCGCTCCTATTGTTGTCAAGGCAGATGGGCTTGCGTTGGGCAAGGGTGTTGTCGTTGCATCAACCATTGAGGAGGCGGTTGATGCCGCTCATACTATGATGCTTGATAAAAAGTTCGGCGATAGTGGAAATCGTATAATCATTGAAGAATGCATGACCGGCCCTGAGGTGACTATTTTGGCATTTACCGATGGAAAGACGATTGTCCCCATGCTTTCTTCTCAAGATCATAAAAAGGCATTTACCGGCGATCTCGGTCCGAACACCGGCGGAATGGGCGCATTTTGTCCCTCACCGCTATATACGCCTGATATTGCCCGTGAATGTATGACTAAGATATTTCGTCCAACAATAGATGCCATGAACAGCGAGGGCATACCTTTTAAGGGTGTCATTTACTTTGGTCTGATGCTGACTCCCAATGGCCCTAGGGTCATTGAGTATAACGCAAGATTTGGTGATCCGGAAACACAGGCTATCTTATCCATGCTCAAGACTGATCTTTTTGAAATTTTTGATGCGGTTATTGATGAGCGTTTAGATCATGTTGATATTTCATGGGCAGATGGGTATGCCTGTTGTGTTGTCATAGCAAGTGGTGGGTATCCTGAAAAATATGAGACAGGGTTTGAGGTGTCCGGTCTTGATATGATCCCGGATGATATCATCGCTTTTCACGCAGGTACAAGACTTTCGGACGATGTCATCTTGACAAATGGTGGGCGTGTTCTGGGCATTACTGCAAGGGGTAGTTCTTTAGAGCAGGCCGCAAGACGCGCTTATGATGGTGTGGACTGTGTGCGTTTTAAAGATGCTTATTTCAGAACAGATATAGGAAAATAATGCGTTTCACTCTTGATTTTTGTCAATAACATGGTACAATGCGATAGTGTGGACGTGCGTCCGCATGATCAATTGTCTTAGGACATTAATGTAAATTTACGGAGGTATGATTATGGCGTACAAAATTAGTGCAGAGTGTGTTTCCTGTGGAGCTTGTGTGAGTGATTGTCCGGTTGATGCTATTGCTCAAGGTGAATCCGCTTACGAAATCAACGCAGACACTTGCGTAAGTTGCGGTGTGTGTGTGTCTTCTTGCCCTGTCGATGCTATAGGCGAGTAGTCTCAGTTTAAAACTGCCGTCTTTGAGTACAGTGTACCGGGCGGCAGTTTTTCTTTGGGGTCTCTGCTAGTCCACAGTTCACCGGGTATCTAAAACACAGGTTGGTGGGTAGATTTACGAGAAAGCGGGGCTGTTTATGTTAGATTATCTCTGGTCGGATGGGCCGCGTTTGAAACAGCAGTCCGGCGTATTTCGGCTGGGTACCGACTCTATTATGCTTGCGCATTTTGTCAGCAGTTCGGATTGTAAAAAAAGATCCGCCGTTGATCTCGGTACGGGGGCGGGGATTCTGCCATTAATTTTAACGTGGAATAATCCGACACTTCGGGTTGATGCTATAGATATACAACCTGAGGCTGTACAGCTTGCAAGAGAAAATCTCAATATCAATAGCCTTTCTGAGAAGGTAAACATCTTTGAAGGCGATCTGCGCTGTCATCGTGAGTTTTTTGGTGCGGGCGCTTATGATTTTGTAGTTTCTAATCCTCCCTACTATCCGAGCGGCAGCGGAAAGTTGCCCGAAGATGTAGGCATTATGACTGCCAGATCAGAAGTATTTTGTACGCTTGATGATATATGTAAGGCCGCAGGGTATTTAACGCGTTGGGGCGGGTCTTTTATGCTCATACACAAGCCCGAACGTCTTGCTGATATCTTCCGATCTATGAATATATATGGATTTGAGCCTAAGAGACTCAGGTTTGTATCGCACAAAAGTGATGCACCTCCAAATCTGGTTCTGGTTGAAGGCCGCCGAGGCGGTAAGTCTTCTCTACAGGTTGAAGCGCCGCTTATACTTATGGATGAAGATGGCTGTGATACTGATGAGGTTCGGGCTATATACAGGAGATAAAAAATAATGTCAGGAACGCTTTATTTGGTGGCAACACCCATCGGAAATTTAGGAGATATTTCTGTTAGAGCTGAGCAAACGCTTGCCACTGTGGATTTTATTGCCGCAGAAGATACGCGTGTCACGCTCAAGCTCCTTGGACATTTGGGTCTCAAAAAGCCGTTGGTGAGCTATTATGAACATAATCGCCGGGAGAGCGGTGAAAAAATCCTCTCCCGAATTTTGGCAGGTGAACATTGCGCTTTGGTAACAGATGCGGGGACACCTGCCATAAGCGATCCCGGAGAGGATCTTGTTTGCCTGTGTGCTGCTTCCGGTGTAAAGGTCATCGCTATACCTGGGCCTTGCGCTGCAATTGCGGCATTGTCTTTATCGGGGCTGATTAAGGGGCGGTTTACTTTTGAAGGGTTTCTATCCACCGCACGTAAGCGTCGTTTCGAGCACTTGTCCGAACTCAAAAACGAGAAGAGAGCTATGGTCTTTTACGAAGCGCCGCACAAGCTACTTCGGACGCTTCATGACATGCTTGAGGTCTTTGGTAATCGCCGGATCAGTATCTCAAGAGAGCTTACGAAGATTTATGAGGAAACACTCAGGTTTACTTTTGCGGAGGCCATTGTACATTTTAACGAGCGTTCGCCAAAAGGTGAATTTGTCTTGGTCATTGAAGGCGCTATGGACAATCCGGAAGATGCGTTTGGCATTGATGATGCTGTATCTATTGCAGAGCAATATATCGCTGGTAAAATGTCCGTAAAAGATGCCGCAAAAAAGGCCTCCGAAGAGACCGGTATTGCCAAAAATGCAATTTATAACCAATTAATTGCTTCACAACGCACACGCTAAAGAAATATGATTTTAATGGCGGTCACATGTGACCGCCACTTTTCTTAGATTTCCATTTCTCTTTTGCATATTTCGCAAATATGCTTTTTTCCTTTTCCGACTTGTGGGATAAATTTCTTAAGCACAATCGATGAACCTTCAACAAAAATCTCTACAGAATCTCTATCCGATATACTCATAGTACGCCGAAGCTCTATGGGTAATACGATTCTGCCCAATTCGTCAATTTTTCTGACTATTCCGGTTGATTTGATACTCATTTAAGCGACCATACCTTTCCAACATACTGCTATCTGCGAACTCTTACGACACACCTTGCCTCTGCCCCTCCCACTGTGACGATCAGGTTGGCTGTGCCGGCTCCTGTCATTGTCAACCGTGCCTCAGTTCCTTCCGGATTCAGGGGAACTACATCAAAGACAGCCTCATTATCAGATGTCCAAATAATTTCTTCTTCTATTCCGAGTGGTTCTACCCGAGCGGTAAAGGTCAGCTGGTCTCCCACAGGAGCTGTGAAGTCGATCATCCTGCTGTTTCGGTGCAAAATCGTCAGTGATCTTACTTCCGGAGGTTCAGGTGGTGTGGGGATTCCCAAGTCATCAGGGTCATCCTCATATTCATCGGAGGGTGAGGGCAGATTTTCGCCCGGTAAACTGACATTTCCATCTTCCAAGTCGTCTAATATTCCCGAAGGTGGTGTGCTGTCTTCGATAGTCCCTCCCGGTAACGCGGCAGTGGCATCATCGATAGGAGTGGTAAATAGCAAGACTCCTGCGGCAACGACTAAGCATCCTAAAATCAGAATGCTGATGAGCATCTTGCCCTTGGCATTATCGGCACCTTCTGTGTATTTTCCGCGGCCTATACGCCGCGCTCCACAGTATGGACATCTGCTGCGCACACCGGAATACTTGCGGTCACATCTGGCACATTTTATTTCGTTAACTAAACTCATCAGAAAACCCCCTCACATAAATATATGCATCATTTCAATACATAGGGTATGATACTGTAAAAAATCCACATTTTCTACGCTTAATAGACCATATCATTACATGCGCTTGTATCGTAATTGTAACGCTCCAAGAAATTTTACAAGAATTTCCAAGATTTGTCAACTCGCATATTTAAATTTTTTAAAAAGTTGTGATATCAGTGGTTACAGTTCAGTGGATATCTGTAACTATCAGCGCACTGCTTTGCTGTTGCATATCATTTTTATACATGTTTTTTGTATATTTAATACAATTTTTCGATGATTTATCATCAATTGTTTGACAGCGCTCACCGTTATATGCTAAATTATCGTAAGTGCATGTTCACTATTTGTTTACTTTTCTTCTGCATTATTCATTCCCCATGAATAAGGTTAAGATGGCCGGCAAATAGTGGGCAAATTTTTTTGCCGAAATAAATATACGGCAATATCGGCTGCACACAAGCAAGATAAAAAAATATATAGGAGGGCGAGTACATGGCAAATTTACCGATGACCCAAGGAAAGAAAAACAGAGATATCATGCACATTTTTATCGCGATAATTATAGGTCTGCTGATTGGCATTGTCATTCCGCCGGGTAACGGCATCACCCGAGAGGGGTTAACTGTGCTCGCAATTTTCGTGCCTACACTTTACCTGTGGATGGCCATAGCACCAACCACATGGGTATCCATCTTGTTCTTGGCAGCATTTGCCATGACCGGTATCAGAACACCCGGACAAGTATGGTCACAATCTGTTGGTCATTTCACCTTTACACTGGTCATGATCTTCATGCTTTTTGACAACTGTCTGAGAGAAACAGGCGCTATAAAGAGTGTATCGGATTGGTTTATTACAAGGAAGTTTACTCAAGGCAGACCTTATTTGTTCTTATTCATGTTCTATGCATCCAATCTCATTATCGGGCTATTTATGCAGAATCTAGCCCTTGCAATCATGTTCGTTGCTTTGACTACCAAGATCTGCGCTTCCATCGGCGTTAAGAGGGGCGATTCGCTTTACACCATTATGTTCTTGGGGGTTGTATGGGGTAATGCGGTCAATCATATCGCCTCTCCAATTGCCAAATCTATCCCCAATATAATCATTGGTCTGGTCAATAATACCTTGGATGTCCACCTATCTTATGCGCAATGGATCATGGTGGGGTTTCCGTTCATGGTCGTTATGTTGGGCGTGACCATGCTCGGTGTCAGAATATTTAACCCCGATGTCACACCGCTACGCAATTTCGATATTTCCGAATTCAGAAAAGAAAGAAAACCTCTGGGCAAGCGCGGAAAAATCGCTTTGGGCGCTTTGGTCGCAATCTTCTTGGTCATTATGATTCCGGAAACTTTATTTGTCATGGGCGTGGAAAATGCCATACTCTCATTTATTATTTCACAGACCATCACGGTGTGGGCGATCGTCATGGTTGTCATATTGTGTTTGATTCGTGTTAAGGATGAAGGCAGCGGTGAGGTCAAACCGGTGCTGGACTTCCCTGCTGCAATGAAGGATGTCAATGTCGGTGTTTTGCTGTTTATTGCTTGTGTTATCTTTATCGGCGGACCGCTTGGTGCGGGAAGTGCCGGGATTGTCGACTGGATGGGGAATATTTTTGGTCCTATCGCCGCCGCACTGCCCATGATACTGACATTCGCTCTATTTTGCTTTATCGCACTGCTGCTGACGAATTTCATGGCCAGTACAGTCGTTGCAACCATCATGTTCTTTATGGGTGTTGCTGTATTTGTGGGTACCAACATTATCGGAGTAGATGCCTATGGCAATAACATTGTTGAGTTTATCACCTCACCCATGTCCATGGCATGGGTCATGATCGGCTCTTTTGCCGGTTGTATCGGTGTTTCAATTCCGGCTTCGACCGCAACAACGGCATTGTATTATGGTCCCCATATTGAAGTAAGAGACACGTGGAAGTGTAATATCATTTTCCTATTGCTTACTTTAGTCGCAGTTGTTGCAATGACTCCGTTGGCTTATGCGGTGTTTAGCGCCTAAGTTTTAAGGCTGATAGCAGCAGCGTCTATTCAAAGCTGAGGATGTTTGGTGGTCTGTAAAGAGTAAATCTTTGCGATCCTCCCACAATACATTTTATCAAATTCTCAAAATGCGGACACCACACCGGGGCGCCCGCATTTTGCTTTTATTCTGATCAATTAGATATTCAAGACCAGTGGGAACAGTAGTATCACAAGCACAAATGCCATAACATTAAACAAGCCACCGAACTTGACATAGTCTGTAAACCGGTAACCTCCCGCCAGTGTCATTGTGATCGGCGGTGTTGATATGGGCGTTGCGTAACCAATGTTTGCCGCAACAGCCACCGCAATAACCATCGATCTGATATCATAACCTAGTTCAGCAGCAACTATTGCCGCAATCGGAATGAGCAGTGCAGCCGTTGCTGTGCTGGACATGAAGTTGGTAAAAATTACTGCAACCAAAGCCAGTATCACACATAATATCCAAGGTGACATGCTGTCTCCAAAGAAGTTGATCATACCATATGCAATCATGATCCCGGCTCCGCTATATTCTAAACCGGCCGCAACGCCGAATGAGCAACCGATGATCACAACGGTCGTCCAATTCATTTTTTGGAAAACCGTCCTTTGAGATATGCAGCCTGTAACCACACAAATCACAGCGCCCACCATAGCCACTATGCCCAAGGTCCACAATTCGGTAATGAATCCAACCACACAAAAAACAAGTACACCAATTGAGATGAACATTCTGATAATTTCGGCACGCGTTCTTTTTACCGGTTCGGCCTCGGATTCGTTATGCATTTCATGGGTGTAATCTTCTGCCTCCGGAAAATCAAATATCTTCTTTTTCAAACTGTGTCCAAAAGTCAACAAATAAACCGCAAGCAGCGCCACAATCGGCAATCCGATCAGTGAGAGTTCGAAAAACCCTATCGGGCGTATTCCATTTTCAATGAAGAGGCTCTGTGCAATGAGTTGAGGTGTTGAACCTACGATCGTCAGCCCTCCGCCGACAACAGAAATCAGTCCGATAATCATGTAGATATCTTTTTTTGTTAATTTTCCATTGGAGTGTGCGATTGATTTTGCTGCGATCGGCATAGTCATCGCAACGGTAGCCGTGTTGCTCAAAAAAGCTGAAATTGGAAGTATTACAAGAAACAATGCACCAATAAACTTCCGCTCATTTGTGCCCACCAGAGATATAATCGTCTTGCCTACAAGTCCTGCAACACCGGTCTCAAACAGTGCGTCACCGACGATGACCATTCCGACAATGAGAAAAACAATATTGCTTCCGAATCCGCCCAACGCCGCAGAAAACGGTATCACTCCAAAAATTGCAAGTGCAAGAACTGCCAAAATTGATGTCGTTGCAATAGGGATCACATCAATTATGTACAATATCATCATCACTCCGATGATGATCAGCGCTATGGTGCTGGATTCCAAAAATAACCACTCCTTAAGTCAGTTGAAATTGCTTCGAGATTTTGATAAATTCTTCAATCCCTAGTGTTTCGCCTCTGATTCGCGGATCGAATCCGCAAAACATTATGATATCCATAATATCAGCTTTCGTCATTTTACTGCCAAAAGCAGCATAGAGTGCATTGACAAGCGTTTTTCTCCGCTGACCAAATGCTGCACGTACAATGCGGAAAAAGTGACCTTCATCTGCTTTGGAAAGCCGTTTTTCAGTTCGTGTCCTCATAAGCACTACAGACGAATACACTTTAGGCCGCGGGATAAAACACTCCGGGGGTACATCAAACAGTATGGTCGGCTCAGTATGATAGTTAATGAAAACCGAAAATGCACTGTAGTCAGACGTGCCGGGTAGAGCGCACATGCGTCTGGCTACCTCCCTTTGCACCATCACTGTTACTTGCTCAAACAGGTCAGAGTCAATAAGCTTGGTGAGTATCGGCGAAGTAATATTATACGGCAAATTTGCGCAAACGCAATATCTAAAATCAACAAATTTATCTTTGAGTAACTGCGAAACATCAAGTTTTAGGATATCGCCCGCCACGAATTCAACATTTTCGCAATGTGCGAAAGTGTCTGATAAAATCGGCAGTAGTTTTTCATCCAATTCAACTGCAACCACTTTTCCTGCAACCGCACTCAGTGGTAAGGTCAGCGCACCTATTCCCGGCCCGATCTCAAGTACCCCGCATGATTGATCAATATTTGAAAGCCTCACAGTTTTTTCAGGTATGTTTGAATCTGTGAGAAAATTCTGCCCCATCGCTTTAGAAAATTTAAATCCGATGCTGTCTAGCTTTTCTCTTTTGATTGTATCCATTTTCATCTCCCTATAGGACATACGCTGAGGTCAAGTATAATCTATGACGTGCGTTTATGCAACCAACAATAAGCAAGGTAAGCGCTGATGAAGTATTTGTGAGGGATTTTTCGACTGTTTTTTGGATTTTGAGGGCGAATACTATCATGTATTTAACTGAAAAATGCGGAAAACAGGTGGGAAAATAACCACAAAGACAAGGCGTGTGCATTAATCAGCGCTTACCAAGGTCTAATAGTTTTTATTGAAAGTGATGTGGGCGTATGGTAGAATGTGGAGCGAAATGCTGAAAGGTTGGTTACATACATTGGATCTTTTTGAAAAATGCGAGAAATTCACGGCTGCCCGTGAGGTCATGGATGCAGGCATCTATCCTTATTTTCATGCGCTGTCTACTTATCAAGATACAGTGGTCACGATTGAGGGACGCCGGACAATCATGCTGGGTTCTAACAATTATATGGGACTGACTTGCGATACTCGCGTTATGGACGCAGCGATCGAAGCGGTCAAGAAATTTGGCTCCGGTTGTTCAGGTTCCAGATTTTTAAATGGCACGCTTGAGCTGCATAACCAGCTTGAAGAAGCGCTTGCTTCATTTCTAAACAAGGAATCTACGCTGACTTTCAGCACGGGATTTCAGACAAATCTTGGCGTGCTCTCTGCAATCGCAGGACCAAGAGATATTATATATTCAGACAGGCAAAATCACGCCAGCATTGTTGACGGCAATCGTTTGAGCTTTGCAAGGGTATTAAAATATGCGCATAATGACATGGACGAGCTGAGAGAAAAATTAGAACGTTCACCGGCAGATGCCGGAAAGCTCATTGTCACTGATGGCGTTTTTTCAATGGAGGGCGACATTGCACGTCTGCCTGACATTGTCGCACTTGCCAAACGCTTTGGCGCACGCGTGATGGTCGATGATGCGCATGGTCTGGGTATGATCGGTGAAAATGGCAGAGGCACCGCAAATCATTTTGGCCTTGAAGATGAAGTCGATATCATCATGGGTACTTTTTCTAAGTCTTTAGCCAGCCTCGGCGGTTATGTCGCCGCAAAGGAAAATGTCACGCATTATATAAAGCATAATTCCCGCCCATTTATTTTCAGCGCATCCATTCCCCCTGCCTGTGCAGGGGCAGCCTTCGAGGCGCTGCGTATCATGAAGAGTGAACCGGATCGCCCAATAAAACTTAAGGAAAATGGCGATTATTTGAGAGCAAAATTCCGTGAAGTCGGACTTACTATAGGTGACTCCGAGACCGCTATAGTTCCTGTGATGACCTATGATACAATACGTACCTTTAAAATTCATCATGAATTGTTGATGGCCGGTGTTTATTGCAATCCGGTGGTTGCACCTGCGGTCAATGATGGAGAGTGTCTGTTGCGCACCAGTTGCACGGCAACGCATACTCGAGAGCAATTGGATGAAGCGGTTGCCATATTCAAAAAAGTCTTTGATGCCGCATGATCAGTCCATCACTTACATCCGGATACGGAAACAACATCTTTATCACAGGCGGCTCATCAGGTATTGGGCTTGCCTGTGCGAGGCTTTTTGCCCAAAATGGATATCATGTCTATGCTGCGTCCCGAAATCCGCAAAAGGAAACGCTGAATTTTGACGGCGGAGGGCAAATACATCCTATTGCTATGGATGTTTGCAATGCTCAGTCTGTCAAAAATGTATTAACTGAACTTTTGACGGAAGTTGATATCGGGATTGTCCTGCACAGTGCGGGACTGGGTATCGCTTGTCCGGCTGAGTGCTTTCCGGCAGATTCAGTCAATATGCTGATGGATACGAATTTTAGTGCGATTTTGCATTTAAACAGTCACTTCTTCCCGCATTTTCGCAAGCGAGAGTGCGGGTTGTGCGTGATGATCAGTTCAGTCGCTTCTATTTTTGCAATACCTTTCCAGTCGCATTACTGTGCATCTAAGTCTGCCCTTGAATCCTACGCCGAAGCGCTGAGGATGGAAGTGTCCGATTATAATATCAAAGTTGCACTGGTGTTGCCCGGAGATACCCATACCGGGTTTACAAGTGCGCGCAGTTTCCATATTGATGAAGCCTCGCCATATTATAAGGCTTGTACTGAGTCTGTTGCAAAGATGGAAAAAGATGAGCTGGCAGGAGCGTCTCCGGACTGTGTGGCAAAGGTTATTTTCCGGCTTTCTTTTAAAAAAAATCCTCCGCTGCGCACTATTGTCGGAGCGGAGTATAAAATCTTTGCTTTACTTAAACGAATATTGCCGTATGGATTGGTGGAGTTTATTCTTAAGAAGCTCTATCTCGGTGGTTAATTATTGAGATTGGGGTTGTGTTCGCCCGCAAAAATGTACAATCATGCGGGCAAACGCAGCTTACCCCTACGGTTTGTCTACAAATTTATATTTGGAATTGCCGAGAATCCTCGCTCAAGATCTTCATCTGTTGGAACGAGGTCAGCCAGTGTTCCTTCATTGTATTTCATATAAGCACCGATATCAAAATAACCGGTTCCTGACAGGCAGAAGAGAATTGTTTTTTCCTCGCCTGTTTCTTTGCATTTTATCGCTTCATCAATAGCCGCTTTAATCGCATGAGCAGACTCTGGTGCCGGCAATGTGCCCTCATGTCTTGCAAATTGTACGGCCGCCTCAAATATTTCTGACTGGCTAATCGCTCTGGCTTCGTCAATATACCCATCATGGTAAAGCTGAGATAAGATCGGACTCATACCGTGATACCTCAGTCCGCCTGCATGATTCGTCGGCGGTATAAACGTTGCGCCCAACGTATACATTTTGGCCAAAGGTGTGACCATTCCGGTATCACAGTAGTCATACGCAAACTTTCCGCGAGTCAACGATGGACATGACGCAGGCTCAACGGCTATAAAGTAAGGGCTTTTCTCCCCTGCCAATTTATCGGCCATAAATGGCAGCATCAGACCGCCAAGATTCGAGCCACCTCCGGCACAGCCGATGATTACATCCGGATAATCGCCGATCTTTTCAAAGGCCAGTCTTGCCTCTTGTCCAATAATGGTCTGATGCAAGATCACTTGATTTAAAACACTGCCCAAAACATATTTGTATCCATCATTGAGCACTGCCGTTTCAACGGCTTCTGAAATTGCATTACCCAGACTGCCTCCCGATTCCGGATGGTTCTTGAGCATCAGTCGACCAATATCTGTCGTATCGGACGGCGAAAGGGTCACGGATGCACCAAAAGTTTCCATTACGCCCTTGCGATAGGGTTTTTGTTCGGCTGAGACCTTAACCATGAATACTTTTAAATCCAGACCAAAATATCCGCATGCCATTGAAAGCGCAGTCCCCCACTGCCCTGCGCCGGTCTCGGTCGTGACCCCTTTGAGTCCCTGCTGCTTGGCATAATAGGCTTGAGCAATTGCTGAGTTTAATTTATGACTTCCTGATGTATTGCCGCCTTCATACTTATAGTAGATTTTTGCCGGGGTACCCAGCGCTTCTTCCAGACAATACGCACGCACCAACGGTGATGGTCTGTACATTTTATAAAAGTCACGTATGCCTTCGGGAATTGCTATATACCGATCTGTATCATTTAACTCTTGCTTAATCAGCTCATCGCAAAATACCGGTGAAAGTTCTTCCACGGTCACCGGCTCAAGTGTCTTAGGATTTAAAATCGGCCTATGGTCTGTTTTCATGTCCGCACGGACATTGTACCACGACTTTGGAATCTCTTCTTCCGTGAGATATATTTTGTACGGTATTTTTTGCATATCCGTTCATCCCCCTGATTTTGTTCACTTGTTGACCATTAAACATAAATAAATAATAGACTCTAATCGCTATTTGTCAAGTATTTTCTCATTGACAAAACCCATCACGAAAATGTATAATGCAAGGCGAATTGCTTTAGCCATACGCTGGTGTGGCGGAATAGGTAGACGCCCGGGACTTAAAATCCCGTGGGAGCAATCCCGTGCCGGTTCGATTCCGGCCACCAGCACCAAAAGCAAATGAGTCATCATACAGGAGGAAATAACATGAGCGTTAAAAAACCCCTTGAAGGTGTCAGAGTTGTAGAAATGAGCACATTTATCGCCGTACCTGCGTGCGCGCGATTTTTTGCTGAATTCGGAGCTGACGTAATCAAAATAGAGCCGAAGGGCGGCGACCAAGTAAGATTCAATGGCGCATCGGAAGGCCGACTCGGCGATCCGTATGAAAACACTACCTTTGACCTTGAAAATGCACACAAACGCAGCTTAGTCGTTAATCTCAAAGCTCCTGAAGGACGCGAAATCCTATTCAAGTTACTGGAAGACACCGACATCTTCCTGACCAACTGGCGTCCGCAGGCACTTGCCAAGTTGGGGCTGAATTATGAAGATTTAAAAGAAAGATTTCCAAAACTCGTCTATGCTTCGTTTACAGGCTTTGGTGAAACCGGCCCTGATATGAATCTTCCGGGCTATGACTTCACCGCATTTTGGGCACGCGGCGGCCTGTTGGGTACGCTGTACCAACAGGATTCTGAACCCATAAATCTCATCCCCGGTATCGGCGACCACGTCTCCGGCATGTTCCTTGCAGCCGGAATCATGACCGCACTGTATAATGCGCAAAAGACCGGAAAGGGTGACAAGGTCACGACCAATCTGCTTCATTGCAGCGTGTTTGTTCAGGGTATTGCCATTCAAGCTGCGCAGTATAAGGGCTTGGGGCAGATCTACCCAATCAGCCGTAAAACTGCTGAAAATCCATTTAATAACACTTATAAGAGTAAAGATGGCAGACATATTCAAATTTCGATGCCGCCATTTGATATCTTCTACCCCATGTTCATGCCTTTGATCGGCCGTGAAGATCTCGTAGGCAACGAGCGCTACACCATGGCTAGCATCACAAATAACAAGCTGCATGGCGAGTTTGTTCAGATTCTCAGTGATGCTTTTGCGCAAAAGACCGCTGAGGAGTGGACAAAAATCCTTACAGAGGGAGATATTCCCTTCTCAATATGCCAAGTTTGGGAAGAAGTGCTGGAAGACAAGCAGGCTTGGGCTGCAGGTGTGTTCGAAGAGGTTGATTATCCCTCCGGCAAGCGTGCAATGGTTCGCCCGCCGGTCAGCATCGAAGGTGCTGATGCGCTGCCATACACCAGAGCGCCCATGCTGGCTGAGCATACCGAAGATATCCTCAAAGAGTTGGGTTACTCTGAGGAGCAACTCAAGCAATGGCACGAAGCAGGGGTCTATAATACGTGGGATGACCTCAAGGGCTATGTCATGAGCAGAGCGTAGGCTCGTAGTAAGTTCTCATTGTTTGCACCGAAGCCGCCCGATGAGGGCGGCTTCAATAATTATTGAGCAATGAATAAGACTGATTTTAATAATCCTTTCATCTTCGGCAAATCGTCTTTTTATCCGACTTATGCTAATATGCTATTATAAATTCCCCGTTGTGCGCACAACTATATGCGCTTGCACATCAGTAGCTTAAGACCATCAGACCTATGGCGAAGGAGATCATTATGACCGATTTAGACAAAGCTGAAAAACTGCGCGAGAAGACAGGTGTCAGTTATGCAGAAGCCAAAGAAGCGCTGGACAATTCAGACGGCAGTCTTTTGGATGCACTTGTATATCTTGAAAAACAAGGCAAGGTCGAGACTCCACCCGGTGGTGGGTTTTATTCCGGCGCAGGATTTGCAGGTGACGCCGGTCTATCCGCCCAAAGCCGCAAACGTCGCAGGCAGGGCGAGGGTTTTGAGTCTATGCTCAAGCGGTTTGGCAAATTTCTCTTGTCTTTGCTAAACAAGGGCATGGCAAATAAGCTGGTTGCACACAAAAATAATGAACATTTGTTCTCCATTCCTGTGATTATATTTCTCTTGTTGCTCTTTGCATTTTGGATCACGCTGCCTGTGTTTATTATTACTTTATTCTGCGGGATAAGATATCGTTTTTCCGGGCCTGATCTGGATAGAGATGAGGTCAATAATGTGATGAATGTTGCATCGGATTTTGTTGATGATGTAAAAAGTGCATTAGCTGACGATGATGAAGACGATGACGAAGACAGAGATAAACACAATCCCAACAAGAAAGAAAAACACACGCAGAGCAATCATAAAGCACACGATGATGACGATGATGTGATCTATCTTTAAGGAAGGATGTGATATTTTGAATGAATCTGTAAAAATCCTACTGATCGAAGATGAGGAAAAATTGGCAAGGTTTGTTGAATTGGAACTGTGCCATGAAGGCTATGAGGTAACCAAAGCATTTACAGGCAGAATGGGATACGATCTTGCAATATCGGAAAAATTCGACCTTGTATTGCTCGACATCATGCTTCCTGAACTCAATGGCATGGAGGTTCTGCGCAGATTGCGCCGTGTTTCAAAAGTACCTGTCATTATGCTGACTGCCCGTGATGAAGTGATGGATAAGGTCGCCGGTCTGGATCAAGGCGCTGAAGATTACATCACCAAGCCTTTTGCTATTGAAGAGCTTCTGGCTCGGATTCGTGCAATTTTACGTAAAGTAGGGGCAGAAAATAGCACGGCACATGCTGATTTGCTTAGTGCACAGAAAATCAGTCTGGATATAAAGCGTCATACTGTGTTTTATGATGATACTCCCATTGAGCTAACTAAGCGTGAATTCGATCTGCTCCATTATATGCTTAAAAACAAAAATGTTGTCCTGTCGCGGGAAATGCTCCTTGAACATGTGTGGGAATATGACTTTGATGGAGGTACCAATGCCGTTGATGTCTATATACGTTTTTTGCGCACAAAAATTGATGAGGCATTTGATATAAAACTCATACATACCGTTCGCGGCGTAGGATATGTGATCAAAGATGAATAACATCGAAAAAACAACTGAAAATGCCGGAAAAATCCGCAGTTCTATAGCCAATAGGCTGGGTGTCAAGCTCTTCTTTCGCTTGCTGGGTATTTTCTTCGGACTGAATATAATGATCATCATCATTGCTGCGCTTGCGCTTGCGTTTTATAGTGAAAACAGGGTCACTTCTGCACTCGAATTACTGATCGAACATGAAGCCCCTGAGCAGGGTGTGTGGAGTGATTTTGCAGGGATTCGTGTACGCGCACTTCCTGAGCTTTCCGTTGGCGGTGATGTTGATTGGCCATTTACCCGATATCTTCCATTTGATATACAACAGACTGTCAGAGGGTTTAGGGCACAGCCTGGCGGACTGCAACGTACTTTACACAGTATTACTTATGTTGTAGGCATTGCAACAGACGATGGTGCTTTTGAGGTCGAGCTTCATATCGGTAGATTCATCATCGTGTTTTTCTATGCGCTTGTTGTGCTCATGGTGTTGGAGTTTATTGTACTGCTGTCTCAGATCGTGGATGATCGAAAAATGATCCGAAAATCTCTTGAGCCTATTTCGGAGTTTGCAAAAGCTGCACAATCTTTTTCTGAAATAAACCAGCAGTTTAATCATGAAAAGATGATGGCGCTTGCCGGTAAGCTCGATGGCATTGACGCAGGTCATTTGGACGCACGCATACAAGTCGATGATATGCATGAAGAACTCAGAAATGTGGCTGATGCGATCAATGGTATGCTCGACAGGATAAATGAATCCTATGCCGCTCAAGCCAGATTTGTATCCGATGCGTCACACGAGTTACGCACTCCGATTGCTGTAATACAGGGGTATGCCAATCTGCTTGACCGTTGGGGTAAAGAGGATGTTAAAACCTTGACCGAGTCGGTTACGGCAATTAAAGACGAGGCAGAGAGCATGAAGGAGCTGGTTGAGCAACTCTTGTTTCTTGCGCGCGGTGATAGCAATAGGATCAGTCTGGTGGAAGAGCATATTTTGCTTGCTGATATTATTGAGGAAGTGGTCAGTGAGACACAAATGCTGGGCGCAAAACAAAGTATCAATGTTTCCACTGATAAGACTACAGTTTTAGCTGATCGTACACTGATCAAGCAGGCACTGCGGATATTGGTCGATAATGCGATAAAATATACGGATTCGGATGGGCAAATCACAATCGCCGCAACTCATGATGGTGTCTATGCCAAATTATCTGTTGAGGATAATGGTATCGGCATCAGTCCGGATGTACTGCCTAATGTTTTTGATCGTTTTGTCAGAGCGGATGAGTCACGGGCAAGGGCTACAGGCGGTGCCGGTCTGGGGTTGTCCATTGCTCAGTGGATTGCGGCACGTCATAAGGGGCATATGGAGGTGCTCAGCCGTGAGGGTATCGGCACGAAGATCACTTTTGTTCTTCCTGCGATGATTGAGCATATGGATATTGTCACTGTGGATGATACTGTTTTCCAGTCGGAGGTGGTGTCTGAGGCAGCATTTCACTCTGATTTACCGCCACAGAGCGATGATCATGTGATTCATTTGTGATCGCGTGGAATTTAAGAGAATTTCCGGTGGAAATTCTCTTATGAATGTGTTAGAATAATGATACAAGTTATCGGCTTGTCGACACCCAATCGCAATCAGGCTCGCACTGCTAGACTAGGAGGTGCGTTATGAAAATTGAATTAACTGAACTCGAATTTAGACGACTTCTGGATATGGCTTATATAGGAAATTGGATACTTAATTCGACTAGAGGGTCGGATCGTTTCACAGATTATGACATCGTAGAAAGCAAGCTTTTTTCATACTGCCATAGGCATGATATGCCCACGCTTGCCGAATATATTGCCGGTGATTGCAAGCCTTCGGCAGCTTTTGAAAACGGCGGGATTCATGAAGCTATTGCAGAATATGAGGATTCTGTTTTCTTTGAGATTCTTGCTGAGGAATTGGCTCGCCGGGATATGGATTTTGAGCCGATCAGTCCTGAGAATTATAACGAGCTTACTGATCGTATTGATGAGTATATCGAAGAATTCGAGCAAAATGGAATTGACAATATATCTTTGGATAGGTAAAGAAGATGTTTGATTTAAGCGAGATCAAGGGTGCTGTGCACAATGCGGCTTTGGAGCTCATATCACAGTCCAAATTGGAATCCGGACACATTGTTGTTGTCGGGTGTTCTTCAAGTGAGATTACAGGTCAGCGTGTGGGTACAAATTCTACACCCGAAATTGGAACTACCGTCTTTGATGCGTTAAATGAAGTTTTTTCAGAAAGAGGCATCTATCTTGCAGCGCAGTGCTGCGAGCATTTAAACCGTGCAATCATTATCGAGCGTGTTGCTTCGGCTGGATTTAAAATAGTCAATGCTATTCCGATGCCCAATGCAGGCGGTGCGTTTGCCTCAGCGGCTTATTCCGGTTTTAAAGACCCTGTAGCTTTAGAGTCCATTGAGGCGGATGCAGGTCTTGACATCGGTGGAACGCTCATCGGAATGCATCTTAAACGTGTGGCTATTCCGTTGCGTTTGGAGACCGCACATGTTGGTAATGCTCCGCTTATGGCGGCAAGGACGCGTCCGCCGCTGGTCGGTGGAGTTCGTGCGCATTATGATGAGCATCTATTTTAATCAACTTACTATTGACATTTGTCATAAAGAGCGTTAAAATATCCGTCAGTCGCAATATCTGATGCTTTGTTTTGTCAGATGGTCGCTGATACAATTTTATGGAGAAGTACCCAAGTGGCCGAAGGGGCTCCCCTGCTAAGGGAGTAGGCGTGTAAACAGCGTGCGAGGGTTCAAATCCCTCCTTCTCCGCCAGTGAGGGTGTTGTCAAGTGACTCGAGATTGTAGTACAATCTCGAGTCACTTGACAACACCCACTTTCTTTTTACGCAGTGGCATAGCTCACCGCCACGCCCTTTCTTGTTGGAATGTGAATTTCCGTTTGCGGAATCTTCTTCAAGTCCGGCACATCTATTGCACCAACACAGTTGTAGAAGATTTCAACTTTCTGCACTTCGGCAGCAGGGCTGTCCTTACCCGCAACACTTATCCGCTCACGGTGATGCACCACAATCTTATCCACGAACTCACGCAGAATCTCTGGCGTGAGTTTTTTCATGCGAGTATACCGCTTGACGGTGGCGAGAAAATCACGAGCAGAACCCGCTGTACTCTTTTTAGATGCCACCTCGCGGCTCAGCATTACGATCTGCGCCTCGTTTTCCGCCTGCTCATCCTCATACTTGCGGGACATTTTGGCGAATCTGTCATCGGTAAGCTTACCACTCAGGTTGTCCTCATAAATTCGCTCGAACAGGGAATCCAGCTCTTTATTTCGAGCTTTCAAGCTGCGGATTTGCTGCTCTGACGTGTAGAGTTGCCGCTCCATTTCGTCACCCATACCCGTTGTGAGAATTCGTAAGAAGTCATCCTCATAGTGCTTGGCAAAAGCCGTGATGCGCTTAATGTCGCCCAACACCACTTGCTCAAGAAAGTCAGTACGGATATGATGAGTGGCATCACATTGCCCACGCTCCTTGCCACGATTGTTGTAAGTGCGGCAGTTAAAATACGTTAGACTGTGGTTCTTCTGGTTAAAATGGAACGCCAGGTTCCCGCCACAAGTTGAGCAGACGAGCAGACCTGCAAACATATTTTTTTCGCTTTTCACCGTCTGTCGCACACGAGTTCTTCCATATTGCTTCTGCACCCGTTGCCATAATTCTCGTTCAATGATGGGCTCGTGCACATCTTCGAAAACCATCTGATTTTCAAGCGGATTTTCCATCCGCTTCTTGATTTTATAGGATTTCCGATAGGTCTTAAAGTTCACCACATCGCCGCAATATTCTTGTGAGGTCAAGATTTTTTGAACAGTTGTCGCTTTCCAAGCAAAGTCGCCATTGGGCGGTACAATTCCGGTAACTTTGTGACCGTGGATTCGGGCATAGACCGTTGGAATGATAATCTTGTCGCGTTCTAAGCCCACCGCAATCTGATCTATACCGTGACCCTCAATATACTGACGGTAAATTCGCCGCACTATCACAGCAGCCTCCTCATCAATGACCCAAAATTTAGGGTTATCAGGGTTTCGTTTGTAGCCGTAGGGCGGTTTTGTGGTTAGCGGTTCACCATGAATATTCTTGTGCGGCGGAGCCGCCTGTCCGGCGTGGCGTGAGCCACCGTTCCGGACAAACGGAGCCACCATTATTGATTGCTACATAACTAGATTTTTATCAAGACCATATACTTCTCTC
>WQVH01000011.1 GCA_009781695.1 Oscillospiraceae bacterium
ACGAAAGCAAGGCATTGATTTTGCAGGGTTTTTCCCACATGGTTTTTCTGTTTTCTGTACCCGCTACATACCCACTATAGAAAATGGATATAAAATGCGTAACGGGTAACTTAGTGGGTAAATCGCTTTTTTCTATATCTTTTGGCATTTGTTAAATGCTCAAAAACGTTGCAACTAGGAACTTCTATAAGATTCTCTTACTTACCGAAGCACTTCCTTACCAAGGGAGTGCTCTGCCTACTGAGCTACGAAAGCATATGCGGCAAGCGCCGCTGATTTAATTTGGCGACCCAGAACGGACTCAAACCGTCGGCCTCCAGCGTGACAGGCTGGCGTTCTAACCAACTGAACTACTGGGCCTCATCGAGCTTTGCTTCGCGTAACGACAGAATTTCAACAAACTGCATTCCACTATGTCAGCCTAAGTATGGTAGCACATCCTATTGTAAATTGCAAGGGTAATTTTTCGCATCAATTGCGGACTTTTTTCCATATCTGCCGGAACTTTCCAAGGCGCAGTTATTTCCATATATGCTCCCGATAATGGCTCAGTAAGCGCAAGCAACTGTGCATGAAGCGCTTGGGTTTCTACACCCAGCATTTGAGATGTCGCCATTGATTCGTTGGTGCAATAAAGCTTATCACCCAGAATCGGATGCCCTATGTGCAAACCATGCACTCTGATCTGATGTGTCCGCCCGGTCTCCAGCCGAAACCGAACAAGAGATACAGCAGAAGACACCCCCTTTATAGCCGGTATCATAAGCGCACCAGCAACATACCCTTGCTCTGACGGACTAGCGCTTTCATTACCATCCACTATATCAAAGACCTCAAGTGTCTCAAAATGCGTAACCGCTCTTTGCCCATCCGGAGCTACAACCCTAAGCAAATTACGCTCTTCAAATCGCTTAATTGGCGCATCAATCGTACCGCATTCCGGCATTTTACCATACACCAGCGCAAGATATTCTCTCCTTGCTTCCGATGCGGACAGGGCTTTTGAAGCGAGATCTTTCATATAGCTATTTTTTGCAAAAAGCACAACCCCGCTTGTATCCCTATCTAACCTATTGACAGCATGACACGCCATCTGTGTGCCCATGGGCGGTGTCGCACATAACACATCATCGTCTTTCATTCCGCTTATGTACCCGGCTACAAAATTTGATAACGTCCCTGTATTTCTTGACCGTGACGGATGAACCAGCACCCCGGACGGTTTATTCACCGCCAACAGCCCCTCATTTTCAAATAACATCTCAAGTGCACCATATTCAGGCAGATTATCACATGGCTGCTCCGCACCACCGATGTCCACCTCCAATGTCTCCCCCGGCGAAAGCTTGTAATTCGTGAACACAGACTTCCCGGAAACATGAATCACATCAGCCAGTTTCAGGCGTCGAAGCATGGTGGCAGAAACTTTCAAATCACGGCGCAACACCGAATGGACCGTTTTATCCCTATCTTTTTCTTCTACATAAAACTTTAACAGCATCAATATCACCTATTGGTAAGATAACGTACAACAGATATTATTTAAAAGTATAAGCAAAAAACCCGGCTATGCCGGGTTTTTTCTGCGATGCACTGGGGTTTATTCAAATTCGTCTGCGAATTCCCCTGCCGAACCCAATCTCTTCTCATCGATTCTGGCTTTGATATCAACAAAAAAGTCTGCTATTTCATTTCTGAAAAGATAAACCGCTGTAACTGCTGCAGCAACCGCTACAAATCCGCAAATGGCATAGATCAGTATTTTGTTATTATTCATTTCAACAACTCCTTAAATTATGAATGACTTCCTACTTTAATTGTACACTACTTGCTCCAAAAAAACAACTGCTATTTTTCTACATATATGTTATAATACCACACGCAGTTATAGTGCTCAATTGCAATTCACCATCCGGAGGAATACATGAACATAGTGCCATCAAATATTCTATCGCCCAGACTCATCCTGACACTCTTATTTATAGTCCTAGCATCCGTATTAGCGCTCGTCAGCCCATTCGAAGGACTGGACACCCAAGGCCACATCATGCTCTCAACCATGCTGGCAGCGCTCTCCGCATGGGTATTTCGCCCGGCAGGCGGCACACTCATCATAGGCGCAGTGATTATCATACTCGGCGGACTCATTGCCGGAATCCCCATAGCTGACTTGACTGTGGGATTTTCAGGAGGATCACTTTGGCTCTTAATCCCTGCCATGTTTATCGGATCTTCATTACGCTTTACCGGACTGGGCAAAAGAATTGTACTATTTTTATTTCGGCGATTAAACCTCAATTACGCAAAAATACTCGGCGGTTGGTTCGTCATAGGAATACTCTTCGCAATCATCACCCCACTAGCCACCGTCCGTTTTCTCATGCTGACCCCTATTGCTGTCAGTGTCGCAGACGCTTGCCTGCTTGAAAAAGGCAGTAAAGGCCGCTCTCTGATCGTCATTTCCTGTTGGGTCTTGAGTATATTTCCCTCCATCGCTTGGCTAAACGGCTCTCTGTTCGGCCCTGCATTTACTAATTTTCTACCCGAAGGCCCCATGAGAGACATGGCTACGCCTGAGACATGGTTTCTTGTCATGGCACCGTGGCTGCTTTTTAGCTTAGTTTTTGTTATCGCACTTTACTTTCTGCTCAAACCTGAACAGGACGTACACGTCTCCAAAGATAAAATTCAACAAATGTACGATGAATTAGGACCTATGAGCACTAAGGAAAAAGGATGTCTGATTTCACTCATATTCCTATTTACTTGCCTGATTTTACAGACATTCCTGCCCATCACAGCCAATCAGGTGCTACTCGCTTCACTGGTAATGATGTTGCTTCTGGGTGTATTGTCCACACCGGACATTTCAACCGGCGGCAACTGGGACGTCATCATGTTCTTGGGTATCATGCTGAGCTTTACGAATATCTTTAATGTCTCAGGACTCACAGCTTGGCTCACGCCATATTTGGCATCTATCATTGAAGCGATCGCATTTAATCCACTGGTGTTCGTGCTTGCACTCTTTGGCATTTGCATCATACTCAGATTCTTTGATGTCACGCAGGGATGGATCATCGCATCCATTTTTTCACTCGCCACACCGATTCTCTATATCTATTATGGCATTCACCCGCTGATATCTACCGCAGTTTTCGTCAGCGCCTCCTGTCTCTTTTTCTTCCGATACGCACAAGCTTGGATCGTACAAGTTGAATCTGTTTGCGGCGAAGGCGGTTGGAATCCTGCACACCTAAAGACGGCTTCAATACTCTATGTTGTGGTTGCAGCCGTTCAGCTCGTATTTAGCAGATTTTATTGGGTGCTTGTTGGCATCTTGTAATAATTATGTTATATTGTGAACAATACATGCTATGCGTATAATGATTGAGGGGGGAAGCTATGAACCATTCGTCCCACAAACGCATGACGCTGCCATTTCCCTTTGCACTGATGCTTGCAATCAATGTCGGCTTTTTAATCATTGCGTTTGTTATTGACCGTCCGGCAAGTATAATCGAGGGTTTTGTTACAATTGTCACCTCGCGTGTTGTTCTGGTTACGGACTTCATCGCAGTTGGCGGCTTGGGCGCAACCTTGGTCAATGTCGCAATCATTGGCATCTTGAGCGTCATCATGTTTATCAAATCAGGCGCAAAACCCAGCGGTGCAACAATCATGGCACTCTGGGTCACCGCAGGTTTTGCCTTTTTCGGCAAAAATGTCTACAACATGATCCCGCTGACTATCGGCGTGTGGCTTTTTTCAAGATTCAAAAAAGAGCCTTATTCAAACTACCACCTTGCTTCACTGCTCGTTGGCACACTCTCCCCCATTGTCAGTGAAATTAGTTTTCTCGGCATTTTCAGCCCACCGATAGAAATCGCTTTGGGATCACTTCTGGGCATCTGTATTGGTTTTATCTTCCCTGCAGTTTCGGCACATATGGTCAGAATGCACAGCGGTTATGACCTGTATAGCATGGGATTTGCAGGCGGACTGATCGCAATGATTCTTTCAACAACAGCAAACAGTATGGGCCTGAGAACCTACCCTGTCAGTGTATATAGCTATGGCAATAATACGGTCATGGCTATCATTATGTACGCTGTTGCTGCCACCTTGATCATCAGTGGTCTTTTCACCGGCGGCGGTGTAAAGGCCAATCTCGCCACATACCGAAAGTTCTTTTCACATTCCGGCCGACTCATCACGGATTTTTACTTTTTGTACAAGAATACAATATACATCAACATGGGACTTCTGTGCGCATTTGCAACCACTGTAACACTGCTGATTGGGGCTGAACTTAACGGCATATCCGCCGCCGGAATCTTCACTATGGTCGGTTTTGGTTGCTTTGGCAAGCATATAAAAAATGTACCTCCCATCATCATTGGCGCACTCTTGTCTGCCTATTTGAACATCTGGCCCTTTACTTCCCCTGCGAATGTCGCCTCTATACTCTTTGCGGCAGCCCTTGCGCCACTTGCAGGGCAGTTCGGCATTATTTGGGGTATCGTTGCAGGATTTTTACACGTCAGCGTTGCCATGCACGTTGGTGCGCTCTGCGGCGGCTTGAATCTATACAACAATGGATTTGCGGCAGGCTTCATCGCAATGATTTTGCTTCCAATAATCACCATCTCAGAAAGGATGCGAAAAAATCATGAAGATTAAGTTCGAAAAAATCATGGCCATTACCAGCGAATTGCTTTCATATTGCCACAGTAATGGCGCTAAGGAGTTCCATCTGGATATTTCTGAAAGCGATGATGCCATCGTGCTCACCATGCGGGCTTGTTTGGAGCATATGCCGGATAAGGAAATGGAGCGATTACACACTGCACTCAGCGCTCCGCGCCAACGAGAGATCGAGCAAGACTACTGGGAACTCATCGGCGAATCAGAGACTCATTCTGAAATGACATTAGTAGGTATGCTGTGTGATGAAACTGCTGTACAATATAGAGATAATGAACTGAGCATTACGCTCAAGCGGTATGCATAGAAGCTTGCCAAATAACCCGGAATTAACTGAGACGCCCTAACAAATAAGGCGTCTCGGTTGTATTATTGTATTAAATCTTGACTTCCCGGATCGGCTATTCCATGATTTCTCCGTCTCTGTCAATGACGATCTGACCTTCGAACGCATAAGCATTGTTGATGCCAATCGCTCTGAAGAAATCCATAGGAACAAATGTCACTCCATCAATCAGCACCGGAGCTGCGCTGATGGTCTGCGGGGCCATTCTGCCGATGTGAATCTCGGTATTCCCTATCCACAGTGAAATAGCCACACCGAGTCTGACACTGCTTTGCGTACCATCCCAGTTTACACCATAACCCAGCGCTTCGGCAACAGCTCTGAGCGGAAGCATCATTGTGCCGCCTACACTTTGGTAAGCTGCCGGTGCTGTGATTTGTCTGCCATTTACGAGAATCGGCCAGCCTGATGCATCAATCGTATCGTCAATGTCCAGAGGCATAGGAGTTTGGTATCCCGGATCGATTGTGCCAATTGGGTGTACAGCATCTTCAAAGAGTACGATGAGCTTAATCGCTGTGGTTTGAGCCGGAATGCTTCTGGTTGATGGGCCGTAAATCACAACAATGCGTCTGCCATCAAAATCTCCATCCCTAAAGTTCGTTCCATCGGCCAATATAATCTCAGTGTCTTCGCCCACAGTAAATTGCAACATTCCACCTTGCGCAAGATATACACCTTCGCCCACAGAATTAAAGCGATCCACTGCGACATTCCGATCATCCGGCATACCATTGACCAACACGGCTACAGTATACTGCGGCGGATAAATCATAATCATCGGCGCATTGGCGAGATAATATGCGGTCACGGTGTCGCCTTGGGCAAGATTGTCTTCAAACGGAAATACGGTTCTGTCTGTGATGTTCAAATAGGCTCTTGCTTCGCGATCTGCATCGGGCAATGCAATTTGTGCGCGTAGCGTACCTTCCAGTTCTTCAACGCCGAGCACAGTTCCGGTTATGGACAGATAGTACGGAGTTTCCGCATCAGCTTCAACAGCTGATGCCAGACCAACGAAAGATACGGTCATTAGTGCTGCGACTAAAAGAATTGTTAATGCTTTTTTCATGGTTTCAATCCTCCAATTTTAAAATAACGGTGAGTGGTTTCGTCTTTTCAGACGAGGATACGGTGCGAAAGTTCCAAGGTTTTTGTGAACATTTTGTTAACCTATTTTTCTCGCCCTCCTTAGCTGAATTCAGATAGTGATGACATGCATCCGACTATCCGGTTTGCCTGAAATTCTACCATTGCGTCCATGAACCACGCGGCCTTGTTTGAAAAATCAGCGCAACCGGCTTTTTGATGTACTTTTCGTCATGCGAGGCAAATTTTTGCGAGAAAATACCATGGAACTTCAAAAATTTTAACAATGCAGGTCGGAAAAAGATACATAAAAACTGTTGCGTGGACTTTTCAAACAAGGCCTTATACACATTATATACTATTTTTCTATCCTTGCCAATAGTTCTTTTAACGCCTTTTGGTATGCATCCTCTTGAAATGTAAAAAATGAGTGACCATAAGTATCCGACTCACCCTCATCGATATCATTCGAGCCAAAACGTATCACCGCTTCCGCCTCCCTGCCTTCGGTGAGTTTATCCGTAAAATATCGAAGCAACGGCGGATTGCGAACCAAAATCGGCCCGGTCATATAGGTTCCCAGCAAATTTTTATATCGTATGCCCTCGGTTTTCGAAGCATCGTTGGCTCCCGGCCCAAGCGCATACGCAAACGGACGATGAGTCGTGCCGGTTTGTCCGATACTTGCACGATTGATAAAGCCTATCAACTGATCTTGAAGAAAATCCGTAGCACCCACACAATCCCCGGTCACACGTGCGCTTCCTTGCACTGTTTCAAAATCCAATACACCCAACGCATCATGCCTTTTAGCATCAGCATCTATGATCGCATATCCAAAAATCTCGTGCGCATTTCCAGTTGCAAGTATATTCATGCCATTTTCAATACGTTCTACCAGTGTATCTTTGTATTGCACAATGTCACGTAGGCAAGCATGTACACTTCGTTCAGTACCGCTGCCTATATACAAAAAATCATAAGCCCCTATATCTATATCATCACCAACGCTTTTTTTCTCTATGATTGAGGCCAGCCCACGTGCCCTAAGCGCAAGCGTCAGCACTTCGGCATTCGCACGATCTCCGTATAGATTCATCAGGTCGTGGTAGAGGTGTAGAATCTTAATCATTATTTCCCAAGGCCTAGCCCTTCCAGTAGTTTCGCTTTATCTGAAAAACATGTCAGCACATAAATTGCTCCGGATGTATTTTTCTCAATATACGTCCGCAACGCATCAATGTCTGCGACATATCCTATTTTACTTTGATCAATCCCGGTCAGTGCAAATCGCGCCGCAAGTTCACTGACATATCTTCCGGCCAGAACAATATGCTCAACCATGGCATGGTTTGCAATCTCAAAGTCAATATCCCAAAGCCAAGACGTCTCACTCGTATAATATTTCCGGCTTATGTCATTGACCAGTATCACTAACGTGCAAGGCTTTTTCTGTCTCACCGCCCAAGTCAGCGATTGATCGTATGCCAGTGAGTTTTCGTGCTTTGAAATCAATAGCGTACCTTCACGCGCTTGGATCAAAAAATGAACCGTTCTACCGCCTTTGAGCATATACCCATCGATGGCACTTGCCGCTGTCTGTGCGCTTACGCCTGTCGTAGAGACCGCTGCTATAGCCGCAACCACATTATATGCGCCAATGAGACCGGGCAATACCAGATGTGTTTTGATCAGCGATGTTGCGTGCAGTGACTGTGCCGCTCTCGATGTTACATTTCCGGTTATTTCCATCATGCCCGATTCATAATCCAGCTTGGTCACTTCAAAGTCCGGCACTTGTCGCTTAAATGGGCATGAATTACAGCAAAATGCGCCATAATTACCCGCTATACGAAAGTCATATTTCATTTCACTTTTACAAACAGGGCAAAATGCGCCATCATCATAGCGAGGCGTCGCTTCAATTTCAAAATGCGATGTACCAAAGTCCGCACATGCCCCGAACCATATTATATTGGCATCGAGCTTTATTGCTCCATCCCCATCATTTTCTAATGCGGCTTCTTGAACCCCCAATGTTGAGACATAAGGATCATCAGCATTGAGTACCAGCGTCGTCTCGCTTCCGGCTTCATCTACTGCCCTTTGTATGTAGTCTAAAACAAATTCATGATGTCCATTACGCGTGAGCTGATCTCTGCACAGATTGGTAATGAGCAGTGCTGAGGGCTTAATGTAGGTAAATATTTGCCTTGCATAGCGCTCGTCACACTCTAAAACAAGCGCATCCTTTTTTACTTTTCCACTAAGCGCCGCAACACGAAGCAGCAGCGTTGCTACACCTTCAATCTGGTTCGAGCCTTCATGATTCCAGCCTACACTTTTGCCGGAGGCTTTGAGCGCATGAGCGATAAGCTCAGCCGTTGATGTCTTGCCATTGGAGCCTGTAACGGCAATGACATGTTCCGGCAGTTGTAAGTGCGCTAAAACATTCGGATAAATTTTGAGCGCAATTTTACCGGGAAGGCTGCTGCCTTTGCCCATCAGCTTTCCTATCATGTATAAAATTTTGCATATGGCGATGGCTATAAACACTTGCACTTGTGCCTTCTTTCGAGGTTATTTTGAGCATAGATTACTCATTTTCCGGGTATTTTATCCTCTATAGGCGTAAATGTCAAATAAACTCATGATCACCGCGATGGCGGCACAGGCGCTGTGAATCCGCTTGATCTTGCCACCTCTTGCGCTCTAATTGATTCCAGACTTAGCATATGACTCCTGCCGGCTTCGAAACTATGCGCCGAAATATACCGCCGCAAATCATTGCGCAGATTTTCATCCTGTGTCCACTCATACACCTCAGTCGCAGCCAACACCCCGGCAGTTCTTGACCTCCAGACAATTTCCACATCAAATTCATGCAATGTTCCGCTCATATATCTATTGGCATTATATCTGACCACCATGGCATCCGGATTGGACAAGCATAGCGCAACAATCATTATCGTACCTACCGCAAGAGCGCATTTAACAATTGAGAAATTCCATTTTTGCAGTGCAATCAGTGCCATGAACACAATCGCCATAAACACCATAAATATACAGGGCAGAAGCCTCGGCATCGTGAGCCCAAATGTACTGATATACAGTGCCATTTTACTAAACGCAGTGGCTATTAGTACCAAAGTAATTGCCGCAAGTATCACATTAAATAACTTTAATAATGTCTTAGATTCCAGTCGAAACTTCTTGCTGCTTATGTTCGCAGCCGTCAGTAGCGCCAGATTAATCGCAGCGATCCAACATAACTCAAAGAACCCATGTCTTGCAAATTCGGAATAATATAACCATCCGTCCGGACGTACCCCTGTAAAAGCTGAAAAGAAGTACGGCACTTGACTGAAAATGAATACCAAGTACAATACGCTCACTGCGCCCAACACAATGTTTATGCTCAAAGAAGGAACAATACGCATTGAGGTTACTACCTTTTCTGCTGATTCAGGCTTTATTACATCTGTTCCCTTTTTGTGTGCAGCGCCTGAGATCAATCCGTATAAATACGCTGCAACCGGAATCGCAAGCACCATGTAAAAGATAATTTCACCAAAATCTACATCATATGACATCCTAAAAAATTCTAAGACCATACCAAATCCACCGGCATCAGCCGTTTCAAGCAGCGGAATGATTATCGCCGCCATGATCACTGCAACAACGATTCCGAAAATAACCGGCAGCACTTTTCCCCGCCGCTTCCCTCTCGCCAGTGCGGAAAAACTCACATACTGATTGAGAAAGTTCCGAAATGGGATGATCATTGTCGCCCTGATGCCATCAATCAGCAGATAATTGCCGCTCTTTGCCTTTAATGTGCTGCCCGTGGCAATAATGACAAAATAAACTGCACTGCAAAACAAGAACAAACTCCTGATTCCGGCAAATCCGGCATTGCTCCACAGTGCATACGACATGCCGATAAGCCAAGTGACAGCCAGCCAAAAAATAGTTGCGGGGTTTATTAAGAGGACTTTTTTCTTAAAAAGATATCCCGAAACGCTCGCCAGATATATTGTGGTAAACACGGATACGCCCCAGCCGCGCCAAGAAGCAAATACCCATCTCGAAAACAGATATCCCAGCACAAATGCAATCATGGCGAAAGCAAAATCGATCATGTCCGGCTTAAAGGGATTAACATATTGCTCCTTTACTATGTGATGATGCCATTGTGATGGGTTGACTTGTCCCGGATGTGATGGCTCATGTGTTATCTGATTATGGTCTGTATTCATCGTCTATTCCTTCGCTTTCTTTAGTTTCCGGGTCGTATGCCAAAATATCTCCCGGCTGGCATTGCAATGCTTCACATATCGCTTCCAGAGTCGAAAATCTGATGGCTCTTGCTTTTCCGGTTTTTAAAATGGACAAATTCGCCTGGCTCAGCCCAATTTTCACAGCAAGCTCTCCCGATGATATCCTGCGCTTGGCCATCATGATGTCCAGATTCACCCTTATAGACATACTCATCGCCTCCTTAAATCGTATGGTCTGCATCGTCTTGAAGCGCAACCGCTCTGGCGATAACATTCTTAACCACGCGAACCACCAGTCCCATAAATGCTGCGGCAATTCCAATAGGAAGCCAAGGCGCATAATACAAAGACGATGCCATACAAATTATGCCTCCAACAAAAAAACACCATGAAATGAAACGCAGGTAAATTATATTTTCGTTTACAAAAACTTCACCCCATGAAATCCTGCGCAACAGTAAATACATACTCATGAGAAGTGCCGCCGCCGGAATCATACCGATGTACAAGGTGGTCAAAAACAGTGCTGCTCCTGCTCTACTCGCCATTGCCGACATGCTTAATACACGCGCCACGAGTCTCGGGGAAAAAATCGCACCCAGACCCAATAGCACCATAAACAGTATGACAAATATTTTGCTGAGCACCAGCGCCTTATTACTTTCGGACATAATATAACCTCCAATAGCCTCCAAAATTTTAGTATGGAGGCAGTTTAGCATAACAAATATCGAATTGCAATACTTTTTTATTGTTTTTCGATATATTTTTATCGATAAATGAAAATCCGTCTGTTCCGAAGCAAAAAACAAGGACCGATCATTGCTGATTAGTCCTCGTCTGACATTCAATTTGATCTAAATATCTATGCGCCGATCGCCTTTTTTGCGGTTCCGACAAGCCCTGCAAATGCGCTTGGCTCATGAATGGCCATCTCAGAGAGCATCTTGCGGTTGAGGGTGATGCCCGAAAGCTTCAAGCCATACATGAAACGTGAGTAGTTCATGCCATTCGCTTTGCAAGCTGCGCTGATTCTTGTAATCCAAAGCTGACGGAAGTCTCTCTTTTTGAGCTTACGGCCTACATAGGCATAAGTCAATGATTTCATGACCGCTTGGTTCGCCATTTTAAAATGCTTAGACTTTGATCCCCAATAACCTTTAGCTAACTTTAAAACTTTTTTTCTTCTTGCGCGCGTAGTTACAGCGCGTTTTACTCTAGCCATAACACTATCCTCCTATTTGTACGGGATCAATTTCTTGATCGTTGCTTCGTTTGTGACATCAGCGTAACCACCCATACGGAGACCTCTTTTACGCTTGGTTGTCTTCTTATTGAGGATGTGGTTCTTATAAGCGTGTGCACGCTTGACCTTACCTGATTTAGTGAGACGGAATCTTTTCTTTGCCCCACTGTGTGTCTTTATTTTCGGCATTTTTTCTCTCCTAAATTCTACTTACTGCTATCAGGTTTATCCTGATTAGATTGTTTGGTTGCTTTCGGGGTAAGGAACATTGACATGTGTCTGCCCTCAAGTTTGGGGTTTTTGTCAACTGTTCCATATTCTGTACATTGTTCGGCAAAATTCTTGAGTAGCTTCTCACCAATGTCTGTGTGAGCCATTTCTCTGCCTCTGAAACGGACTGTGATCTTTAGTCGATCGCCTTCCTTGAGGAATTTTTGCCCGTGATTCAGCTTAACGTTAAAATCGTTGATACCGATACTTGGAGACATGCGTATTTCCTTGACCTCCACAATATGCTGGTGACGACGCGCCTCTTTATCCCGCTTGGCTTGCTCAAAGCGGTACTTACCATAATCCATGATTTTACATACGGGTGGATTTGAGGTCGGAGCAATTTTTACCAAGTCAAGTTCTTTTTCGACTGCAATTTTAAATGCTTCCTGTGACGACATAATCCCAAGTTGACTACCATCCTCGTCAATCATCCGGACTTCTTTATCGGTGATATCTTCGTTAATCTGATAACTCACGCTGCTAATAGTGAAAACACCTCCATCGAAATATACTATTGTCCAATGGGCTTGCGTCCCACCCAGAGCACTTGCCACATAACAAAACGCGGACGCCTTTGCATCCGCGAACTCAAGACCGCCCCTTATGTTGGGCGTAATTGTCTGTCATTGACCTCGGCGCACTTAAGGTGTGGCCGGGTGAGTACGGAGGATGCCGTTCTGCTTACTACCGATGAATTATAGCATCTTTGCTGATTTCCTGTCAACATTTTTTTTATTAATGTTTCGATATTTTTTGGTGAGCGTTACTTTACAGAGTCACTTGTTTTTTGCCATGCACGGATATATAATGCTTTTCAGAAAGATAACATAACAAACGGAGGATGGTTCATTGGAATATATTCTGTTGGCACTCAGTATTCTCATCTTAATTATCTCAGTTTTAGCCCTATTAAAAAAGACAAAAGAGCCGGACAGTCTCCGGATAGAAGATGCCGTACAAAAGTCCCTGACTGATCTCAGATCTTTAATTTTACAGGAAAACAGCGTACTACGCGACGAATTCGATCAAAAACTTGACCGCACACGTGCCGCATTGACCACAATGCTTGCCGACACTAGGGAATCTCAACAAAAAGCAGTCGGAGAACTCGCCGTCAAAACAGGTGAAAATATGGATCGTCTGAGACAGGGCATTGACGAGCGGCTCAGTCAGACCAGCGAGCGTCAAAGCAAGCGCCTGTCCGAACTCATGACCTCAAGTGCCGGTAGTATGGAGAACGTCCGTAACAAGGTTGATGAAAGACTGGACAAGATTCAGACAGAGTTAGAGAAGGATCTCAGCGCTCTGATGACTTCAAACGAGAAAAAACTCGAAGAAATGCGCCTGACTGTCAACGAAAAGCTCGAAAAGACACTCGAAACCCGCCTGCAAAAGTCTTTTGAAACCGTCAGCACACAGCTTGAGAGTGTCAACAAAGGTTTGGGAGAAATGAAGACCGTTGCCGAATCCGTAGGTTCGCTCAACAAAGTCCTCTCCGGTGCCAAGACGCGCGGCATCTTAGGTGAGTTGCAGTTGGGGCAGATTATCGAAGATATGCTCCCATCACAGCTCTATGATGTTGAGATTCCAACAATTTCAGGCTCAAAAGACCGTGTTGAATACGCCATCAAGTTCCCCGGAGCCGAAGAGGGCAAATATGTATACCTGCCAATTGATTCCAAGTTCCCTCTCGAAGACTATTATCGCCTACTGGACGGCTACGAAGCCGGAGATACGACACTTATTGAGACCTCGCGCAAGGCCTTACTTGATCGGGTCAAGATGTTTGGCCGAGATGTCAAGAAAAAATATGTTCTGCCGCCCGAAACAACAAATTTCGCCGTGATATTTCTACCAACTGAAGGACTTTATTCAGAAATTGTGCGTGATGCCGCTTTTTTAGATGCATTACGCAAAGATGGGATCATTGTGACCGGCCCTTCAACAATTTCGGCCATGCTCAACGCACTACAGATCGGCTTCAAAACACTGCAAATACAAAAAGGTGCCGCTGAGATCGAGCGGATGCTTGGCGCTGTTAAAAAGGAGTTTGAGAGCTTTGAAGCAGTGCTGACCAAAGCCAGAGATAGGGTCAGAAAGGCCGGTGACGAACTGGATCTCCTTGCCGGGACAAGGACGCGGGCTATTAACAGAAGCCTGCGCGAAGTCCAGATTTACACGGATGACAACGCACAGGCTATTTTGGGCATCACTGAGGGGGATTTAGACTAAGACTAGGACTAGGACTAAGACTAAGCATCAAGCTTTGCTCTAAGCAGTGCATTGACGGTCTGCGGATCGGCTTTGCCTGCTGTTTTTTTCATCACTTGCCCAACAATAAAACCAAACACTTTTTGACTTCCAGCACGATATTCGCTCACAGATTTCTCATTTTCCTTAATGACTTCAGCGATGGCCGCCTCTAAGAATCCTGTGTCGCTCACCATGCCTAGCGCATTTTCTTTTACATAAGCCTCCGGATCGATGCCCTCTTCAAAAACTTTTACAAGGACTTTCTTTCCCACTGCGCGATTGATTGTCTTGTTATCAACCAATCCAATCAGCTGTGCAAACTTTTTGCAGTCGATATCAATATCATCATCACCCACACCGGAAGCCTTTGTTATACTAAGCAAGTCACCCATTATCCAGTTGACCACTTCCTTGGGCTTATTTATGACCTCCAAAACCTCATCAAATATACGACAGAGATTTAAACTCCCGGTAATAATACCACTATCATATTCAGGAAGCCCCAGCACCCCGGTCATCCTTTCAAACCGCACGTGTGCCGGTTCAGGCAAAGTGCGTTCTATACTATCGATCCACGAGGTATCAATATGTATCGGCAAAATTTCCGGATTGGGGAAATATCTGTAGTCGGCCTCCTGCGCTTTCTCTCTCATCGAAAACGACATACCTATATCATCGTCCCAACGTCTGGTCTCTTGAACAAGCTCCTCACACCCAGTCTCCAAAGCATTGATGTGCCGCTGTGATTCATATTCAATAGCTCTGGCTATGGCCTTTAACGAGTTCATATTCTTGATTTCTGTGCGCGTTCCCAGAATATCACTGCCAACTTCACGCACGGAAATATTTACATCGCAACGCATTGAGCCTTCTTGCATCTTACAATCGGACACTCCTGCAAAGCTGAGTAAAGAGCGCAGCTTATCCAAGTACTCCGTAACCTCTTCAGCAGTGCGAAAATCAGGATTTGAGACAATTTCAATCAGCGGCACAGAAGCACGATTAAAATCAACAAGCGTTGAGCGCGTTCGTGCATCATGCACCAACTTACCTGCATCTTCCTCGATATGAATTTGCTTGAGCGTAATGTGTTTGCTGCCCATTTCGGTTTCGATATCAATCCACCCATTGGTGCAAATAGGCGCAAATAGCTGGGTGACTTGATAACCTGTGGGCAAATCCGGATAGAAATAATTCTTTTTATCAAATGCAATCACCGGGCTTATCTCACAATTGGTTACCAAACCTGCAGCAATTGCCAAATCAATAGCCTTTTTATTAATGCGTACAGGCAACCCAGGCATCCCGGCACATGCCGGGCAAACATTTTCATTGGGCTCTGCACCAAATTTCGCCGAGCAAGAGCAAAACAGCTTCGATTCTGTTGACAGTTCAACATGGACTTCCAGGCCCATTACAATTTCATAATTCATTAGCTTTTCCTCAATATTGAATAAAGGGTTTCTTCACATCCGGCATTTGCTATCAGCGTCAGCGCCCCCGCATCGCTCGGCATGGTCACTGCCGGTAACCCGCAGAGTCTCGCAAGATGTGCATTCGGGGCTAAAACTGCGTCATATTCTTGAAAATCCAGTGCATTTTTCATGCGCCGTCTGATACGCATAGCATGATCATAGTACTTTGAATAATTGCCTTCCGAAAGCACCATTGCACCCACAATCGCTGCAAATTTCACATCAGCGCCCAACGCTTCGGTTCGGCTTTTTTTGTAAAGCGCTTCTAAATCTGAATATTTTTCAGCTCTAAATCCGAACTTGATCCCATCATATCGACTGATACTGGCGCTGAGTTCAGCGCAGCACAGAATGTGCATCACCTGCTCACATACATCAAAGTGCTCAAGCGCAATTTCGACTGTATCACATGAGTCAAAAATTGCTGAGACGGACTGCGATACCATCTCACCCATACCGTGCGGCATACCAACCCGCAACTTTCCTGCGCCGCTAGCTCCTGTAGGCTGATCCTTGCAGAGCATCACCCCATCTTGCTCATCAAAACCTGAAATGATAGAAAGTATGTGCGCCCCAGCTTCAATCGACTTGCACACAACCCCAATTTGATCCATTGATGGCACAGCAGATATCAGCCCATATCTTGAAACTGAACCATAAGTTGGATGCATGTAAAAAAGATTCTGAGCGGCAGCAGCTGCACCAATAGCACCTGTATAATCATTACATAGCGCAACATCAGCCGCACCCGAAGCAATCGCCTCAACAGCCTCACAGACAATAGTATCATGCTTGTCTGTTAAAAACAGACCGCGCACGCCGAACTCGTCCATCTTCGCACTGCCAACTATGACGATATCGGCTTTTTCGAGTTTGGTCACGGCAGTTGCAGTGATTGGTGATATAAATCCCTCAAGCATCTTCGAACCAGCCGTAACAGGCTGTCCTTTATGCATAATGGAACCATCCAGAATTACACGTACTGCACCTTTAGGACAATCTACATTATATTTATTGACAAAATGACCCACGTCAACCCTCCTGATCGTTGTAGTATAGTATATTGCGTATGCTATTCAATGGCACCCGGAACTTGAAAATATCCATCGTATTGTTCAGGTGCATTAGACAAAAGTGCGTCTCTTGAGATCATTTTCACAGCAACATCTTCACGCAAAATGCTCTGTCCGTCTACCACTGATACAAGCGGCAGCACTCCATCGGTATCTATCTGCTCAAGAGCCGAAAAACTTTCGATTAGCGTATCAAGGCGCTTGCTCAACTGCATACGCTCATCATCAGATAACTCTAACATGACCATATGCTCGTAATGTTTCATATCCACCATAATTTTATATCCTTCTATCAAAAAATCAAAATTCCTCTTCGACCGATTGTAGCATGAGGCAACGCATTGCGTCAATGTACCGCAAAAAGAAATTCCGGGACTTTAAAAGTCCCGGCTCCTTGGCTGCTGGGAGTTCAACTCCCAGCAGCTTAAATCAAAAAGCAATCATGTCCTATATTTCTATAACACCGTCAAAACACTTCGTTGCAGTACCGGTCATGAACACATGTTCGCCATTATAACGGATGACCAAATCTCCACCCGGCATCTTGACTGTGATGTCCGTGTCCTTCTTACAAAAACCATTCTCGACCGCAGCCACCGCAGCCGCACAAGCGCAAGTGCCGCACGATTGTGTCTCTCCATTGCCCAGCTCCCACTGGCGCATGAGCAAAGAATTTTCACCCAAGACCTGAACAAACTCAACATTGACTCTTTCAGGGAAAAGCGCATCGTTTTCTATCTTAGGCCCAATCTCTGCAAGGTCAAGCATATGCACATCATCACAGAAAATAACACTGTGTGAATTGCCAATATTCAAGCAAGAAATATTATAGCTTGCATCATCAATCTGAACAGACTTACCTATGATCTTATCGCCATCAAGTGCCACTGGAATCTGCGTAGGATTAAATGCAACCGGCCCCATATCTACCGTGATCATTGAAACAATATCACCTGTTGTGGACACCTGCATCCGACGAATAAAACCATCCGTATCAATTTGCACCTCAGGCTTGCGCACGATGCCCTCATCGTACAGATATTTTGCAACACAGCATAATGAATTCCCGCCGACACCGCCGGGTGTTCCATCCATATTGTATATACCGATTTTTGCATCCGCTTTATCCGATGGCTCAATCAGCACAACACCATGACCACCGATACCCAAGTGGCGGTCACTGAGTTTGATGCTCAGACTCTCAGGATCGGTAATCCTCTTATAATCTAAGCAATTGAAGTAGATATAGTCGTTTCCACACGCTTGCATCTTCGTAAATGGAAGTTTACGTGCTCCGGAACGCATATTGTTGATATCTACAAGCTCAATGGTTGTATCCCAATACTTGCTCATAAGGCAATCGGCTATGGCATTTGCAGTATCTACAGATGTCAGACACGGAACCGAACGCTCAACAGCCTTTCTCCTCATTTTTACGCTGTCACGGTCAGGATCACGACCTTTGGTTGAAGTCGAAATCACATAGCTGATTTTTCCGCTTTCGATCAGAGGCAAAACATTGTTTTCGCCTTCGTAAATTTTTCCGACTTCGATAATCTCCAACCCGACACTCTTTAGCTTTTCGGCAGTACCACCGGTGGCATATAGGCTAAATCCAAGCTTAGCAAACTTGTGTGCGACGTGAATCATTTGTGCTTTGTCCTGGTCTTTGACCGAGATAAAGATTCCGCCCTTTTTGTTCATTTTGTATCCCGCCGCACGCATACCTTTGTACAGCGCCTCTTCACGCGTTGAGGCAATGCCGAGCACCTCACCGGTCGATTTCATTTCCGGTCCAAGTTGCGTATCAACATTACCGAGTTTTTCAAAGGAGAACACCGGCACTTTCACCGCAACATACGGCGGCTGCTTGGCTATACCTGTGCCATATCCCATATGGGCAAGATTTTCTCCGAGCATACAACGAGAAGCCAGTTCAATCATCGGCACGCCTGTCACCTTGCTAATATATGGGACAGTACGAGACGAGCGCGGATTGACCTCAATAACATATAGCTCGTCTTCGCTGAGCAAATATTGAATATTGACGATTCCGCTGACCTTCAGCGCCATGGCCAAACGCTTGGTGTGGTCGATTATTTTTTTACACAGGTAATCATTGACATTCCATGCAGGATAAACCGCAATTGAGTCGCCTGAATGGACACCGGCTCGCTCAATGTGTTCCATAATACCGGGAATCAGAATGTCCGTACCATCACAAATCGCATCAACTTCAAGCTCGGTGCCTATGAGGTATTTGTCTATAAGTATCGGGTTTTCAATGTTTTGCCTGAGAATAATTTCCATATACTCTCGGATATCTTCCTCCGAAAACGCTATGATCATATTCTGGCCGCCCAACACATATGACGGACGCATCAACACCGGATAACCAATCTGCGCAGCCGCCTTTACAGCCTCTTCCACAGTCATGACTGTTGTACCCTCAGGTCTGAGAATATTCAGGTCTTCAAGCAACGCATCAAAGCGCTCACGGTCTTCGGCTGCATCAATTGCATCAGGCTGAGTACCCAGAATCTTCATGCCTATCTTTTTGAGATACGATGTGAGCTTGATTGCAGTCTGTCCACCGAAAGCGACCACTACAGCGTATGGGTTTTCGGTCTTTATGATATTGTGTACATCCTCGCCTGTAAGCGGATCGAAATATAGCCTGTCTGCTGTGTCATAGTCAGTTGAAACGGTCTCTGGATTATTGTTTACGATAACCACATCGTATCCGGCATTTTTAAGTGCCCAAACACAGTGCACCGAGGCATAGTCAAATTCTATACCCTGACCAATACGAATCGGACCCGATCCAAATACAATTACGGTTTTCTTTTCTTCCGCTACGCCATTTTGCATTTTAAGTTTATCATTGGCCCTCTGCTTGCCCTTGATTTCCAACGCTTCGTTTTCATGGTCAAAAGTGGAGTAAAAATACGGTGTATCTGCCTGGAACTCCGCAGCGCACGTATCTACCATCTTGTAGACCGGAGCGATCGGATTTTTTATCTTTTGTCCTGAAAGCCGCTCTATCACTTGGTCAGGCCAGCCCATACGCTTTGCCTTGTGATAGATGTCCTCATCCAGCCCACCCGCAATGAGCTTTTGCTCCATCTCTACGAGGTTTCTGAGCTTGCATAAAAACCACTCATCAATTTGATTGATTTCATATATTTCATCGACTGTGATGCCTCGTCTGAGCGCTTCGTACACAACGAACAAACGCTCATCTGTGCTGTCGGCCAGTCTTTTCCTGATTGTCTCGGTATCCAAGAGTTCTAAGTGTCTGTCAATCAGGCAGTCTTTTCCAAGTTCAGCGCCTCTGACCGCTTTCATGATGGCTTCTTCAAAGGTCGTGCCTATTGCCATGACCTCGCCGGTGGCCTTCATCTGTGTGCCAAGTGTGCGTTTTGCATAGACAAATTTGTCAAATGGGAATTTAGGGAATTTAACTACCACATAGTCCAGTGAAGGCTCAAAGCAAGCACTCGTCCTTTTGCCTGTGACTGCATTTTTGATTTCATCCAATGTGTAACCAATCGCTACTTTTGTTGCGACTCTGGCGATTGGATATCCGGTCGCCTTTGATGCAAGCGCCGATGAGCGCGAAACTCTTGGGTTTACCTCTATTACAGCATAGTCAAAGCTGTCGGGATGCAGTGCAAGTTGTACATTACATCCACCTTCAACACCGAGTGAGCAAACGATATCGAGGCTGGCTTTGCGCAGCATTTGATATTCTCTGTCCGCAAGTGTGACTGCAGGCGCAATGACAATACTGTCGCCTGTATGAACACCCACCGGGTCAATGTTTTCCATTGAGCAAACGGCAATCGCATTATTTTGCGTATCGCGCATGATTTCAAATTCGACTTCTTTCCATCCGGCGATGGATTTTTCGACCAGAATCTGTCCAATCGGAGACATGCGGATTCCGTTTCCGGCAATCTCAGTCAGCTCTTCGGTGTTGTGCGCAATACCTCCGCCTGTTCCGCCAAGCGTAAATGCAGGGCGAATGATGCATGGAAATCCGATCACTTCATTGACGAATGTATGTGCATCTTCCAGCTTTGTCACTACCTTTGAGGGGATAACGGGCTGACCGATTTCAATCATCGTGTCTTTAAACAGCTGTCTGTCTTCTGCCTTGTCAATAGTCACCGGGTTTGCTCCGAGCAACTGTACATTGTGCTTTTCTAAAAATCCTGATTTTGCGAGTTGCATGGACAAAGTCAGACCGGTCTGTCCACCAAGCGTGGATAGCAGGCTATCGGGCTTTTCTTTTTTGATGATTCTTTCAAGCACCGGTATAGTGAGCGGCTCAATATATATCCTATCTGCCATTTGGTTGTCGGTCATAATCGTTGCCGGGTTAGAGTTTACCAGGACTATTTCGATGCCTTCTTCACGCAGTGCACGACAAGCTTGAGTACCGGCATAGTCAAACTCCGCTGCTTGTCCTATGACTATGGGGCCTGAACCTATGACGACGATTTTTTTAATACTTTTATTCAGAGGCATTTGGACATCCCCCTTCCATTATTGTTTTAAATTTGTTGAATATCTCCTCATCGGGGGCAAATTGTATTGAAAACGCCGGAATGTTTTTGTATTCAATACCTTCACAAGTTCCGTCGTTTACATTGACAAAGCTCATTATGGCATTTTCCGGCAAAGAGCCCACATTGACTGCATAACCGTGATTTTGGGTGGTTACAAATGCGCGTGTGGAGCATACTTCTTTGACTGCTTGATTTGCACCTCTATGTCCAAAATGGAGTTTTTCGGTTTTCGCTCCGTTTGCAAGCGCCAACATCTGATGTCCCAGATCCAAACCAAGCATCGGTACATTTTTGCCGCATAGTTTTTTGATCTGTTCAATAATTTGCACATTTTCTGCCGGGTCTCCCGGCCCACCTGATAGCACAATGCCATCGGGTTTCTTTTCAAGCAGCTGATCAGCGGTGGCATCAAATGGCATCACGGTCGCATGGCAACCATGTGCTTCCAGCCATTTTACCGCTTTATGTGCGCCGCCAAAATCCCAAACGGCGACATGCTTTCCTGATTTTCCATTTTCGATTTCCCATTTTCCATCGGCTACCGAAACAGCTTTTATCGCATCGGTGATTTTTGTATTACGTAAGGTTGCCCACTCATCTTTACTCAGTTCAGATTTTTTGGAAACCTTCGCATTCATAACGCCATGTTCTCGAATTTCGCGAGTCAGCTTCCGGGTATCAATGCCAAACAGACCCGGAATTTTCTTTTCGCGTAAAAAAGAGTCAAGATTTCCTTCGCTTCTAAAGTTCGAAGGCTCTTGACACCAATCTCTAACAATATACGCTTTTAAGTGTGCCGTTCCGGGGCCAAAGTCTTCGTGAATCGCTCCATAATTTCCAATCAATGGGAATGTCTGCAATAAAATCTGTCCATGATATGCAGGATCTGATAATGCTTCCATATAACCTGTCATGCTCGTTGAGAAAACTAATTCTCCGATGGCTTCTCCATCGTATCCGAACGATTTCCCTTTGAAAACTGAACCGTTTTCAAGTATCAAATATGCTTCGCTCAAAAACTTCACCTCCACAATTATTCGTCAAATAATATCATAATCACACATACATGGCAAGGTAAAATTTTATTATTTTTAAGAAAAATTTTGTGATTTAAATGCACAAAGTGGCCAATTGCTGTTGCATATACAATATAATAACACATTAAAAACAAGTGCATCAAAAAATAATAAAAATAATACTTGAATCTTTGCACAACCTGTTGTATACTGGTTTGCGTTCGGCAATTGACGAATTGTAGTTGAATATCGGGATCGGGGTGTGGCGCAGTTGGTAGCGTGCGTGCTTTGGGAGCATGAGGCCGAGAGTTCGAGTCTCTCCACTCCGACCATGCGCCTTGTTCTTACGCTAGTGGCCTGTAAAGCCCAAAAATCACCAACTACCCCAATATATCCTCCGGTCGAGAGTCCGGACGCTCCAACACCGTCCAATTGCGCGGCGATATCAGTTCCACCCACCGCTCATACCCATCAGGAGTATCCATGTGCATATGCGAATTCGTCGCCTCTTGGATGTACAGATAGTACCACGCACGCGTATCCATATTATCCGCCCAAGTAATCATTCCCGGCAAAAGACTGTCCACATTTTGAGGCAAACGGTGTAGCACACGATTGACAATTGCAGCAGCCTGAGCACGTGTCGTGAGGCGTTCGGGCTGGAATGTACCATCGTCAAAGCCCGCTACCCAACCTGCATCCGCCATCGCACCTATATAATCAGCCGCCCAATGATCCGCAATATCTGTAAGCAGATGCACACCATCACTTGCAACAAGTCCTGCGGCTCTGGCCATTACCGCAGCAAATTCTGCCCGAGTAATTGGCGCATTTGGAGCAAACCCACCGGTACGTCCCTGAAATACCCCCGCCGCAGTCATGGTAGAAACCGCATTATTAAACCAATCTGCGCTACTTACATCAGAGAAGGTATTCTGCTGCGTCCAAAACTCAGCCCTATACTCATCGCTAATCAAACGAAATAAAATCGTAGCCACTTCGGCTCGGGTAATCTCCCCGGCGGGACGAACAAACCCCCGCCCATCCCCTATGAGATAGGCATGATGTATCGGCGACCAAAACGCCGGAGACTCCTCCAACTCCTCCGGCAACACCGGCGGCGCAGGCGGCTCAGGCCGTGTTGACGGTATTGATGATCCGGGTGATCCCGGCGGCTCAATCGGAGGCACAATATCCCCGCCGCTCTGCGAAAATACGCCATATATAATAAGGTCTCCTGTTATATCGCTGATTTGATCCCCCACCACAATCGCTTGAGAAAAGTCCGGGTTCATCGGATCAGGGGTTGTCAAAATCCGAAAATCTTGGAATGTCCAATCCGGCATCCCTGTCGGAACAGGCAGATTCACTGTCTGCCCGCCGTAATAGCGTGTTGCATAACTTTGCAAATTTGTAGGCATGAGCTGCATCCCCGTAGCCGAGTCTACCAGATCACGTCCTGCCGTATCCACCCACTTATAGGTGATCGAATATCCAAAATTTCCGGTCGGCGGCACATCAAGAATCGGCGCATAGAACTTTGCAAACATCGTGATTGAGCCCACCACCCCTACCCCATCGTAGTTGTTGGGGATGGCATTTCCGGTAGGGTAAACCTGTGTCGGAGAAAATCCGCCCAACTGGTTAAATTGTATACCCCAACCTGCAAATTCCAAAAACGTACCGGGTGCCATTATGTTTGGCATGATCGGATCAGCTAAAGCAATCGGCAACTGTCCAATCCCATATCGCGTAACATAGCTCGAAACATTAAGCGGTACAAGCTGCGTACCATCAATATCTGAAAGTTCATTATAGCTCCCATCGGCATTGACAAACCCTCCGCCCGGAGTTACAAGCACCCAGTGATAGGTGATGGTATAAGATATCCCCACAATAGGCGGCAGTGTTACAAACGAATCCATCGTGAATACGGCATATATCGTAAGGTCTTGTCCACCCATTGTCGCAGGTATCTGTGTCAATGGTGTCCGGGTTAAATCAATGTATGTCACAAACTCTTGGAATGTCCAGTTCTGAATAAGTGGGGTGGGCAACACAATAGGCAAACTATCATCCTGATAGCTCGTAACAAAACCGGCCACATTCATTGGACGCACTTGCAAGCCAAACTGGTCTACGATGTCGTATAGGTTGCCATCCGTTCCTTCAAAGACCCAACGATAGTTGATCGTATGCGGAAGACTCACCTCAGGCGGCGGTAGTGTGTCAATTCCTATCGTAAAATATGCCGTCACAGTAATTGCTCCGCCAACAGGCACGACACTTCCCAAGTCATTGGTCATATCGTTGGGTATCCAACCATTGAGCAATCCGTTGGTGATCCCTTGTCCTACGCTGGTGAGTGTAAATTCTTGAAAAATCCAACCCGGCATATCCGGTTCAGGCAAATTGATTGGCAAGTTACCTAATGAATAACTGGTGATGTAGCTGTCTATATTTGTCGGTAACATCTGATTCCCAAAAGCATCCACAATATCTCCACCGGCCCAGATCCAATTATATTGTATGTGATAAACCGGGGGTGGAACAGAGATCATACCGACATCCGGCTGTTGAAATGGAGGACCGTCAGGATTCGGAGGTTGATTGATGTCGTAGTTATTATATCCTTGATTCATTCGGGTATAGAGTGGATCGTTTGCAGGGTTCGGATCTACTGTAACCGCAGACCATCGAGACACCATACCCGCACCAATATTACTGGCATATATCGCATCAAGATAAGGGGCTCTTACAAAATATGCACCATTACCTGCACGGTTGCCATAGAACTGGCCACCGCTCCAAGGTGTGCCTCCATTAAACGTATTTATAAAAATCTGCCCGAGCACATCAACAGACGGCACAAAAATAGCCCCACCATCGTGAGTTGCTGTATTCGTCCGCATCACGGCATTTCCTGTAATTTGGACTAAAGAGTTACCATCCACATACATACCGCCGCCGTTTGTTGCAACATTATTTTGTATGCTTCCATCAGTAAAGTTAATCGTTGAATCCACTGCATAAATTGCCCCGCCATTTCCGGAGGCGACATTGCTATCAATAATTCCACCATTTAAATTCACTGTAGCGCCATTGATTGCATAAATAGCTCCACCGTTTATGGCATTGTTGTTTCGGATCGTTCCACTATCAAAGTTAAATGTGCCGCCATCCACTATAATTGCACCGCCATTTTGTGTGCTTCTGTTCATATTGTAGAACGTCGTTCCTTCAATATACAAGGTCGCACCTACAGGAATCTCCACCGGATAGCTTCCGGTGATATTTCCCCCTACAAAGCGGATGGCACTGCCCACCGGTATGATTAGAGGACTGCCCAAAGGGATCGCTGCCGTGGGGCTGAGGACAATGTCTGTAATCGTACCAGGAGGCTGTGTCCCAACTGCTGCGATTGCTGATCTGAGTGCGCCGTCGTTTGTGATGGCAAATGGGCTGATTGGAACATATGCTGTGGTTTGCACGCCCGAAATAGGTGTGCTTATGGATATGGTAAGTACAGTGATTAACAAAATGGCTGCGAGTCTTCGTAAGCGTCTGTTTATGTGTATGTTTTCCATGGGTATCCCCTCCTTGGAAACTGTTATATGTTGATGATACTTCCCTTGAGTGATGTTTGTCAAGAAAGTTTGTTCAATTAAAACAATTATACAACTATTTCATATCACAGTTCTTTTCACTAAACTTTAATCATCTTTTCATCGCGCCTCAATTGTTATTGCCTGTACAGAACCGTTATGATATGATGAGATACGTTGCATGTCCCAAAGCAACAAACGTAACCCCTAATAACAACTAAAAGGAGTACGGATATGTTTTGTCCAAAATGTGGTTTTGAAAACCTCGCTGATGCACAGTTTTGCACCAAATGCGGCACCCCACTCGTTACACAAGCTGCTCATGGCGGTTATGCTCACCCTGCGCCTCCAAGTTTTTTCGGTGATGTTTATGCTAAAGCTTTTACCGGATTCTTATTTAAGAAACCCATTATGTTATGGGGCATCTCTCTGCTCAGCACATTGCTGACTTTACTGGCAATCCTTTTCAGCGCCGGGATTCCGATCATTTGGATCCCAATCGTCTTAGTCTTGCAAATTGGTCTATGCAATGTCTTCCTCAGAGGCTTTCGCGGTCAGCAAATCAATGCAAATCTGCTGTTTGAAGGCTTTAAAAAAGATGTGTTTTTCAGAAATGCCGGAGGAATGGCTTGGACAGAACTTTGGCTGCTTATTTGGCTGCTCATCCCATTTGCAGGTTTGGTATTTGTCTTTATAAAGTACTATTCGTACCGCTTCGTTCCATTCATCATGCTTGAAGACCCCGACATATCCGCAGCTGATGCGCTCAAAAAATCAATGACCATGACGCATGGATATAGAGGCAAAATGTTTGCTGCCGATATCGTTATTATTGCGGGGGCTATTGTTTTGACACTCATCTTTGTGCTCATTGCACTTGTTCCTTTCCTCAGGATCTTATTGTTCCTGTATATTATCGTCTTGGCGGCATTGCTTCCACTCATTTTATACACCTTGGGCGCTGTTTATTATGACAAAGTCTCAAAGTTAAATGCCATGTAGCGCAAGTTGCTGTAGGACCTCTGTCAGCTTAAGCTTTCAAGTTGAATTAAAACCTCCCTTATGGTACACTGTCGTAACGTATGGGAGGTTTTTGTATATGTACAAACGCACTGATGGCTCAATCGAATTTAAATACTCCGTTTCAAAACTCGTCACACGCATGGTCGTAGGCGCTTTGTTGGCTGTGGTCGGCTATTTCGCCGCTGAGGCTTTTATCAGCCTTTTGGAAAACATGCGCATTGAACGGATACTTGTATATATAGAGCAGGGACTCAGACCATCAATTGGCGACCCGACATGGGCAGTGCTTGTGCAAATGGGCATCATCTTTTTTGTCGCTTTTGGTATTGCCAAATTTTCACTTTCTCTTTTCTATCTCGTTTCAAGACAGAGGGTCTTTATGCGCATTGACGATGAGGGTATTACTTATTATAGGTTTAAATTCTCTGTCAAGAGAACTCCACATGTTGAAGAAATGTTTATTCAGTGGGATGACTTTTTTAGCATCACGGGTAAGAAGGGACTTTATTTTAATGATGTGATCGCCTTTTCAAAGACTGAAATGAGCGAAAGCGATCCAAAGCGCACGATTGATGTCACCATTAAATGTGCAGAAGATCATCCGGAAGATATCATCGCTGCGCTCAGCGCTCATAAAAAAGCGCTCCATATCAAAGCGCAGTGATGGCTAACATTTTTTCGTCATTGCGAGGCAATCCGGAAACCCGCTTTTAAATGGAGGATATGAGCTTGGACAAAAATACGAATTGGCCGGAGTTTATCAAACTGACCTTAGACACTCCACCGAGATGGTTACTCAAAAAAGCACTGGAGCTGTGCGATGGGTTTAGCGGTCATGCCATCGACTTAGGTTGCGGAAGCGGTCTGGATACCATCGCACTGGCCAAACACGGCTGGACTGTCACCGCTGTTGATTCCACTCCCGATGGATTTGAAAACATACAAACAAAGCTGCCGACAGAGCTTCAAGACCGTGTCAGATACATGCAGGCAAGTTTTGAGGATGTGGATATCCCGGAGGCCGACCTTGTCTATTCGGCATTTAGTGTGCCTTTTTGCAGACCTGAATATTTTGATCAGTTTTGGGGTAAGATTGTACGCGCTATAAAACCCGGCGGAAGATTTTGCGGAAATCTTTTTGGTGTCAAAGATGAATGGGCATATATGACGGATGCTACTTTTATTACCAAGGAGCGCTTTGATGCGCTTTTTGATGGTTTTGAGATCGAACATTTCAGAGAGCAATATTCAGAGGGCCCTTCTGTCTTAGTACCGACAAAGTTATGGCATCTTTTCGATGTTGTGGCGAAAAAGTCGTAGGGGTCAGCTGCGCGTGATCGCAAGATTGTGCATTTTTGCGGGCTACCGAGGACAGCCTCCCCTACAGTGATACATTTGCCCTACACATTGTCCCAGAATATCTCAAGCGCCTCTTCGAGGTCTTCTGCCGTGCGCACCACCCGCCAATGCTGCCAATGCTCAGGGAAAAGCTGCGCATATTGCCGCGTTGTAAGTCGCTCATCAATAAGCAACACTACACCCTTATCCGCATCACTTCGAATCACACGTCCTGCTGCTTGCAGGACTTTATTCATACCCGGAAAGCGATAGGCAAAATCAAACCCACACCCGCTCTGCTCATAATGCGCACGCACTGTATCGAGTTCCAAATTCAGTTGCGGCAACCCTACACCCACTACAATGACTCCGATGAGCCTGTCTCCTGCCAAATCAATCCCTTCGGAAAAGACCCCGCCTAGCACGCAAAACGCAATCATGGTTTCATCACGATAGTCAAATAATGTGAGAAATCCATACCGCTCACTTTCCGCCATACCCTGCATCTGTCGCATTGCGTTTATTTCCGGATATTTTTCACAAAAGACAGCATACACCTCGGCCAAATACTTATACGATGGGAAATACACCATATAATTCCCATTTTTCATATGCGCGGTTTGATATATCAAGTCGGCAATCTGTTCATAACTATGATCACGCCTTGTATACTTTGTGCTGATATGATCTGCAATCATAAGCAGCATATTTTTATGCGGAAATGGCGACGGCAATGCCAGATGCTTGCAGTCCTCACCACCGCCCAACACATCGGAAAAGTACCGCAGAGGCATCAGTGTAGCTGAAAACAAAATCGCAGCGCTACCACTTTCAAATCTCTTTTTGAGCAAGTCAGAAGGATCAGCGCAAAATTGCTTGACCCTTAATTCACCTTGCCCTCCCGTTTCATAGAGCATTCGAAATCGCTCATCATAAAGCTCGGCAATATTCAAATATGAGAGCACGTCAAAGTACACTTGCAAAAGTTCCGGATCAGGATCAAAATTTTCTGTAAGCCATGCGGAAAATTCGTATGCAAAAATCTCCAATGTGTTACCCAGCGTTTCCGGCTTTGCTTTTTCAACCAGAAATCCGGTTTCTTCACATGCACTGCGCATTTCGATCAGAAGCTTATTGAGCTTTGTGAGCGTCTTTACACAGGGTGTAGATGCATTGCCCTTGCGCTTTCGTGTCGTCATGGTCAATAAGTCCGGACTCTGTGATGCCGATACCATCTCTGATAATGCCAATGCTTCACATGGCGCATCGGTGAACAAATCCACACTGCTTTTGCTGCTTTGTGTTATGAGTTGCTTGGCCTTGAGCAAACTGCGCTTACTGATGGATGCCGAATACATTTCTCGTGCACGATCAGCCATATTGTGCGCTTCATCTATTAAAAATATATAGTCACCCTGCTCACTAAAAAATCTCCTGAGATACACCTGCGGATCAAAAACATAATTGTAATCGCAAATAATGACATCACTCCACAGTGTCAGCTCAAGTGACAGCTCATACGGGCAAACCTTGTGCCGCTCTGCAATATCTTGTACCACCTCCGCAGTAAAATCATCACAACTGTGCAGCCCATCCATTACTGCATCATTGATTCTATCGAAATGCCCCTGTGCATATACACAATGTGTCGGCTTGCAAATTCGCTCTTCCAGAGGGCATATTTTATCCTTTGCGGTGATCGTGACCGACTTTATACACAACCCATTTTTACGCAAGAGCGACAGCGCCGCACCCGCTGCCTGTCCGGTGATCGTCTTGGCCGTGAGATAAAAAATTTTTTCACCTCTACCCTCCCCCATTGCCTTGAGCGCAGGGAAAATCGTAGATATCGTCTTGCCAATCCCGGTCGGCGCCATCGCAAAAAGACGACCATGTGCGATAATCGTCTTATATACCGCCGCTGCCAACTTGCGTTGCCCTTCACGATAAGTTTCAAAAGGAAATTCCAGTGCCTGCATGGATGCCGTGGTTATCTCTTTCCAATTTTTTTCAAAATGTACCCAAACGGCATATTTTTCAAGTAATCCGGCAAAAAAAGACGCCAACTCACTGATCAAGTACGTGCGAACAAATCGCTTGATTGCGCCACTGTCCATTTCATAATAAGTTAAGCGTATATCAATATCATGCAAGTCATTTTTCATGCCATACATATACCCATAGCACATCGCCTGCGCCCAATTGATCATCGAAAAATCTTCAGAAATCTCACTCAGCGGTGTGAGCGTTGATTTTATTTCATCAATCGTCACGCCGCTGTCTGTTATGATCACACCATCCGCACGACCCTCTACAGTAAAAGACACACCCGCGTGTGCTTCCGTTATCGAAAGATGCACTTCGCTCTGATAGTTTTCGGCTTTTTGAAGTTTGCGATGCACAGCGGCACCTTCTTCAAGCCTATTGCGTCCGGTAAATCGGCTGTCAATATTTCCACTGCGCAAAATAAAGGTTACAAGATTTCTGACTGATATACGTTTTATTGTCATGATCGTTTATTTAATCCAGAACCAAACGCACAAGATCCAGAGGCGCTACAATATGACCTCCCTGATAAACGCGCATATTTCCCCCGGAAATCTCATCAATAAGCACAATATCGCTCCCCACACGCCCGAACTCCAGCTTTATATCAAATAATTCCAGACCCTTTAACGCCAATTCATCTCTGATCAAACCGGATATATTCTTCGTCAACTCCCTAAGTTTATCATACTCATCCGCAGTAAGAATCCCCAGCGCCGCAAGCGCATCCTTAATGATCAGCGGATCACCCCGATCATCATCTTTGAGCGTGATCTCAACCAACCCATGGAGCTTTTGCCCTTCTTGCACATATTGACCATACCTTCTTAAGAAACTTCCCACCGCATGAAAACGACACACCACTTCGATGCCCTGCCCAAATATCTGAGCAGGCAAGACCGTCATTTCCGCCCGATCTATATCTGCACTGACAAAATGCGTAGCAAATCCCGCATCATTGATCTTCTTAAAGAAAAATTCCGTCAACCTCAAGCCGCCCAAACCCATACCATCAATCGACAGTGCAACAGTATTCGCTCCGGGATCAAATACGCCATCTGTACCTGTCACATCATCTTTGAATTTGAGTAGGTACTGCTTGTTGTCCAGTTCATACACATCCTTGGTTTTGCCCTTATAGATCAGTTTCATTGCGTCCTCCTCTTTTGAATCATCGTTTCGGTATTGTCATGTTGCCTGTTTTACATTATAATAGCATAAATCTTATGCGGACATCTTCATATGTTCGATCATGTCCGAACAATCCTCGGACGTGACCCACTGCGTTCGATTATAACACATTATTTGATTTAAAGGAATGATCATTGTTATGCTAATTAAAACTTTACCTGTAGGCATGCTGGGAACCAACTGCTATATCCTCACCGATGAAAACACACTAAAGTGCGCAATTATCGATCCGGGTGGCGACTCTAATACAATCTTAGACTATATCGAGTCCAACGGACTCAAAACAGAGGCAATTTTCCTAACGCATGGTCATTTTGATCATCATATGGCCTTTGAAGCGGTCATGGACTACACAGGCGCTCCGGCCTACATCAATGATAAAGATGCCACCAATGGCGGCGCACCCGACCCGCACAAAATCGATGATGGCGGACTGCTCAAATGGTACAGCGAGGGCGATACTTTTAAAATCGGCGGATTGGATGTGCTCGTCATGGAAACTCCGGGGCATTCACCGGGATCTGTAACCCTCAAGTGCGAATCCGCTTTATTTACCGGAGACACTTTATTCAGAGACAGTTGCGGACGCACCGATTTAGGCGGCGGCAGCATGGAAGTCTTGCTCAAATCGCTCAAGAGATTGTCTGATTTAGAGGGGGATTATGAAGTCTATCCGGGACATGCCGAGTCTTCAACCATGGAGCGTGAGCGCAAGTTTAACTATTATGTCCGTCATGCCAATGGCGAAGCATAGAGCTGATTACACTACACCGGGCATCTGCATCCCATAACTCCACTCATCGGAGGATTATTGTTGTAATGGTTAAAAAAAATGATACTTGAGCTGATTGGACATGATTATAAATACGCTGTCGAACAAATCATGTTGACCCTTTTCCCGGACGAAAGACCTGTTTACGCAAACGGCCTTGATACGAAGGCCAAGGATCTCGTTGCGCAATCTCGCCTCTCGTCCGGCGCTGTATTTGCACAGTGTACAACCACGATACGCTGTAACGGCAACACTTGTCATGGCACAGCAAAGGTGCGCCTTAATCAGCTGACCGACAAACTCATCACAGATCGGCTGTTGCAACGCATCGTCAAGCAATCTTTTTACAGAGCTGCATGTCAGATGATTACTACCCCTCCTGTTTGGGGTTCACTCACCGGCATCCGTCCGGCGCAAATCGCCGCAAGAATGATGAAAGATGGCCACAGTGCAAGCTTCGCCATCAATACGCTGAGCAATGCATACTATGTTTCTCCGGTGCGGTCAAAGATGTGTGTTGCAGCCGCAAACACAGCCATTGACTTAAAGCAGACGCTCACCTCCAAAGATATCGCACTGTACATCGGCATTCCATTTTGTCCAACGCGGTGTACCTATTGCAGCTTCGTCAGCAATTCAGTGGAAAAATCGTTTGGCATGATCCATCCATTTGTCCAGATGTTGCGCACGGAAATAGAAATGGCCGCCCGATTGACTGATGAACATGGCCTTCGAGTCACTTCTGTTTACATCGGTGGCGGAACACCGACAACACTGCCTGAAGAGGCGCTGGAAACGATGGTGGCAGATATCCATCGCTTATTTGATTTGCGCTATGTTCGAGAATACACTTTCGAAGCAGGCCGACCCGAAACCATCACACCGGAAAAACTAAGCATCATGCGAAAGTACGGAGCTGACCGCATCTGTGTCAATCCGCAATCTATGTCCGATGAAGTCTTAAAAGCAATTGGGCGAAAGCACTCAGCTCAAGATGTACTTGATGCCGTTACACTGGTCAAAAGCAGCGGTGCTGCGCTCAATCTTGATGTAATCGCAGGACTTCCGGGTGATTCTTTCGAGAGTTTTAAAAATACCATGGACACAATCGTCAATCTCAATCCGGAAAATATAACCGTTCACACATTGTCACTCAAAAAAGGTACTAAAATCACACTTGAAGGTACACTACTACCCTCAGGCGAAGATGTTGGGAAGATGCTGGATTATGCTGCGCTACGATTGAATCAAAGCGGATTTGAGCCATATTATCTGTACAGGCAAAAATTCACATCCGGTGGTTTTGAAAATACCGGTTGGTGCAGACCCGGTCATGAGGGTATTTATAATGTTTGTATGATGGAAGAGCTTTGTACGGTTCTGGCGCTTGGGGGCGGCGGCGCAACCAAACTGGTCAGCAAAAGCGGCAAATTAGAGCGTATTTTCAACGCTAAATACCCACGCGAATATATCTTACTCGAAGATAAGCTCATGGCAAAATATGATATGATCAAGCGTTTTATGGCAAAGGATATAAATTAACGGTTGCTAAAAAATATAACAATGCAACAAACAGGAGGAAAAACATGCCATTTCCATATAGTCTCGAAGAGATTAATGCGCGCGTCAGAATCGAAAAAGAAGGATTCGCCCGAGAGTGTGAGGCCATCTACAACAGAAAAGTCATGGAAGCCGCAGCAATGATCAAGGAAAGAGCGGATTTTTCCCATGTTGTTTTCCTGTCCGGTCCTTCCGGCTCCGGAAAAACAACCACTGCACTCAAGGTTTGCCATGCGCTTGAAAGCATCGGCGTGCAAGCCACTACAATCTCCCTCGATAAGTATTATACACCATTTGATCCTGAAACCTCTCCGCTTACAGAAGATGGCGAACCGGATCTCGAATCCCCATATTGTCTGGATCTCGATCTGCTTAATGAGCATTTTCGTGCACTCGATCGTGGGGATGAGGTCATTATTCCGCACTATAGTTTTAAGCTCCAAGCGCGTGACCCCTCTAAAGAAAAACCGCTTCGCCTCACCGGGGGCGCTGTCGCAATATTTGAGGGCATTCATGCGCTCAATGATATGCTCTCTGACGAGCATCCCGAATCATTTAAGCTCTACATCAGTGCGCGTTCGGATATTGAAAAAAACGGCAATATTTTGTTCAAGCGCACATGGACAAGGTTACTCCGAAGAGTTGTCCGGGATGAGAATTTCCGCGGTACAGGGGCATCCGAGACTTTGACCATGTGGGCTAATGTGCGCCATGGGGAGAAGACATATATCTCTCCTTTTAAGCATAAGGCTGATGTTCTTTTCGACTCTTCTATGCCATACGAAGTACCCATCATGAAAAAATTCGCACTTCAGGCGCTACGCAATGTGCCTAAAGAGGCAGATCGGCTCAACGAGCTGCTTGATTTGCTGTCGGCGCTTGAGGAATTTGAGGAGATGGATGATGCATTGGTTCCATCGGATTCTATTCTTAGAGAGTTTATCGGCGGCGGAAAATTTAAATACTAAATTCAATTGTGATCGGCCAAATATGATTGTTGGTCTCAGTTGTAAACATTGTATTAAGGGTCTGTATTTCCCTTTGAAACAATGCTATAATGAGATTCCAATAGAACATTTTAGTTACGTGAGTATGGGGGCAATTATTGTGATCAGAAATTTTCTTCGCAATTTTATGATAGGCAGATACGGACCGGATCATCTAAACATAGCGATGATCATTGTTTCGTTTGCCCTATCTCTTGCCCATGGCATCTTCCGTTTTACACCGCTTTTGTACATTTCATATCTACTGCTCGCTTTAACTCTATTTCGCATGCTCTCACGAAACATCCTACGGCGGCGAGCCGAAAATGATAAGTTTATACGCTATTGGTGGCCTATCAGAACCAAATTGAGCCGCATCTTGGCGAATATCAGGCACAGAAAGACTTTTAAGTATTTTAGTTGCCCCAGTTGTGGTAATACACTACGCGTTCCGCGAGGCAAAGGTAAACTTCAAGTGACCTGCCCTAAATGCGGAGAAAGATTTTTCAAAAAGACTTAGGATTTTTTGGAGGGATTCATCATGACCAGAGAAAGAACATTCGTTATGCTCAAGCCGGATTGTCTCAAAAGAGGACTGGTCGGCAATGTCATTTCACGTATTGAAAACAAAGGCTGGCATATTACTGAGGCCAAGACCAGACAGCTCAATCCGGCATTTCTCTATGACTTTTATGATCACATCAAAGACAAACCGTACTTTCTGGATGTTTTTAATTACATGCTTTCGGGTGTTGTTCTGGGCATCATCGTTGAAGGCGAGGATACTGTGGGCGGTATGCGCCGCATCATTGGTTCTACGGTGATCGAAGAGGCGCTTCCGGGGACAATCAGGGGTGATTTTGCCACCAGCAGCGCAAACAGCCTTATTCATGCTTCACGTTCGGCTGAGCAAGTCAAAAAGGAAATTGAAATATTTTTTGGCGTGTAATCTTCGAAAATATGCTTTAGGGGCGAATTGCATTCGCCCCTAAAGCATATTCCGTTTGCGGCGAATATCATCACCTCTGAACGTAAGTACCTGATACTCCCCTTCCAAACGCGACATAATCTGCTCTGTATACTGCTTTCGGAGCTCATCGATAGTCAGATTTGAACTGACTATCGTTTTTTTGCCTGTAACCAACCGCGTATTGATCAGCTCATAAAGCGCACTGACTGTATAAGCATTGGCCATCTCCGTACCCAAATCATCAATGATCAGCAGATCACAACTCAAATACCTCTTCACTTCGGCAGCCATCGCTTCATCATCTTCAATGCGCCTAAATTTCACATCCACCATTTTGGACAGCATGGTCGTGGCCATATCATACACCACAGAAAATCCATTGTCCGCAACCACACGTGCGATACACGCAGACAAAAAAGTCTTCCCCAGCCCCGGCGCACCATTAAAGAATAAATTCATGGATTTCAGACCAAATTTGCGCGCATACTCAACACAAGTTTCGTATATGATTTCCATAGTTCTGCGCGGTGAAATACCTGCTTCTGCAAGCGGCGCATCATCGTAGTATGACAACTCAAAACTATCAAATGTCTCATTGCCTAGTTTCAAAAGACTACTGAGGGATTTTGCCAGTTCCGACTTATAAATATCCACAAGACATGCGCATACCGCACCATTAACATAACCTGTATCCGAGCACACGACACACATCGGCTCATCATTCAAATAATCCTCAGCAAATCCTGCCTTTAACAGCTCAAGGCGGCGCTGATCTTGAAGCTCTAAATTTCTCAGCCGAATATCTTCCGCTTCTTCGCCCAGATCAACACCAAGGGAAAATCCAACCAGATCAGACATGGTTTCTCTGATTGCAGTATCCAATACCCGCACACGCGGCGCATCCCGGTACACATTTTTTAAGCGACGCTCATAGTTATCATCTTTTGCTTTTTTCTTATCGCTCAAGGTATTTCTCGCTTTTGCAAGTATCTTTCCATCCATAGCCATAAAGCGACCTCTTTTACTCTTCTTTGAGCTTATTTAACAGACGCTGCATGCGCTCAAATTCTTTTTTATCCGCTGCGCCAAATTTCTGTTTTGATGATTTCGGAGCAGTGTCGGCTATATTTTTCCCGATTGTCCGATCACTGTCCATGATGTCTCGTATCGTGTGCAAACCACTACTATGCCAACTGTTTAATATGGCATCAATATACTTCCATTGAAGCTTCCCGGTCTTTATGATAGTCTTATCATAAGCAACCGCAATGGCATCAGCGCCAAAGCCCAGTGCAATCCAGCCATCAACATATCGTCCTTCGGTCTCTGATAACTCCCGGTCACGAATCTGCAAGACGGATTTTATGGTTCCTCTGGCACTCCTGCGTGCATCAAGCTCCTTTATGTATTGCTCCGCTGCGTTCAGTGTTCTAATGCCTTCACGTTCCCAAGTATAGGCCGCTTTTTCGATATACCTGATGGAAGGCATACGCCCTTTACTGCGTGCACGGCTTTCTGTAATACAATGCGTAATCAGTTGCAAAATCACTTCCGGCTCCATTTTGAGATTATCATACATCCCAAAAAGGCGGAGCAATTCGTCGTTTGAAAGAATTTTACCGAGACTGCGTTGTGTCTCACCAATCAGGGCTGAAAAAACACTGCCGGACTCAAGCGCTCTTTTCATATCCTCAACAGTTGGCTCATCGTCAAATGCATTCGTTCCATTTCCCGGCGCCTGTACATTCTGTGGGTTGTTATTGAAATTTCCGGCTTCCATATGCTCCCCGGCGCTTAATGTCTTTTCTGTATCATCATTTCCATCTAATCGTACAAGCCCCAGATGTGACAATACTTCCATCGACTTTGCAATGCCGCCGGAACTCCGTCCAAGCGCAGCAGCTGCCTCAGTTGACGAACACTCCCCGCGGGTTTTGAGGATGTACAAATAGAGCAATGTCGCATCCCCATCTCCCGCACGTATCAGTTTATCAATCGTCTGCCCGGTCAGCGTTACAGTCTCGGAACCGGGCAGTGAGTATTTCATTTCCACTTTAACCTTTTATTCTCCGGATGAAATCCTTAAGTATATCTTCCATATCAGGATGGCCGATTTCTTGCAGCTCGTACTGTACGCGTGTGTATGGCTTGCTGATATTTATCACACGAGCCAAATCTATCGGTGTCGCAACAATTACGCTATCACAATCTGTTGCATCTATTGTCGCAGCTAAATCACGCATCTGCTCTTCCCCATATCCCATAGCCGGAAGCAAGTTTCCGATATTGGGGTAAATGGCAAATGTCTCTGCCAGTTTTCCAACTGCATATGGTCTGGGATCAATTATTTCAGCGGCACCAAAGCGTTTGGCCGCAACCATACCTGCACCGATTTTCATATCTCCATGAGTCAGCGTCGGACCATCTTCAACAACAAGGACTCTTTTGCCTTTGATTGCGCCGGCATCATCAACCGAGATGGTAGAGGCCGCATCAACCACAATTGCTTGCGGGTTGACGCTTTCGATACTCTCTCTGACCGAGAGTATATTTTCGTAATCTGCACTATCAATTTTGTTGATAACTACCACGTCTGCCAGGCGCAATGTCACCTCACCGGGGTAGTATGACAGTTCATGACCGGGACGGTGCGGGTCTGTAACCGTCACCATCAGGTCTGGTTTATAAAATGAGAAATCATTATTTCCCCCATCCCACAAAATCACATCACAACCGTCCGGGTCACTTTCTGCCGCCCGAAGAATTGCCTCATAGTCCACACCGGCGTAAATCACATTACCTCTTTCAATGTGCGGCTCATATTCTTCCATTTCTTCTATTGTGCAATTGTGTTTTTTAAGATCTTCTATCGTTGCAAACCGCTGGACTTTTTGAGATTCAAGATCACCATAGGGCATGGGGTGACGGATCGCTATAACTTTAAGTCCTTCTGCCATAAGAATTTCTGCTATGCGGCGTGAAGTTTGACTTTTGCCGCATCCGGTGCGCACCGCACCCACTGCGATGACGGGTTTTGTGCTTTTGATCATCGTATTTTTGTGGCCGAGCATTGAAAATGCCGCACCGGCTGCATTGACTTTGGCACCCAGGGACATGACATAGCTGTAAGGCACATCGCTATATGAAAATACGCATTCGTCTGCGTCAAATTCTTTTATTATTTTTTCGAGCTCAGTTTGCTCGTAAATTGGAATTCCATCCGGATATAGACTTCCGGCGAGTGATGCCGGATATTTTCGTCCTGCTATATCAGGTATCTGTGCAGCAGTAAATGCTACTACTGTATAGTCGGGATTGTCTCGGTAAAATGTATTGAAATTATGAAAATCTCTTCCGGCTGCTCCGATGATTATTACTTTGCGTTGTGACATTTTATGACCATTCCTTTCTGACGTGCTCAGGCACAAATGACCATGCGTGACCATAAAATGTGCGCAGAGCGGTGGTTTTGCGCAAGCGAGAGTCGCAAGCACCTTCCAAATAAGCACCCAAAACGTTCTTGAGTGCTTAACAGTATATCAAAAATGACTATGCAATTCAAATGTTTTTCAAGAATCATCCGCAACAGCATCCCGTAGTCGTATCACCCAGCAATGGAAGCCCCGCAAACACGCTGTTGAGCAGTCCGGTCATCATCAAAATGCCCACCACAATCAGAAACAAACCGGAAATAAGATTGATCACTTTGTGATGCTTTTTTATCCAATCCATCGTTGATTTGAGTCTGTCTATGAGTAGTGTAAATATGAAGAAAGGAAGCCCTAGGCCAAGCGAATAAAATAGCAATAGCATCGTACCTTCAAAGACCAATGCTTGATGGGCAGCTTTTAGCAGAGCTGAGCCAAGAAACACTCCGATACATGGCATCCATATCAGCGCAAAAACAAATCCAAAAAGAACCGCTGAAAAAAAGCCTGTAATAGGTTTTCTTATTTCCGATCCCACTCTGGCATGACTGAGCATCTTGATATTGATCACACCTATGTAATTGAGTCCAAAGCAGATCATGATAAAACCGGAAACAAGATTTACGACCACTTGATATCTGCTCACAAAATTGCCAACCAATCCTGCAAATGCGCCTAGCGCAACAAAAATCAGCGTAAAGCCCAGAATAAAACCAAAAGCCCTAATTACAATTTTTCTGGTACTTTTTATGACTTCCCCACCAGCAAAGTACATTATGTAAATGGGCAGCATATGTAACAGACAGGGCGATAAGAATGTGATTAGCCCTTCCAGAAAGGTTAAAGTATATAGCACGAGTTCCCTCCAACACGCCAATCAGCGGTATCAATTTTGACGTTTCGCTACCACTTGCGACATTAGAGTATTATATAGCGAAGTCTGTTTATAATGCAAGGGAAGATTATTGGGACTTTTCGGACTTTAATACTCGCAAAAACACTATCTCTTTTTGCATACAGCGGATGTTGCAAAATTATAGTTGTATTTGACAATAGAAATAACTTGCTTATATCCGACATTTAAGCTAAAATGTGTGCAAGTCCGCTATGGTACAACTCATCGCCAATTGACCGCACACTATGAAGGTCAAAAGGGCGATGTCATTAAATTTTGGTGGTGTAACAATGAACATTTGGCATAATGTCAGCCCCGATAGAATCAAGCCCCACGACTATCTCGGCGTAATTGAAATTTCAGAAGGTTCAAAGACTAAGTACGAACTTGACAAGGAAACCGGTGCACTGATTTTGGATCGAGTCCTATACACAAGCACAATCTATCCGGCAAACTACGGTTTCATACCCCGCACATTTGCCGATGACAGTGATCCTTTGGACATTCTCGTTCTTTGCTGCGAAAAAATCCAACCCATGTCCCTTGTCAGATGCTATCCCATAGGTGCAATCATTATGACAGACGGCGATGCGCGAGATGAAAAGATCATTTCTATTCCTTTCAACGACCCACACTACAATGTCTATCATGATATCAACGAACTGCCTCCTCATGTCTTCGAAGAAATGACTCACTTTTTCTCAGTCTATAAAAAGCTTGAGCATAAAGATACTGCGGTTTCGGAAGTGGTCGGCAGAGACGAGGCTATAAAATTTGTCGAACAGGCCATTGAGCAGTACAATGTACAGTTCGGAAAATATGGTGTATAAATAGTTAATCTCTAATCAAACCGCAACAAAACAGCACTATATAGCACATGCGCAGTAGATATTCCCACTGCGCATGTGCTTTTGTTATTCACATTTTTCGTGCAAACTTGGGGCAGTTATTGCCCAAACAGGTCATTTGTGAGCAGAAGCTCCACAGTTTGGCCTGTACCCAATGTAAGCGTCAGATCCATGGTCTCCCAGTTTGCATCACGCTTGGTGACATCTATGAGATTGACATAACCGGTATTGTTCCATACACGATTGACTCGGACAAACTGCATTGCAGGGTTTTCATCCTGATCATACGCAGTCACTATCAATCCGGCATATGGTATCAACGCATTGACTCCGTCAAGCTGTGTCCAAATACGGATGATGCCCGCATTAGCCAATGATGCATTGCTACTATTTCCGTTGTTAAAGGCATTGAGACCCAAAACAGGAAGTTGCTCTGCAACAAACAAGTTGTTTATGAGCAGCACTTCAACACTTTGACCAAAGATCGTTACCGTAAAGAGGATCGTCTGCCACTGAGCATTCTTATCTACATCAAAGTTGACGTAGTTGTCCTGCCAACCTGAACCATCAATCCACTGACGATTCCTTGTGATCAGACCCAGTGCATTATTGCCATCTTGATCAACAGCTGTCAGCACTGCGGACATTGGGATTGGCGCACCGACTCCGCCAAGCTGCGGCCAGATGCGGATATTGCCCGCCATGCTCGGAACTTCGTCACATGTACCGTTGTTGAAGGCTCTAAAGCTCAGGAACATATTGTTTATGAGCTGTACTTCAAACACTTGTCCACGATACTCCACGACCATATCAATGTGCTGCCATGGCGCATGTTTGTTTACATCTATCAGACTCACATAATCTTGATTATTCCATATGCGGTTCACGTTGACAAATCCCATGGCCGGCGCACCGTCTTGATCATATGCTGTTACAGTCAGATTCGCATGTGACAGATTGCTGCCTGCGCCGTTGATTTGCGGCCACATACGGATTATGCCCATGTTCGCAAGACTTGCATTGTTGTTATTGCCATTGTTGAAGATGTTAAATGAGAGTGCGAAAGGCAAATTCACTTCAGCGCCGTTTACATATGCATACTTGTCGGAGTTGGTTTCTGAGCTTGCTCTTACATCCAAACGGCCGGTGGTATCAAATGTTATACCTGTATGATCTGTGGGAACTCTGATGAACACATCGAACTCAATGGTTTCACCCGGCGAGATGGCAAAGAGATTGTTGAGAATCACAACATTTTGATCCATAGTATGCGCTTTATACTCAAACCCACCGTCAGTGGTATTCATCACCGGAAGCCCCAACGCACCTTGAAGGACAACACGAACGATATCTGTCGCTGTGGCATCACCTGTGTGCGTCAGCGCCATTGTCTGAACCGAGAAATTTCCCGGAGATGCGATACTCGGTGTACCTACAGTTACAAGTTCGAGGCCACCGCCAACAACATACGCATCAGGCGCAGTGTTTCTGACTGCCACGTCATAGGAAAGAAATGTGCCAAAACGTCCGGAATTGTTGTGTCTTTGCAGTATATAGAAGTGGAACTCGTTGTGCGTATCTACCCACTCATTAACTGTATGTCCCGCAACACCCGGTCTCGGATCATCTGCACGGAATTTTTCAGGGAATTGCTCACGTAAGAATCTTGGATCGTTGTGCAAACCCGCATGGAATGTTGCCGCAGCCATATTGACATAATGACAATCCGCTTTCATGTAGTAGCTTCCATCCGCTTCAATAAACTGTACAATATCAAATGGACCGGGATTTGCATCAATTATGAAGGAAGCCGGATTTTCCATACCTCCCGCACGCGGGGCATTCGTATGGGTTATTCGGTTGATGAACACGCCATGATCATGCATGAAAGAGTCATATCCTGTCCTATCAACCACTTCCACTGAGAAGCCATGCTGACGTCCGGTAAGCGGAATTCCGTCCGGTGTACCAAAAATGCGTGTTTCACCGCCCACCGTAATCGACGTTTCAGGCCCGATATTGGTCAGCCCTATGCCCAAACTTCCCGGGCCATCTGTACGCATATAGTTCCATCGCACCGGATCAATTCGCCTAAATCCGGTACGCGGATCATATCCGTTCGGATCAAGGCTTCTTCCATCCCAAAGTGTAGCTCCGCCGGGCAGAAGATTTGCCGCCCAGTTCGAGGCAACCGCCGGAGTTCTGTTATCAAACTCAGCCCCCTGAATAACAATGCCTATGAAGCCTTCTATTTCCGCTCCATGATAGTCTAAAAACCCTTGATTCACCGGAACATTTCTTCCAAAAACTTCTCCGACAACAGGCGGACCTGCTCTAAACTGTGTATAGGGTACATACAAGATATCACGTGAATATTGCGGATCCGGACGTACCCAGTTCACCAAGCGGCCTGTAGGACTCGTGACGACACCTTGAATCCCGGAGACATTGTCTCTGCCTTCAATTGTGAGATCGGTAAAGCCGTTGGCTATTTTGCCCCTAATATTCTGATGTGCGCCAACCGATGCACCATAAGTGGCGGGAATCATCCATCTTGTATGACCGCCTCCCGGACCGACAAATGTTCCGCGAGCCATTATATCCCAAGCACCTTGCAAACTGCGTCTTGGAATGGCTGCGTAAGGTGAGTTGTCATTATCAGGTAACCCCACCAGATGCCCTAGTTCATGAGAATAAGTGGACATACCTGTACTTTCGCTCTGTGCAGATACCGGCATGCCTCTGACTATTGCGTCAAGACCAACGACATTAAATCCGGTATTGGCATGTGACCAAGTTCCGGCGGTGCCATACCATGAAGACCACGGCACATAGCGTGAAGGAACCGCTCCGAAATAGGGGTTGACTGCATTAGTCCGGGCATCATACATCGCCTCTTCAAGACGCCGTATAAGTTCACCTTGCACCCATTGCGAGTCACTCCAGTTGGCATAGAATGCAAGCCACTGTTCTGAGTACACAGGAGCATCTTCTTCCAGTAGTACAAAAGGTGAATCTTCATTCCATGTCTCACCAAATATCTCAAGTACTTCATCCGGAATGATATAGGTCACTGACTTTTCGTATACAGTACCTCCATCTTCAAGGAAAAGCTCGGCAACCACTACGTATTCGTATTCAAACTGCATATCCGCAAATCCTGCGATCTCCACCTGCATCACATCATCTGCCAATGCAAGTTTACGCAGGTTTGCATAGCTGGCAATAAACTGCGGACGAAATACTGTAGTTTGGAACTGCGCTTGGGTTAGATTTGTGTCCGGAAATTCTATTCTAAACGCATTAAATGCACTGACTAAATTCGCCGTTTCATAGGCGCTTCTTGCAGCGGTGAAGCCCGCAGTCAAAGTCCTGTTACCCAAGAGATTGGGCGGATTGGTCGTAACTTCCGCTCTCCACATGGCTTCATAATCAAGCATAAAGAAATTCGGCCAAGCTTCCGCTATATCAAATCCCGGCGCAGTGACTTGATTGTATAGGTTTCTGACTCTTGCATATCCTGTGAAGTCCATACCTGTCATTCCCGGCATAACTTCCCTTGTAATCGGATGCACAATATCGGTAGTCTCCGCAATTTGACCCCAATCGATCACACCTTCAGGTCTGACATCAAACATCATTGAACCCATTTCCTGCCATGTTGCCGTCTGCGCATAACCTGCACCTGTGATAAAGATAAATTCGTACATGACATTTCCATCTTCGTCAACAAAATTGTCAACAAAATAAGGATCCTGCTCCATCGCCGCTCTGACAACAGTCGGGGTGAATGTGGCATTTGAAGCGAGTGTTGTTCCGGCACCCGGTACAGGAATTGCGCTTGCGAAGTTGACATCCATGAGATTACCGGTTCCCCATCCCCACTGCGGGAACTGATTGCCAAAATGGAAGTTATCTCCAAAATCGTAACGGCCTCCGAAAATGCCACCCGAAGGACGTGGATCTCTGTTCCAGAAGCTGCCTGTCGGAGCAAATTGGAACTCAAACATAGGCATCATAAATGGGCCGTAGATGTCTAACGTGATGTTCCACTGACCGAGTGAGTTTTCAAGCCAATATCCACCGATTGTAATGCTGTTATTTAACTCTGTGTATGGTCGGTTAAAGAAATCGTCCCAGAGTTGAGCCACACACATGTCACAACCGACTCCGGTCTCGACATTGCAGCCAAGTTTCTCAAGTGGACAAACAAATACATTTACTACACGCTGCGGATTGCCCATCAACCCTGCACCGGCAGGCCCTCTGGTCATGAGCGGCCGATCCGGAAATTCTACGATGATGAGTGCACCTCTAAAGTCAATTGCATCAGAAACATCAGGCCGATCGCTGCGATATCCATCCCAATCGACAATCGGGTGACGTGTATAATCTTCCCAGGTTTGGTGCTCGGGTAATCTCCACGATTGGGGATCGATAGCCATTGCGTTGAGCTGCTCCGGAGTGACACCCATCGTACCCCTTGCAAGCCCCTGATCAACCGGGATAACGATCCCAAACTGCTCTGGTGTCGGCTCTTGTATGGCATTCACCATACTGACTGTTGGCAAAAGAAGAATAACTGCTAATGTGATTGCCAACGCCTTAAGCCCTAAACGCTTTTTTAATGTAGACTTCATTATATCATTTACCTTCCAATCTTTTTGTAATAAAAAGTGACATCAATGTCAGCCTAACGCAAGTCGATGGCCATACATGCGAAAAACACGCTCGTCCGGATGCATTGACTAGTGTAACGTATTCTAAATAACTAGGTCTTATCAAAAACTATAATGTAAACGTGAAATTACTCGGTGTAAACTACGAGCAGCAACAATCCTCCCTTCTTCTAATTATCGCATGAATCTACATGATTTAACACTTTATAGGATTAAATCACACTATGCCAAAAACGTCAACCGGCTTTTTGAATTCCATCACCCTAAGCTGGCGGGAGTCGAACTCCCATCGGTTCGACTCCCGCCAGCTTAACACACATGCGACGAGATATATCCCGCCGCATGTGTATGTCTTTCTATGCGCACTGATGAGCGCAAACTTGAATTATTGGACTACTTATTGCCCAAACAAATCATTTTGCAGGAGCAATGTTACCGTTTGACCTGTGCCTAGTGTAACTGTCAAATTGATGATCTCCCAGTTCGCATCACGCTTGGTGACATCTATGAGATTGACATAGTTTGTATTGTTCCATATGCGGTTGACTCTGACAAATTCCATTGCAGGAGCACCGTCTTGATCAGTAGCCGTCACAACCAATCCCTCA
>WQVH01000012.1 GCA_009781695.1 Oscillospiraceae bacterium
TAATTCACTTATCACTGACTCATTCATAATCCCACTGCTCATGGCATTGCGTATCGGGTGAGAAAACACAATACTTCTCCCCTGCATAACAATAAATGCACGTGAACCATCATTGTATTTAAATCCGGTAAATGCATTTGTACCGCGAAAAAACAATGCCGAATATCCATAAAAAGCGCAATTCCTCTTCGGGAAAATATCTGTAAAAACTCTCATAGAAACGCATCTGCTCTCCGGCAATCAATGCATTAACAATAGTTGTAAAACGCGTCTGCCTATCCGCATCTGTCGGCTCTGCAATCAGCACGGTCGGCATAGATACAGGTTCATCAACCACAAAAACACTGACCCCATCTTGCAACAGAAATTCAACAATCATCTCTGCAATCCGCACAATTTGCGGGAAGTAAAGCCGATCAGAAAGCCATCTTACAGCAAGATCGTTGCCCAAAGTTCCCGGCATGCGACCCGCAAACTCGTGTGAAGTTAATTGGCGCACATAATGCTCAATTAAAGATAGTGAGCCAACCGCTAAACTTTCTTCTTCATATAAAGTACCTTGCGCAGTAGGCGGCGTCACAGACTCAACTTCGATTACTTCGTTTGCATCATCAGCAGCGCATCCGACAAATGCCATCAAAAGCACCAAACACACCAGTAAAATCCCTATTGTCTTTATCATTGGCCTCACTCCGCATATTAAGATTTAACAGAAGAAACAAGAATTTAAATTTGCGCTACAGTAGTTATAACGCCGAGATGTTTCTATATTGTAAACTTCACGAACCCTCATGTTTGTTCGGCACTAAGAACGTCCCAACTACCGTGAAAACCCTTTGTATCACAACATGCATGTCCTTTCCATGAAAAAACTACTCACGTTCAGCACACCAAAAACAAACTCCGTTACATAGTAGTTTGCTACGCTGCAAATTTTCGTAATAATACTGAGAACCCAAAGCTACATCATCGCAAAATCCCCCTCGAAAAACGCCGTTATCAACGAGTATATAAATTGGATAATATGAACATACATTCATTGCTACTATTTGATAAAAGCTAAATTTGCTTAAACCATTGAAGATTATATACCGACTACCAGTTAGTTCGAGCCTTTGTAGCACTACCGTATCATCATGCCCATCAAACAAATAGAATACGGCTTGCTCCCCTCTATAGGTGACTTCGACCCTCAGTTGTCCGGTATCTGTGCTGAATCGATGCCTCTGCAATGCGCCAGGGTATGTCGCTACCATAGTTGTCCACGTTTCAATTGTGTACGCTCTGGAAACGCCTGAAACCACTTCCATCTCACTTGTTTGACCACTTTGATTTGGCTGCATATGTTGATCATTAGTTCCATATCGTTTGATCTGCTCTTGGTTAGGTTTAAATTCTTGTGAAATTCCAGAATTTACATTATCACTGTAGATTATATCTCCGCTTGTTGCAACATTAGTTGTTATAACCAAGCCTATTACCAATAAAACTACAGTGCCAGCAACTATCACGCCAGTCTTTTTTTTCCACGTGAAGATGATTGAAAACATTTTACTTTTGATCATTTATCGACCACACCTTGTATAATATATTTAGGTTTTAAAGGAAAACCCATAACCCTTGAACTGTTCGCCATTTGAGTTTTGCACATAAGATCGCACTTCCTATTTGCTTTATTATTAGATATAAACCCATAAGTTCATTCATATATGGGGGGCAAAACTCTTTGCCACTTAAATGGAACTTATGAAATAACCATTTAAGTAGGCAAAGAGTTAAACAAAATAAAACTTTTGACTGCAAAAGATCATTTGCCAGCATATTGCCTCGAAAAGTAAATCTTAAGCATCTGTCATCCTAAGCTACCAATCTATCTTACCACCAACTCGGTCCTGAACCTGTGATGCTACCACGAAATTCTGACCAGGTAGAGAGTCTGTTTTCAATGGCAAAATGGTATATTCCTCCGAACAGGGATGTCCATAAAACAGATCCCTGAGATGCAAATCCAAAATCTACAGCAATAGAATCCCCTAGGCCTGGTGCTAAAAGTCCCTTTCTTGCATGTATTGTGGGATGCCCCGTAACATTCCAAGAAATTGTTGTTGACTCTCTTGCCCTTACAGGAGGAAGCGTTGCCGCTCTTGCAGTCTGTCCTCCAATAACAAACACTGAGAAGTGTATGCTAGGTACAACGCGTGCCTCAGTCTCTGCCGACTCTTCAAAAGGTATTCTCATAATTGTGCCAATATACACATCACCATCGTAAACTGCTACTGGTACAAAATATTCCTCTGGAAGCACAACTACATCCTCGTCTAAAACGTAGCCCTCTTCACTGTATGCAAAAGCAACTGCCGGAATCGAAAGTGCAATTAGCATTGCCAAAAAACACGAAAGAACTCTCTTTTTTCTTGAGTTATTCATTTTCATAAATCCCTTTCAAATTAATTTTATTACATATTTCAAAGTGAAGCAGTGGCAGGGTAAACCTCATCCATGATTCCATCCAAATTTCTATTATCGACTCTATCTTAACGGAACGCAATCATGCAAATATCGGAAAATATCTTCGCAAATCCTTGCATTAGACATCACCACTTCAAAACCTTTAATGATCATAAATCCACACTATTTTCAAATCATGTGGTCATCAACCCTACATCATAAGCATACCGATCCTCCCTCCAAAAAAATTTGACTCCATTTTTGCAAAAACGTTTTCACACCCGCATCGTACCAAACTCTGAAAAAAATGCAATATTTTTTGCACGATCCGTCGTTTTTCATGTCTAATCCGTAAAAGAATCGCCCCTTTTGCCCTCGACACCGTCTTTACCGTTCATAAAAGAACAACCGCCGTATCTTCGGATCGCTCCTTGGATACAGCGGTTATTTGCGATTATTTTTCCTTTTTCTTTCTCAAAGCGGCGGGAACTTTGGGCTGATGCCAGGCCCCGATACATCTGCGTCCCACACCTCTTAATGCAATTTTTTCAACAGATACAGCAACTTTCTTCATGATTGTCTTCTTCATAGCGAATCCTCCTTAATTTAGGGTCGTCACGATAAATCTGTGACTCTTATTGCTATGGACAATACATGACATCGGGCATTTTTTGCAATAGGTTTTGCATGATCCGTTGGAGAAAGTATACTATGAATACTCATGAGCAGTGGTTAATAGATTTTGGCATACGTTTGCGGCAAGAACGCGAAAAACAAGGCCTGACTCGCTTTGCATTAGCGAAGCTGGCCCATACTGAACAGGGGTATATCGTACAACTTGAGCGCGGTAGCCGCAGCCCAAGCTTGCGTACTTTTATCAATCTCTTATCAGCGCTCGGTGTGTCTGCCGATGCTTTAATACTGGGAACAGCAACAGCGCAGAAGACTGAGATGGAAGCGGCCTTAGGTGATTTCACAACTTTTCTATCAACACGAACAGTTGATGAAGTCAGAGCGCTCCTGCAGATCATCAGAGACATCTCTAAGTACAAAGACACGTCTAATCTAAGATAGGCTAAGCTCCCAAAAACTCACAACTCCGGAAAGCCCCACTGCCGCAACACCTCAAACACTCCCACCGCTACCGCATTAGACAAATTAAGACTCCGCACTTCACTGCGCATCGGAAAGCGCACACACTGATTCAAATTGCGCTCAAGCAGCGGTGCAGGAAGCCCCTTCGTCTCACTGCCGAAGAAAATATACGCATTGTCCGCATACCGCGGCTCAATATATATTCGAGGTGATCCGGTCTCAAAATAATAAAAATCATAATCTGATGTGTCAGGAGCGGCTGCATCCGCCCCGATTGCGCCATCAGAAACTTCATGAAAGAAAGACGCCAGATCTTCATAATAAGAAATATCTAAAAAATGCCAATAATCCAAGCCCGCCCGCTTGAGCTTCTTATCATCAATTGTAAAGCCCATCGGCCCGACCAAATGCAATTTCGCACCTGTTACAGAGCATGTTCTTGCCACATTTCCGGTATTCTGAGGTATCTGCGGCTCAACCATAACAATATTTAAAGTCATATGCACTTCCTTTTCCCAAACGAGACTACCACAATAACCAATCTTTGTCAAAAAACACTTGCATTTCCAGCCCCTTTTTGCTAAAATACTTTAGCTATGACGCACGATTTTCGATTTATTGCCCTGTGCCGCCTTGCGGTGGGCAGCAAAGATGACGAAATCGGAGGAAAGACTACCTAACAAGGCAGTCTTAAATAACTAAAAATTGGAGGAAATTATGTCAGTAGTCTCAATGAAACAACTTTTGGAAGCAGGTGTACACTTCGGACACCAAACAAGACGTTGGAACCCAAAAATGGCTCCATACATCTACATGGAGCGCAACGGAATCTATATCATAGACCTGCAAAAGACCGTCAGAAAACTAGAAGACGCATACAATTTCGTACGCTCAATCAGTGAACAAGGCGGTTCCGTATTATTCGTCGGCACAAAGAAACAAGCACAAGACGCCATCAGAGAAGAAGCCGAGCGCGTCGGCATGTTCTTTGTCAACGCGCGCTGGCTCGGCGGAATGCTCACCAACTTCAAAACCATGCGCATGAGAATTGAGCGCCTTGCCCAACTCCGCAAGATGCAAGATGACGGCACCTTTGACATTCTACCGAAGAAAGAAGTCATCAAACTCACCAATGAAATAAACAAACTTGAAAAATACCTCGGCGGCGTAAAAGATATGAAAAAACTGCCGGCCGCACTCTTCATTATCGACCCGCGCAAAGAGCGCAATGCCATAGCAGAAGCACGCAAGCTCGGTATCCCCATCGTTGCTATTGTTGACACCAACTGTGACCCTGACGAAATCGACTACATCATTCCGGGTAACGATGACGCAATACGCGCAATCAGGCTGATCGCCGCCGCAATGGCCAGTGCCGTTATGGAAGGCCGCCAAGGCGCAGACGCCACAATAGAAGAAGAAGCAACTCAAGAAGTACCTGAAACCGTCCCGGTCGTTGCCCCCCAAGAAGAAGCAGCAGCACCGGCAGCACAGTAATTGACTAGGAGGGGTATAATTATATGGCATTCACAGCTAATGATGTAAAGATCCTGCGCGAAACAACAGGCGTAGGTATGATGGATTGTAAAAAAGCACTATCCGAAACCGGCGGAGACATGGACAAAGCCATTGCCTATCTTCGTGAACACGGCTTGGCCGCAGCACAGAAAAAAGCAGGCAGAATCACCGCCGAAGGCATCGCATTTGCCGATGTATATGACGGTGTCGGCGTTGTCGTTGAAGTTAACTCCGAAACTGACTTTGTTGCAAAAAACGAAATGTTTACCAACTATGTCGCCGGCGTTGCTAAGGCTATCGCCATCAACAATCCGGCAGACGTAGACGCACTGATGACATGCAAATTCCCCGGGCTTGACGATAAAACCATTGCAGAGCAACAACAAGAGATGATTCTGGTCATCGGCGAGAATCTCTCCGTCCGCCGCTTCACGCGCTATGCGGACGGCCTGAGCATCCCCTATGTTCACGCAGGTGGCAAAATCGGCGTTATCGTCAACATGGAAGTATCCGGCACTTCCGATATGCACACACTGACAGAACTGGGCAAAGACATTGCGATGCAAATCGCAGCCATGCGCCCGCTTTACCTCAATGCAGAGCAAGTCGATGCAGGCGAACTCGAAAAAGAAAAAGAAATCCAGCTCAACAAAGCCATCGAGGAAAACAAAGCAAAGAACCTCCCGGACGACAAAGCACGTGCGATCGCCGAAAACATGGTCAAAGGCAGAATCAACAAATATTACGAAGAGATTTGCCTCATGAACCAACCCTATGTCAAAGAAAACAAACTGACCGTTGAAAAGCATGTCGAACAAGTAGCCAAAGCACTTGGCGGCAATATCACGGTCAAGGCTTTCACACGCTTTGAAAAAGGCGAAGGCATCGAAAAGCAAGAAGATAACTTTGCAGCAGAAGTTGCCAAAATGGCAGGCCAATAAGCAATTGTAGTCTAAACTTACAGGCGGTCACACGATGTGTCCGCCTGTAAATTTTGCCGCACATTCCCCTATTGACAAAACACAAAAAACAAACTATGCTTGTCAATAGAAAACATAATACACAGTTTGGCTAGGGGTGCTCCGGTGAACACAATCACCAAGGGCTGAGATGATACCCTTTAACCTGATCCGGATAATGCCGGCGAAGGGAAGTTTGACGAGACGTACCTTCCTTGCCAATCATTTTTAGGGAGGTTTTTATGTCCGCACTAAGCACACCCACCAAAATACCATACGCTAAGAAAATAGTAATCTGCTCCACCTGCATCGCCCTTGCCTTCTTGCTCAATCAAGTCTCGCTTTTCAGAATGCCCCAAGGCGGCTCCATCACCCCTGCCAGTATGCTATTTATCACACTGGCCGGATATTGGCTGGGCCCCATATATGGGATACTCGCAGGCATATCCAAAGGTCTGCTGGACACCATCACCGGCGCACACATCATTCACCCCATCCAATACCTGCTTGACTACATGCTGGCATTCGGCATGCTGGGCATATCAGGTTTTTTCAGAAAACAAAAATTCGGCCTACAGATCGGCTACGTCGCCGGTGTCTTAGGCCGCTTGCTTATGGTCTTCTTATCCGGACTGGTTTTTTTCTCCGACATCACAGGCATGGGACTTGTCCCCGCCATGATTTTTTCACTGACTTACAACATCACTTACATTGGCCCGGAAATGATTGTCACCTTAATCATCATCAGTCTACCATCAATGCGCCACGCCATCGACATGGTCACCAAGACCATCGTCCCCCCCAATGACTATATACTGATGCGCAGTAATAACAAAGGCTCCATCACACCCGGAGCAAGACTTGCAACCGGCACCATTATAGGCATTTTCGGCGGTTTAGCCTTTGTACTTGCATCATATATCGCCCGCTTAGAAGCACTGACCATCACCCACTTCACAACAGGATTTAATCTGTTCGTTGAAGTTACTGACCGCATCCCAAGAATGATAGAACGCAACACAACCCATATTGCCGGACTGCAAATCGTTGGCGTACTGTTCCTCGCTATAGGAGTCGCATTGATGTTCTCTACACTACTGCCGCAGAGCAGCGCCCTCAATAATGACGACACATAGTAGTGCGGTTAAGCCGCCTATAAAAGGTATTAACCCCAGGGCAGAGCCCTGGCCCCCGCACTTCGTGCGTGTTGCGCGGCAAAGACCGCTCGGTTTTAAACCTTGTGAAATCTGCGCTCGTTCGGTCATGACCGAGCCAACCTCGGTCGCGACGCGCTCTTCGCTTGATTATAAAGGCCAAATCTCACCGTCTGAGTCAATCATAAATCGGGCATTACCGGTCGTAATAAGCCATACCGGATCAATAATCCCCTCACTGAGAGAACCCACTACCCGATGCCTAAACCCGGCTCGAACCGCCAGAATCTCACGGCATTCAAAATCCGTCAACTCTTCATCTTTTACTGCCGCAAGAAATCTAAGCAGCGCAGAACTCACTTGTGGTAGAGCCACAGAATCTTCTACAGCTTCAATGCCGGCTACATACCTACCCCCTACAGACACAAGACTCTCCGCTTCAAATTCAAAGACGATAACACAATTAAAGATGCTCGCCCCTCTATATGCCGCATTGACATAGACACGCTCATTGCCTGTCTCAGGATCAACAAGCGAAACAATATCTGTCGTCTCTATCTCCATATTGCGCAAAAGCAAACGCACCGTTCTGATTGTAGTCCCATCAATAACGATTACACCATCTAAGAGGCGTATCTCAAAATCTCCGGCGCTATAAAACTCCGCAACACCCCTATACGGACTTTCATAAAGATAAATAACACCCTGATCAGTAATCGTTGTCTCCCCCAACAACGCATTGGCAATAGACCGTTCCACATCAACCATACGCGCCGTCCTCATAGACCGAAGAGCATCTGATGCGACGATATGTTCAGGATCAATCGTGATTCCGCCTGCATACAAAATCGCACTGACATTTTCAAGCGTCACTCTTTCAAGACGCGCATCCTCAGTCACATCAATAATAATGATGGCCAAGAACAATATGTTGATCAGCAATAGTGATACAATGACTATATTTCTGATCTTAGACCCACTCATCGCACACCACTCCTCACATTAAAACCACAACCTGACCCAAGCAGGATAAAGCACTTCAGAACCCGTATCAAAATAACTCAGTATAAACTCCCCATCCGATGCCGCAAGGGCTTGCCTTTGCGGCAAAAGAAGTTGCGTCCGTGTTCCGGTATATGAAAAATTGCGGAAATTTAGCTCCGCCTCAACAACCACACCCGAATCAAATGTCACACGTGCCGCATGCCGGTCATCAAACAGATAAACTCTTCCACCGGCAACATAATACCCGAAAGTCACGACATACACTCCCTCATCATATGCAATGGACTCAAACATCACTTCAGCATCACCGCATTTTTGTCCAATCGAATCCGCAACCAAACTGCGCGCTTGTTCGATCATCTCTCCCATATTGAGCGCTGATACGTGCTCCGGCAGCACATTATACGTCAATCGATAGATTGCGTGGCCATCAGGATAAATCCGAAAATTAAAATGTGCGCCGAGACTCATCAAATCCTCACCACTGAAAAAAGTCGTATGAGACTCATGTATATGACCAAAAACATTGAGCACCACCGTCAATATCTCCTGCTGACTTCCGGCCACCATACTCTGAATATCCGGATGATATGCATCTTGCGTAATGAGCAAATACGGCGCATTTTCAGAACCCCTGAGCTGTGTCTCAAAAGCAAACACGACTCCATTAGGGCTAAATATTTCTAAGTCTTGAGCCTTGCCCGCAGTAGATGCCGTATCTGCACCAAAATACAATCCGCTATCATAATCTTGAAAATATATACGGCTTCTTTCCTCACCAAAAGAAACAAAAACACGGCGCACCCTGACATCTTCAACCGTATCGGACATTCTTGCACCAAGCCACCCATCTAAAACAGAAAGCCTGATCGGAGTGACATACTCAAAGAAGACACTATGACTGGACAGTGCCTGTCGCCACTCACTCTGCGTGACCTGTGTATGTGCCGCCGCAGAACCCAGCGCCTCCCCTATAATGCCACTCGCCCGATCATACACAACATTTCTAAGCTCCGAATTATTGCGCACCCCAAATCGCGCCCCATCCGCATCAGTAACCACGATGCAAAGCGGACGCGCAGCCTCTGTTATCGCTGCACCTCTGAGCTCAACCTGACCGCCTCCTGTGCCTCTAATCAGCTCCAGCGTATTGCCGATCACCGGAAAAGCCGTAACAACACCATTAAAAAAACCGGCTTGCCACGCAAGAAACATACTGCTAATCGCTAAAAGCATGATCAAAACCATCTTGATTAATTCAATTGTCCTTCTGGATATACTCAGCTCTCAACACTCCATTCAATCGGAAGCTTTACAGTCACCGATGTCCCTGTTCCCGGCTTGCTCTCAATAGTGATATCTCCACCATGCCGCGACACGATCTCCTTGGCGATGGACAAACCGAGACCGGTCCCGCCGGACTCACGCGATCTGGCCTTATCCACACGATAAAAGCGATCAAAAACATGCAATAGATCTTCCGGAGGAATCCCCACTCCTGTATCTTCTATCTTCACCCACACACAACCATCCGACGTACCGCTGTAAATCGCAATAGTTCCGCCATCGGGCGTGTACTTAATCGCATTTGAGATAATATTCATAAGCACTTGCTCAATTTTCGCCCGATCCCCTTTAATATGCGGCAACTTCCATTCCAATTCGAGATTGAGCACATGCCCCCTCTTTCGGGCTTCAAGCGCAATTGCAGCATAAACATCACGTACAGCTTGATCAATTGAAAATTCCTCAGGCGCAATAACACTTGCGCCCGAATCATATCGGGATAGTTCTAAAAGATCTTGAACAATCTTAGTCATCCTATCGCTCTGATTAATAATAATCCGCAAGAACTCCTCTTCTGTCTCCGGCGGAATATCCTGATTATCTGAAATCGTCTCAGCATATGATCTGATATTGGTCAGCGGCGTACGCAACTCATGCGAAACATTAGCAACAAACTCCCGGCGCAAAGTCTCCACCCTTTGCAGCTCTTCAAGCATGGTCTCAATTTGAGCCGCCATATCATTAAAAGTCTTTGCTAAAATACCTACCTCATCAGCCGTTTCTACAGGGATTTTTTTCGAAAAATCACCATCAGCCATCGCCTCAGCCGCTTTGGTCATACCTTGAATCGGCGAAATCAGAGTCTTGGAAATAATTAAGCTAATAATAACCGCTATAGCAAAACCAATGAGCACAGCCCTGAGTATGATGGTAAAAATCTCAGCGTTGAGATTTTGCACAGTCTGCTTATTATCGATAATATATACAATAAAATTCGCCTGACCATCATGCGAAGCAATCGGAACCGCTACATCCATATAATCAGCTTGCGTGCGCACACGAAACGAATCTTCACCCAAGAGCGCCGTTAATATATTGGCAGTCACTTCAACTCTCGGACTGACAATAGGATTTGAACTGAGCAAAACCTCTCCGGTAACCCCATCGAGAATATAAAAATTCCTTGTAGTTCTATCAACACCCAGCTCACCCAAAAAGGCAAGCAACAATCCATTCATACGCTCGACCGCAACCGCTCTGTCCTCCTCACCCGCTGCAAGTCTCAAATCACCCACAAACTCCGGCTTGGAAAACACCGTCCTCATTTGCGTCTCAAACTGATCCGTATAAAAACCCTGCACACCTCGGATCAGAAAAACCAGCACTACCGTCATCAGCAGCGCAATAATCAAAATCATTATAATAACCAGCTTTACACGCAAGCTATTTGACAAATCCTAACCCTCTCTTAAACCTCAAAATAATACCCAACACCACGCTTGGTCATCACATGACACGGACTACCCGGATCTACCTCAACCTTTTCACGCAACCGCCGTACCGTCACATCCACCGCACGCAAATCCCCAAAATATTCAAACTGCCATACATCATGCAACAACTCCTCTCTGGAAAAAACCTTCCCCGGACTTGCCGCCAAGAAGCTAATCAGCTCAAACTCCCGCTGTGTCAACTGCGCATACTTCCCGCCGACACATACATCAAAACGCTCCTTATCAATAACCAGCCCCGGACGCTCAGAGGCAACAAGCTCCACCTCAGTCTCATCCACCTGCGTATCTGTCCGCCTTATGTTCGCATTCACCCGAGCTTTAAGCTCACGAAGAGAAAACGGCTTAGTAATATAATCATCCGCTCCCACATCAAGCCCAAAGACCTTATCGGTCTCCTCTTCCCGAGCCGTAAGCATGATTATAGGCGTCTTCCGATCATGCACACGAATCCTGCGGCAAACCTCAAAACCATCCAACTGCGGAAGCATCACATCAAGCAAAATCAAATCCGGCGTCTTCTTCGAAAACTCCGCAAGCGCCGCCTCCCCATCATATGCAACAACGATATCAAAGCCATCCTTTTTTAAATTAAAGCTCAGAATATCTACAATATTTTTTTCATCATCAACAATAAGCACTCTCTTCCCCATGAGCCCTCCCTATCCGATTTAAATAATAACTATTCAAAATACGCTAATTATAATGAACCATCGGCCCCTCAAGAAACCGCTTTGCCTTCATAACCCCTATAATAGACTTCGCATCAGGCAATTTATTATCCATGATCATATTCATCAGCACATCAATCTCAATCGCCTCTACACTCAGCAGCTCATTTTCATCAAGATGCATCTCACCATATTCTAAATCAAGCGCAAGATATAAATAAAGCGTCTCTCTGCAAAAACCGGGCGAAGGATACATCGCACCCAAATCCACATACGTACCGGCCGTACAACCTGTCTCCTCAGAAAGCTCTCTGACCGCACAATCAAAAGGATCCTCGCCATCATCCAACTTCCCCGCAGGAATCTCAAGCAACTCTTCCCCCATAGGATATCTATACTGCTTTACCATCAGCACTTTATTATCCTTGGTAATCGGCACAATCGCCACCCCACCCGGATGCTCAACAACCTCACGCTGAGCCTTATTTCCATTTTGAAGCGCGGCAATATCACGCCTTACATTTACAATTAACCCCTCATAAACCGTATTCGTTTCCACTTGCTTTTCAAAAAATTCCATATGACTTAAACACGCTCCCGAAACAAATCGCAAAAGACGCCCTGTGACCAAGGCGCCCATTATTGGAGCGGGTGATGGGAATCGAACCCACGCGGCCAGCTTGGAAGGCTGGAATTCTACCATTGAACTACACCCGCATATTGACATCGCGAACTACGAACCCGCATCTCGCCTTGACGGTATGTTAGCAGAAATCTACACAAAATGCAATAGTTAATTTTACTAAAATCAATTATCTCTGGTTAATAATGTTACAGTTCAGTGGGTATCTTAAAACTCGCAATGGTTACAGTCACTGAGCACACAATCTTTGCATATGATACAAATTTAGTATACGTAGACGTGCCTTGGCTGTAACCAACCTGTGTTTTCAGATACCCAATGAACTGTAACTTAATAATTTGCAGTTAACAGCCGTATCGATTGACTTTTTTATAGTTATGATGATATAGTGATTCGGTAATAAAAAATCAAAAAAATGTGGAGGCCATCTATGTCACCAACAATTCTCACCCACCCATTGATACAACACAAACTCACAATGCTGCGTGACATTGACACAGGAGTCAAAATATTTCGCGAAGTTGTCGGTGAAATCGCCATGCTCATGTGCTACGAAGCCATGCGGGACCTCTCCCTTGAAGACGTCAAAGTCACCACTCCCGTATCCATAGCTTCCAGCAAAGCCCTATCAGGTAAAAAACTGGCACTTGTACCTATCCTACGCGCAGGCCTCGGCATGGTTGACGGAATACTCAGCCTCGTCCCTTCTGCCAAAGTCGCCCACATCGGACTCTACCGCGACCCGGAAACACTCCTACCCGTCGAATACTACTGCAAAATGCCCCACGACATCTCAGAAAGAGCATGCTTCATCCTTGACCCCATGCTCGCAACCGGCGGAACCGCCGCCGCCGCCGCCCAATACCTCAAAGACGCAGGCGCACGCTCAATTAAACTCCTGACCATCCTATCAGCACCCCCCGGCGTAGAAAAAATGGAACAAGAACACCCGGACGTTGAAATCATAACCTGCGCAGTAGACCAATGCCTTAATGACCACGGCTACATTGTACCCGGCCTCGGAGACGCCGGAGACCGAATATTCGGAACAAAATAAGGGGGCTTTCGCCCCCTTTTTTATTTTACTGACTCTTTGCCACAATCAAGTTATATCGTTAACGTCCCTGTAGGCCTCTTAGATCAGCTTACTCCATCTTACTCTTGCTCAGCAAGATATTTCGCTTCCTCAATAACCTTTGCCTGAACAGGACCCGGAGCCTCCTCATAACGCTCAAATCGAATGGTGAAAGAACCCCTGCCCTGCGTCATAGAACGCAGATCTATAGCATAGCTGGACATCTCACCCATAGGCACCTCAGCCTCAACCACCTGCATACCCTCAGCATTGAGATTCATACCCATAGGACTACCACGCCGCTTAGACAGATCACTCATGATATCACCCATATACGTATCAGGAATAGTCACCGTCAAATACCCAATCGGCTCTAACATCACCGGATTAGCCTGCGGCACACCCTCTTTAAACGCCAACTGAGCAGCGAGCTTAAACGCAAGCTCATTGGAGTCTACTGAGTGATACGAACCATCAACCAGTGTCGCCTTAAGGAAGACCAGCGGATACCCGGCCAGAACACCCTTGGAAATACTTTCGCGCAAGCCCTTTTCAACAGCCGGGAAGAAGTTTCGCGGCACACTACCGCCGAAGATCTTCTCTTCAAACATCAAATCCTCAGTTTCACCGGGCTCAAACTCAATAACAACATCACCGAACTGCCCTGCGCCGCCGGATTGCTTCTTATGTCTGCCGCGCACAGAAACTTTCTTGCGAATCTTCTCACGATAAGGCACACGTGCCGGAGTCAAAACGACCTCAACACCAAACTTATCTTTTAATTTCGAACACAAAACATCAAGCTGGATATCTCCCGAACCGGATAATACAAGCTGCTTGGTCTCAGGATTATTGACAAATGTAAAGGTCAGATCTTCTTCCGCCAAACGATTGAGTCCGGTCGCAATCTTCTCTTCCTGCCCTTTTACTTTAGGCGCTATAGCCATAGAATAGCACGGCGGTGCAAATTCGATTCTCTTAGCAGTTATGGAACTCTTCGAATCACTCAGCGAATCACCGGTCTTGGTATCAGAAAGCTTCGAAATAGCGCCGATATCACCGCAAATGATCTCTTTGGTTTCAAGATTCTTCTTACCTTGCATCTTGGAGATATGCCCCATTTTCTCAACCGTTCCCGTGCGGGTATTCACCAGTTGCATATCCGATGTAATCTTACCGGACAGAACCTTAAACAAACTGAACTTACCATACTGGTCAGACAATGTCTTATAAACAATCGCACATGTCGTACCTTTGGGATCAATCGCCAGATCCGCCCCATCTTCGGTTTGATCCGCGCGATCACTCGGACATGGGAAAAGATTGACTATTTCATCAAGCATGACCAAGGTACCCAGCCCACTTGTAGCGCAACCGCAAAATACCGGTATCAAAGTCATGTCCTTTATGCCGGTCTTGAGTCCGCCGATCTTCTCTTCGTCTGTAAACTCCTGACCATCAAAGAACTTATCCATAAGCGCTTCGCTTGTTTCTGCAACAGACTCATTAACTGCATTGTACAGCTCTTCAAGCTCATCGCTCATACTTTCAGGAATCGGAATTTCCTTTTGCTTGCCGCCCTCAATTGCAAACGCTTTGCGGCTCACAATATCCACAACACCTGTGACCTTTCCGGACGCATCTTTAACAGGTGCAACCACCGGACAAATCGCAGTGCCGTACTTGTCACGAAGAGATGTCAAAACCGCATCATAATCGCCATTTTCTTCATCAATCTTCGAAATATAAATGGCCTTTGGCAGCTTATTTGCTGTAAGTGCCGACCAACCCTTTTCAAAGCCTACGCTGATTCCATCTTTGGCTGTGCACAACAAGATACCTGCATCAGCTACACGAAGCGCCTCAGCAGTCTCTCCGGCGAAATCAAAATAACCCGGAGTGTCGAAAATATTGATTTTACAGTTTTTGTACTCCGCAAAAGTGGTTGCAAGATAAATGGTGATCTGACGCTTAATTTCCTCGGAATCAGAATCGCCGACAGTGTTTCCATCAGAAACCTTGCCCAGCCTGTCCGTTCCCCCTGTCAGAAATAAAATACTCTCAACCAAACTGGTCTTACCGCTGCCCCCGTGTCCGAGAACTGCAATGTTACGAATACCCTCTGTGGTATACGGCATAATGTTGCCCCCTTGTCATTAATCAGATTTGTGAATTATATAATAAGAACGAATACTTTACAATAAGAATTTTTATTATTCAGCCATATAGCACTGTATCAGGGTGTTACAGCGCAGCAGACGGCCAAAAAGTGCGATCAGGCCAACCATCTTACTTCTTACACTTTACATACCCGCATACAATAAGCACCGCCGCAAGCATCGCCAACATGAACCAAATGAGATTCCCCGGTCTTGCGGACACGAACGCCCCCGACCAAAACATAAAAAACATGATCAGCACGCCAATTATCGCAGATGCCACAGAAACCATCGTTGCCACAAAAGCCGCTGATTTCAACAGCCGTCCCCCTGTAATTGCCTCTGCAAAAGGCCCAAGCCCCTCACGCGTCAACACAGCAGACATACGCCCCTGCTTGCCCGAATGAATATCAGAAATTGTATATGAATCTTTCGTCTGAATATACTCAATACCATCGAGCGCAACTCTGAACTTTTGCTCAATCATCAGTGGGGTGATATTAAAGTCACGTACAGCCAAAAACAGCTTAATTCTCCACTTCAACATGGAAATCAAAGCAGTTTGAACCGAATTTATCGGCATATAATCGACTGTAAACATGGCCACCAGTCTATTATCGACTGCGGTATATATTGCGCTCTTTATATTGGTATCATCCGGAACTCTGACCCCAAGCAGATTCATAAACGCCCCGGAGCCGGTCGCCACACGCTCTCCGCGAATCAGAGCGCTGATACCACCCTCATAACAAACAAAATCCTCTACCCGGCTCATGCTGGTCATACCCTGTGTCTTCATCACTTCTTCAAATAGACCATTAAGCCCGGAGCCCGATGCTGAAATAAGACTGGAGGTGTAACGTATCGCTTTTTCAGGCGGTGTTCCATCAAAAAGCTTCATACCGGAAAGCGACAATGTGCCTGTTGGGAAGATATCGTCGTCCGTTATACTCGCCCCATCCGTAAAGCAAATATCATCAGCACCACCCCAGCCCGCTATAGCCGCACCGGATCGGCGAACAGACTTCGCTACCGTGCTAAAAGGCACAGAAAACGTCAACAGCACTGAAAAAGGTGCCGCAGCAGCAAATGCCGCCGAAACCGAATGTAAAAAATGTCCATTCCCGCCCCGCACAATCAATGTGATCAGCGATAGCAGGAGCGATGCCGCCAAAAGTACAGGCGCAGCATAACGATAAACCAGTTCAGATATATCCGGATGCATCAGATTGTTATAAAACCCATCTGTTCTGTGATACACTTTTTTCAGCACCGATTTATCCAAATCCGCATTATATTCAGCCAGAACCCCATATGGCTCAGATGAGCCTGAGGCCGTTTTCAGCGTATCCGCAATCGCCCGTAAATTAAATTTTTCTCCAAAAGCCGCAAATGTGAGCGTCATGGCCGACACCGCACAGTAGGGCAAAATAACCGGAGCTGAGCTACGCATCGTATATACTGCCGTGATAAAGGAAAACACACAGGAGAACAAAATAAGCGTCTCTGCATTGGGTGCGCCACGAACCAAGCGGTCAAAACCACGAATAAGAATATCAACACAAAGCAACATCACAAGCAAAAGACAAATCAGCAAAAGACCCGTTGCCCCGGCTTGAGCGCGCCCAATGCCAAACGGCATGACATGACCTGCTTCAAAAGACCATGTGAGAATAACCATAACGATAGTAATCATTGCCGCAGGAATGCTGCGCATCGAAATCGAATTACACGCCCCGGCGAATTTACTATACGCCTCTTTCAGGTTCGGCTCCTCTTCCTCAATTTCGTCCTCAGAAAATTCATCAAACCCATACCGCTCCGGAGCGGACTCATCTTCTGTTGTATATACTTCGTGAGGCTGAGCATACCCTAGCTCTTTTTCTATTGCCTTTTCTACATCTCTGACAATCGTTTCCTGATCGGTCTCAGGCGCTCGATAATTTTCGAAGAACAATACCACATTGTCTTTCTCGCTATTTTTCTTTGGCGCAGCGCTTTGCCTTCTTATAAATGGCTTAGAAACGCTTTCTTCGACATCCGTAGCATATGCAACCGTCTGTACTGCCTCAGGTACATCCGTATGCACCTTTGTATTATCGAGTGTCTCATCTGCATCAACATCAGCAGTGCGTGTTTTCGGCGAGAAGAGTTTTACCGCTTCTTCCTCAATGCGTCTTTCCTGCATCACAGGCGCTTCCGGCTTCGCTGCAACTGCTACAGGCTTATCGGGTGTATTTTCTGAACTTACTTTCTGAAACAGCGGTTCAGAAACCGTATCTTCGGTCTCTTCCATGAGAATCCGTTCAGCCTTTTCATTGAGCAACTCTTTAGGTGTCTTTTTCTCTCCATTGATAAAGGCAGACCCTTTATACTCGGCCAAAATAGACTCCAGTGAAAAATCACCGATTGCATGTTCTTCAAATTCAAAATCTTTGTCATTCGCCATTTGCTCACCTCCCGGGCAATATCAAACTACAAATTACAAATTCCCAATCACAAATTTCTCTGTCTTACCGCTTCATACATGAGTACCGCCGCTGAGACAGATGCGTTTAATGATCCCATCTTACCGTACATTGGAATACATACATTGAAATCACAATTTTCACTAACCAAGCGACTGATGCCGGTGCCTTCCGAACCGATAACAATCGCAACCGAGCCTTTAAAGTTTGCCTGCCACATCGGAAGCTGTGAGTCCGCAGACGCTCCGAATATCCACACGCCCAGCTTCTTTAGCTCTGCAATCGTAGCCGTCATATTCGTCACTCTGGCAATAGGCAGATGATAGACCGCACCGCTTGAGGCCTTCGCAACAGTTGCACTCAAGCCTGCACTCCGGCGCTTGGTTATGACGACACCATGTGCACCCACAGCCTCACAAGTCCTGATAATTGCACCCAGATTGTGCGGATCGGATATCTCATCACACAGTATGATCATCAAATCTTCACCGGCTGCATTTGCACGATCAACAATGTCTTTTACCGTGACATAATTCGCCGCAGATGCCATTGCAATCACGCCTTGATGTGCATGCGTTGCGCTCATAAAGTCAAGCTTGCGCCGATCGGTATCAACCACGACAGCGCCCGCTTCTCGTGCAAGCGCAGCAATATGCCCCAGCGCCGCGTCCGTTTCACCTTTGGCAATAAATACCTTGTCAATGATGACACCTGCACGTAATGCCTCCAGCACTGCATTGCGTCCTTCTATACGCCCATCATCCTCAGCGGTCTGCGCTCCGCGCTCTGTAGTCTCTCTTTTTCCATACGGATCAAAGTGCCTAGCAGGAGGCTTCTTTCGAGGCTCATGTGATTTTCCTTTGTTTTTATCCACGCAAATTTCGTCCCCTAATTAAAATTTCCTGATCGGCAATGCCGCTTTTACAAGTAGCTCTTAAGCGTATCTACCATATCAAGCGCTTCCCATGTAAAGCCATCTCCGGTTCTGCCAAAATGACCGTATGAAGCGGTTTGACGATAAATAGGTCTGAGCAAATCAAGCTTTGATATGATCTTTGACGGACGTAAGTCAAAAACTTCCTTTACAATACCGGCAATCTTTTCATCTGAAACAACACCGGTACCCCTTGTGTCAATATGAATCGAAACAGGCTGTGCCACACCAATCGCATAAGCGAGCTCTATCTGACACGCCTTAGCAAGTCCCGCCGCAACAATATTCTTCGTCACATAACGCGCCATATAGGCTGCGCTTCTGTCCACTTTCGACGGATCCTTCCCTGAAAATGCACCACCGCCGTGACTTGCATAACCACCATAGGTGTCTACAATGATCTTACGCCCGGTTAAGCCCGAGTCACCTACCGGCCCACCGATAACAAACCGTCCGGTTGGATTGACATAGAATTTCGTATCTTTAGTGATTAAGTGCGCAGGTATCACAGGCTTTATGACACATTCTATCACCGCCTCACGCAACGCTTCTATACTAATATCAGGCTCATGTTGCGTTGAGACAACAATAGCAGGGACACCTATTGCATTTTTGTCCTTGTCATATTCCACGGTGACCTGACTCTTACCATCCGGTCTGATGAACTTGAGTTCACCATTTTTCCTGACCTCTGCCAACTTGTGCGTCAGCGCATGCGCCATAGAAATCGGTGCTGGCATCAGTTCCGGTGTTTCATCACAAGCAAATCCAAACATCATGCCTTGGTCACCTGCGCCGGTTTCATCCTTGTCATCTTCCGCATGATCCACACCTTGAGCTATATCTACACTCTGCTCATCAATTGTCGTCAAAACCGCCGATCCTTTATGATCAAAGCCCAGTTCCGGCCGTACATAGCCGATATCTTTAACAGTCTCACGTACAACTTGCGGTATATCTACATAACAGTTTGTTGTTATTTCACCCATCACCAGAACCATTCCGGTAGTCACTACTGTTTCACACGCCACACGTGCGTTTTTGTCTCCGGCTAAAATATGATCAAGCACTGCGTCTGAAATCTGATCGCAGACCTTGTCCGGATGCCCTTCCGTGACTGATTCTGATGTAAAAATTCTGTTTGACATTCATCTATACCCCCAAATTTGTATCGACAGCCATAATACAGCAAAACTGCATATCTGTCAAATAATGCGGGTGTGCATTATCGCATCTTTCTGCCTTATATATAAATTTAATGATAATTTAATTCACATTTCGCCAAAAAGATGATACAATGACTGCCACGCAATCACCATATAGGATTTAACACATAGCCTTAAACCATAAAAAGTATATGGAGGATAATAACATAGATAACATGCATCAATTATCACACACCATAACAGAAACCGAGGTAACCTCCGGCATTTCTCTGACATGCATCACTACTGACAAATTCAAAACAGGATGCCTCACCATAAACTTGGTATGTGAACTCAAACACGAAACCGCAGCCGCACTGGCGCTGCTCCCCAGAGTCCTCAGACGAGGCTCAACCGGACTACCTGACATGCAGGCCATCTCAGCAGCTCTTGACGACCTATATGGAGCCCGCATTGAGCCGCTCGTCAGAAAAAAAGGCGAAATGCACACCACCGGACTATTCGCAGACTTCCCGGATGATCGCTTTATTCCCGACAGTCAGAACATCCTCGAAGAAACCACCGACCTGCTCTGTGAAATGTTATTGTCACCGAATATGCAAGACAGCTGCTTTCTGGATGACTACGTAAACAGTGAAAAGGCAAACCTCATAGACGACATCAGAGCCGCAATCAATGACAAACGCGGTTATGCGATCGACCGAATGATTGAAGCAATGTGTGCACAAGAAGCTTATGGTGTCAACAGATTGGGCAGTGAGTCCGAAGCTGAGGCAATCACCAAGGAATCACTCACTGAGCTTTACCACAAGATCCTCTCCGAAGCCATGGTCAAAGTATTCTATTGCGGCTCTGCGAAGCCGGAAAGAGTCGCAACTGCGCTTCGCTCTGCCCTATCAAAAATTGGTGCGCGACCCAACGCCAAAATCCCCAAAACTGAAGTCCGTCTATACCCTGCCGATGGAACTTGCCGCAGGCTCACTGAGCGCAAGGATATCACCCAAGGCAAGCTCACTGTGGGCTTCCGTCTGGGCAAAGCGATGGAAAAACCGAATTACCCCGCATTGGTCGTCTTCAACTCACTATACGGCGGCAGCATCACGTCCAAACTATTTCTCAACGTAAGGGAAAAGCTATCCCTATGTTATTACGCAAGCTCCATGCTCGACAAACACAAAGGACTCATGGTCGTTGCCTCCGGTGTAGATTTTGACAAATTCGAAACTGCATTAGACGAGATCATGCACCAGCTCAAAGAAGTTAAAGAAGGCAATATCAGCCAATGGGAGCTTACATCAGCCAAGAGATACGTCATCACCTCCATCAAATCTGCTTTAGACAGAGTCGGCGGTCTTGAAGAACTCTATTTTGACAGCAAAATCTCCGCATACCCATACGATCCCATTGACATATGCGAGGACATTGACAAAGTCACTGTTGAGCAAATCGTTGATATCGCATCCGAGATAGAGGCAGAACTCATATATTTCTTAACCGGAGAAGCATAGAAAGAATGGTCATTAATATGAATATAAAAAAATACCCTCAACTCAATGAGCAAATATACACAACCAAACTCCCAAATGGGCTCAGCGCTTTCGTTGTACCCAAGCCGGACTTCCAAAAGCGCTATGCCTTTTTTGCCACCGACTACGGCGGCGCAGACAGACGCTTTAAATTAGGCGGAAAATGGATAGACACACCCGAAGGCGTCGCACACTTTCTGGAACACAAAATGTTTGACACAGAAGATGGAAATGCGCTCACCAACCTATCAGCAAATGGTGCTTCTCCCAACGCCTACACATCCACCGATATCACAGCCTATCACTTTGAGTGCATTGAAAAATTCAACGAAAATCTCAAAATCCTGCTCGAATTCGTCTCCGTACCTTACTTCACACCTGAGAGTGTAGAAAAAGAGCAAGGCATTATTGCACAAGAAATCCGCATGGTCGAAGACGACCCTGACTACTGTCTGTATTATGGACTCATGAGATCCCTGTTTAGTCATAATCCCATGCGCGACTCTATCGCAGGCACATTAGAGAGCATACCCAAGATTACAGCCGACACGCTGTACGACTGCCACAGAGCATTTTACAATCCATCGAATATGGCTCTATGTGTCGTTGGCGATGTCGCACCCGAAGAAATTTTTAAGATCGCTCAAGATGTACTCCCAACCCAAGCCGGAGAAATTCCCGAAAGAGACTATGGAGCACCTGAGCAGTGTGCACTCAACGCAAGAGGCTTCTCTAAAAGCATGGAAGTCAGTTTGCCCATATTCTTGGCAGGATGCAAAATCACACCCTCTGCCCGCGGAGCGGACAGCTTATGGCATGAGCTGGTTAACGCACTTGCGCTGGATTTACTCTTGGGTCACTCGTCTCCGCTTTACTTAAGACTCTATCGCGAAGGACATGTCAACAGCGACTTTGCCGCATCATTTGATTGTGCGGCAGGCGCAGCGTATGCCATGTTCGGCGGCGAAGCACGCAACCCTGAGTTCGTTTTTGAAGCAGTACTCAAGGAAATCGAAAGACTAGCTCAAGACGGCCCTGATGCTGAACTATTTCATCGGACAAAAAAGGCTGCACTGGGCGCTAATATACGGTCGTTTAACTCATTTGAATCCATTTGCAGCAATGTCGTAACCGGACATTTTAGAGGATATGATCCTTTTGACATACCGGATTTGGTCGCTAAAATTTCCCTTGATGACATCATCGCATTTTACCGCAACAATCTACTTGCAGAGCACATGACAACATCCATAATATCTCCATTGGAATAGGAGGGTTTTATTTGAATACAGCGTCTATATCATTCCCGCTTTTGGGCGAAAGATTTGTACTTAATCCTCCGGCATATTTCACAATTTTCGGTTTTCAAATATTCTACTACGGCCTGTTCATAACTGCCGGATTCGCTTTGGCTGCCCTGTATTTGATGAAGCGCAGCGAAGTGATCGGACTGACAAAGGACAACATACTGGACTTAGTCATACTTGCAGTACCCGCCGGACTTATTGGCGCACGTGTCTATTATGTTATATTCAACTTTGAACACTTTATCGGCCCGGGTAATTTCCGGAACATTTTCCTCGTAAGAGAAGGTGGACTTGCTGTATATGGCGGGATAATACTCTCAGGTGTCGCCTACCTCATATACAGCCGCATAAAAAAAATTCCCATAGGCAAATTACTTGATGCCGCAGGATTTGGTCTGTTCATCGGTCAGGCGGTTGGGCGTTGGGGTAACTTCTTTAATCGCGAAGCCTTTGGCAGCGAAACCGGCGCACCATGGAGGATGGGCTTCACTTTTGACACCACAACCTACATCCCATCTTTAGGGGAAACTTTTTTCGCTACTGAAACAAGATACTTCCATCCCACATTTCTTTATGAGATGCTTTGGAATTTGCTGGGCTTGCTGCTCATGCATATATTTTCCAAGAAATACAAATCAAAATACCCCGGACAGTATTTCTTATTCTATGTCGCATGGTATGGCTTTGGCCGCTTCATGATCGAAGGACTGCGCCTAGACAGTCTATTTATCCTCAGCACAGATATTCGTGTCTCGCAACTATTGGCTATTGCCTCTTGTCTTATCGCAGTAACGCTGCTCATAGTTCTCCACTTGCGCAAATATCAAGGTACGAAGCGCCGCATTACAGACGCACAGCAAGACACCCCGGATACAAGCAATAACTAAGAGTAAACAAGGGTTACCGATCAGTGATGAGGTCCATACCATTGCCTTAATACTCTGATCTGTTGTCCCTAAAAATAAGGAGGATTCTATTATGCCTAGCAATGATGATTTTAAGAAAAAAGCAAGAGATGCATTTAACACACTGGCCGACGTTTCGGTTGAGGCTTATAAACTGGCCGAAGAAAAGGCTAAAGTTCTGGCAAAAAAAGCCAAGCTCAATGCCGGAATCGCCAACGAAAGAGCGACCATCCGCAGACTCCATGTCGAAATTGGCGCGACATACTACAAGATGTTTAAAGATGCGCCCAATGAGGCACTAACGCAACAATGCAAAGACGTTACTGCGGCTTATGAGCGCATTGCATGCAAACAAAAAGAGCTCGAAGATTTAAGGAACTATGGTTCCGGCGGCGAAGCTGCACACCAGTGTCAGTGCGATGACCCGGAATGCAACGCTGATGAGACCGCAAAAGACGCATGTCACGGCGAACCCGGTTGCTGCGGCGATGCTGATTGCTGCAACGAAGACAAGGCGGACTAGTCGCATTTCCATAAGGACTCGATTCTCGTTAAGATCAAGAAATTTAAGATTATAGGGGCTGCCTCCAAGAGCTGCCCCTATAAACTATACCGTGTATTAAATAGCGCTCCATCGGAGCGTATTTATTCTATACAAGCTCATACTCGTCTTCTGTACCCACTCTGATCTTTTGAATAAAAACCTCTTGGGCAACGCTTGTATTTACCACGATGTTGGGTTGAGAATCTGCCAGCTCAGACAGGTTCGCCAGCCCCATCCCCCGACCTTCACCCTTGGTCGAAAAACCCGCTTGCTTGAGCTTAAAAATAGGTGGTGTCTCAGGGGGGCAATTATTTTGCACAACAAAAGTCACTCCATTACCCACTTGGTAACACCCGGCCAGAAGGATTCCGCCCCCCAGTTGTTTGAGCGCCTCAATCGCATTGTCATATATAATGCCCAGCATACGCACAAGCACTATAGAGTCTGCCGCAATTTCCTCAATCTCTCCATCCACTTCAAACTTGACATTGACACCCGAATTTGCAGCTTCAATGAGTTTTGCAGACAAAATGCCCTTTATTTCCTTTATTTTGATTTTGTTCATGCCCTCAATCGCAATACCATGTTTGAGCACATTTTCCGAAGCAGCCCTCAATTTGGTTTCATAAAAGTGTTTCAGCCCCGCCCAATCTTGCTCTTGGATAAAAATATCGAAAGTAAAGAGCAAGTTTTGATAATCGTGTCTGAACTTTCTGCTGGTCAGTTGCTGCCGCTCTAACTCACCCACATAGAACAACAGCCGTTCATGTTCCACTTCTCTATGTTGGAGTTCAAGCTCTGCACTCTTTTTGGCTACTACATACATCGCAACATAAAAGTACACATTCACAGCAATAACCCGGACAAAAATATACAAAATCAAAATCACAAAAATCATAGCCACAGGGTGTTGCTGAACGACCCAGTTAAAATGATAAAGCCCCCAGTATGCAGCGCCTGTAGTTAAAATCAGATGCATAACACCCCGGGGTGTAAGCTCAACCACCGGAATCGACATGGCCTTAAAATACAATCCCTGAGGCAAGACACAAATCAATGCAACCAGCGGAATGCGGTATAGGTATGCCACTCTAATCATCAAGTCATCATTGTTTAAATGGTCAACGAACGCATTGAGCAAGAGTATCGCAACCGTATTGGCCGAAAATACTATGCCCATCATAACCAACATCGGTATCCATTGTTGTTTTTGTTTTGATTCCCAGAAGTTATATAATTTGCGCAATCTCATTAATATAAACATTTTCATATTGCAGGCGTCTCCAACTATTGTAAAACACCGGGTACACATACTGCATCATTTGTACACCCTCTATATTTGAGTAGCATCAATCAGCAAGTCAGCAATTATTCTTATTTAATTGCATATTATATATACACATGGTTCACTTTGCAATGATAATGTTGACTTTTTTGGTATATTTTTTAGAATCTGTTCACTTTTCCACAAAAAACCTCCCAACGCAGCTGCATTAGCATACATTGGGAGGACTCTATATCATTATTTCAAAATGCGATACGCGCAATACGAAATAGATTTTTCGCAACGCCGCAAATGTTTTTAAGGCATAAACATAGGGCGTCATGATTGTCCGATGGAGTTATATACCTAGCGGAATCATAGGCATGAACAAATCCATATATTCGCCCAGCACTTCTTCGATCAGTTCATCTACAGTCACCGAACGCTCTGTGGGGGCTGTGATTACACCCGTTCTGGCAGACGTGTGCGCATACATATTGATCCAAACGGTGATATCTTCATCTACAGGAGTGATGATTATTGTAGTGTCCATCTCCACAGCCTCATCATCGGCGCGGCCTCTCAGTGTAAACTGTCCGGTAAATTCATTAAAGAAATCCGGATCGTAATATGCAAGCACATCTCTGAGCTCTTGTGCAGTAAGCTCAAGTCCGGCTGTATCTAAATCAAACGAATCCATTGCCATGATTTGATTGATCAAATCAACTATCGCTTCGGCATTGTCATCAAGTACGTCAATGATACCCTCTATCAATACCTGTGCCTGACGCTCGTCTATGTCAATAACAAACCAATCTCCATCCATCGTCAGCACATCCGGGTCGCTCAGCATCGTGTCAAGCATTGGATGTTCTAATATGGATTGAGCAAACACCTCACCCAAGTCCATTATTGTGTCCATAAACTCTTGGATTTGTTGCATATATTCACCAAAATCAAACAATCCCATTTCCGACAAGTCAATTTCTATAAAATCAATGCCTTCGAAGCGTGACAATATATCCCGTACAACCAGAGACATGATGTGCAATTCCCCATCTAACATGCCCATTTCACTCATAAGCTCCATGGCAAATTCAAAAAGATCATCAACAATATCAAGATATGATGCGATCCCAATGTAGATCACGTTTTCAACAATCACCATGTCTAAAAGGTAGACAAATCCACCGGTTTCCGATGGCAGTCCAATTTGGAAGATCATGTTCATTTGCTCATCCAATGATGCCGATACTTTGATTTGCATAGAATATTCTTCAAGCAAGTCGTAAAAGTCCGGAAGCGGCTCAAGTAACATTTCCGCTATGATGGCTTCTTTAACTAAGTCCATTATAAATTCAAATGTCATTGCAGGCGCTCCGTATACGCCGAATGTAATGGTGACCATTTCATCCATAGCTGCAATTTCATCAAGCCCTGATACAAACCGGCTGATACCCAAGACATTTTCAAAATGTGCCAGCGGCGTGCGTTCTTCTTCGATCTCTGTGATTTCTTCTGTACCATCTTCTTCCGGCTGTGTGTCTGCCACGTAATCTGTTGCCGTAACTACTTCTTGCGCAGGCGCAACATCGACCGGCGGAACATAAGTCTCAGTTTCATTGTCCGCACAGGCTGCCACTGCGACAACCAGCATCACCATGATGAGCATTGCCGCTAAAATCCTCTTTTGTAACTTCTTCATTTTCAATTCTTCACCCTCCAGGTTAGTTGTTGTCTCGGTATAATATCTCTAGGTCATTGGGAACTCGATTCCCATCAGCCTATCCCGAGTGCATGGAAAAAAGCCGCAGGGAGCATGACAATCCCTCACACGGCAATTTTTCCACATTTCAATTATGATTGTACTATACTTATGCTGTAAATACAAGCATTTGCATCTAGAAGGTGCTTTTTCTCCCTCAAACTACACTTTTTGCGCACAATTCAACCGGTGTAATTAATCAAGTTATAAACTACAGCACCCACTTATATTCACCATTGGACTCGATGCTATACGCATCAGCAAATGAGACTTTCCAAATCGGCTTTTGAATACCGGCTGTGCTGACCTGATTTTTTATAAGATACTGCCAATAACCACTGCGAGAAATGTCACCTTGAAGAATCACACCGACAGGTATATCATCTCTCATAACCACTTTCTCATACCGATCTTTTGACATTCTGAGTGTTACTTCATCACCATCAGATGCAATGAAACGTCCCACCGAAAGCGTAGGAATCCCAAAGAAACTCATCGTGCACTTCATCGGCGGAATAAAATCAGAATACGCCACTGCGCACCCGCACATATTCATCGCCGCCGTTTCACCCTGACTCATCGCATCCGGCCAAGTCCCGGAAATACCTGTCACATCACCGGCTGCATAAACACCCTCTGCACTTGTCGTCAGATACTTATCTACAACAACACCACGCTCAAGACTTATACCGCTTGACTCAAGCCATTTTACATTCGGCCTGATACTCGTCGCAATGATCAGCAAATCACACGGCAATTGCTCGCCATCGCTAAGCTCCACCGAACTGATTGCACCGCGAGCATCTGATAAAACCTCGCATATTTTTGCTTCCAGCTTAAATGATGCACCGGCTTGCTCAAATTGCTCTTGATATGCAGCCGCAGCCATTGAATCCAAATTAACAGACAGTATGTTTTTTGCCATTTCAACCACTACAGGCTTTTTACCCAGCGCCAACAGACCATATGCCGCATCCATCCCAACCAAACCTGCACCGAGTATGACTACATGCTCAGCCTTGACCGCTTTTTCTGCAATGGCACGCGCATCAGGCAGATCTCTAAGCCCAAATACGCCCAAAGTTCCACTGAGCCCTTTAATGTCCGGAAACGCACTTTGTGCACCTGTAGCAATAAGCAAGCGATCATATGATTCATATCCACCGCACTCAAGCACCACTTGCCTTCCTTTGGTGTCAATATGCGCAACGGTCACGTTTGAAAGCCATTTGATATTGTTGTCTTTGAAAAAATCATCCGTCACAAACGACAACGCCTGAAGACTTCGCTGACCGCTTATATAGTGGTGCAGCATACATCTGGAATATACCGCCTCATCTGTCGATATGATCACTATTTCATCATTTATGTGACGTTCCCTTATGGTTTTTGCCGCAGTGATTCCGGCAGCGCCGGCACCTATTATGACATGCTTCATGAATCATACCTCCTCTACATGAATTGCCTGATTGATACATTGCTTTACGCAACTGGGCTCTGATCCATGATCCTTGCAAAAATCACATTTGATTACCGTTGTCTTTGTTGCTCTGTCGGGCTTGAGCACACCAAACGGGCAGCTCATGACACACATAAAGCAACCGGCGCACTGCTTGGGATCATAATATACATGACCGGTCGCAGAATCTTTGGTCATCGCGCCGCTCATACACGATTTGATACAAGATGGATTGTCGCAGTGGCGGCAAAACAATGGCCGATACTGCTTATCCTTATCCAGCAAAATAACATTCCGGGCTTCCAACCTCGTATCCGTAAGAGAAAACGGCACTCCATCCGGCATATGCGCTTTCATACATGCAATAGCGCAATTTTTACATCCTTTGCATTTCTCAGTTTCAATCATTATTCGCTTCATAATAATGACCTCCTCACGCTAAATTGAGGTCTTTACGCTTTTGCATGATGATCTCTTCCATGAGCACTGCCGATTCGGCCGCATCACCATTAATCATAACGTGTCCACCCGTCAATTGTTTCATATCCTCGCACAGCACCTGCACCGCAATTGGACTTCCTGTAACAAATGGAGGTAAACCAAGATGCAAAGGCAATCCCAACGCAAGAGCAAATGCACCATCTGCCAGCGCTTGTTCTTCCAACCACTGAGGTGCAGATAAAACCAGAGGCAATTGCGGCAGGTCAACACCCAGAGCCTCGGCAATCTCCACTGCGATAAGTTCAAGCCTGCCTATCGCAAGACAAGGACCGAAATTGAGCACCGGTGGAATACCCAATGACTGACAAACCGCCTTAAGTGATGGTCCTGCAAGCTCAGCAGCTTCGGGTGTCATCAGTCCGCAGTTTTCTATACCTCCGGAGGAACAACCGGCAGTCAACACCAAGATATCTTTAGCAATAAGCTCCTTGGTCAACTCTACAGTCAGCACATCATGTCCGCCCGAAACTAAGTTCGAGCAACCTACTACAGCCGCAAGCCCTTTTATTTTCCCTGTAGCAATAAGCTCTATCAGTGGCTGCCATGTCTCACCAAGGAAAGATTTCAAGGTAACTTCGCTTAGTCCTGTCAGTGTATTATCATTTCCATGTTCAGGAAGCAAATTAAGTGGCACATCATTTCGCCGCACTTTATATGCTTCGATAATATCAGATATGATACTATTCGCATCAGATTCCCGCGACTCAAAGCCATATTGCATCGTCTGCGCATTGGCTTTCTTGGCAATCGTATCTAAGCAGATTTGCTTTATTTTCAGCGCATCACATATTGGCTCAATACCCGGAAGCGTACAGTTAAACTCCGTAAGTACCGCATCAATGGCACCGGTTGCAAGTATGGCCTCACTGGTAAAATTATTTCCTGCATGACCATCAAAGAGTCCTACCGCATGCGCTGCGCGCAATTGTAAGTCTTGTCCGACACAGGTACACCCAACCAGTTTAAAACCTTTTGCGCCCACAGCTTGCGCCTGCTTTACAATGTCATCATCTGTGAGACGATTTTGCAAATGTGCAAATAACGCATGTTGATGCCCGGTAATCATTATGTTGATGTAATCCGGATCAATGACTCTCATACCAACTGATGCGAAGCGTATCTCAGGCTCGCCTTGAATGATATCATTGAGCATATTGGTCATCATCAATCCATAAAGCCCTGTTGAAATACCTAAGCGCAAGCAATGGAGCAACATGTCTACAGGATCTGAGTTGAGATTTGTCGAACTCTTTACCGTTCCTGCAAAAACTTCTGATTTTGCTCCGCCCGGCAAAAGACCAAGTGCTTCCCATTTCTCATATCGCGGTGCATATGCAAGCTTCTTGGTCAGCTCCATCTTTTCAAAAACAGGCCTGTACAAATCAGCCAAAACCGCATCGGCGGCCTTCTCGGCTTTTTCATAAATGTCACTTCCGCTGACTTCCAGTTTTGCACAAAGCCGATCCAGTGCTTTAAGCCCCTTAAGTGCACCTTTTTCTTTAGCAATATCCTTTAAGGCTCTTGCCGCATTTTCAACTACATGGATATAGCAGCCTGATCCTGCTGCCACCGCACGCAAAAAATTCCGCGCAACCAGAGTATCTGCATCTGCTCCACAAATGCCTTTGGGTGAATCCGGCGTGATTCGGCAGGGGCCGTTAGCGCACAAACGACAGCAACAACCTTGTAAGCCAAATTCACATTTCACCTCCTGTGTTTCTACTCGGTGAAATGATGTCTCCATCGGAAGATCGGCAACAAACCGCTCCAATGGCTTGTCTGCGCTCAAGCAGGTTGTGCAGCTAAATCGCTGTGTCATATTCGCATCTCTCCTTCACATAATTAATATTTGGATTATTTTTGTCCAATTTCAAGTGATGTATATCCTTGCATTTTTCATGCCGATTTTCAGTATATTAATTCGGACTATATTTGTCAACATAATATCTCCTGTTCACAGAAATTTTATCATTCACACCATACGATTATGCACCGATTACAGCTGGTTCATATCACTACAATTCACGCAATCTGAATATTTTACAAAAAAATAATGCAATATTACCACAAGCGCACTTTTGTATTCTTTTGCGTTTTTTTGTAACATCTGACATTTTCTACATAATTATATTTACATTCCCATGTGCCTAATGATAGAATCACAACCACTTAACATAAGTAATTAAAACCTAAAAAGGAGATATATTCATGCTCGATCCGACCATTTATAAAGATTGGGAAATCGCAGAAGATGCGATGAAAACACTTCCCGATGTAGAACACTTCCGTGAGAAAATGGGACTGCTTCCCGATGAGATCATTCCCTACGGCAAGACACCAAAACTCGACTTCCTAAAAATCATGAACCGTCTAAAAGACAAACCCGACGGCAAATTCATCGAAGTCACAGCGATTAGCCCAACTCCACTCGGCGAAGGTAAGTCCACAACATCTCTCGGACTGATCCAAGGACTCGGCTACCTCGGCAAAAGCGTCGGCGGATGCCTGCGTCAACCCTCCGGCGGCCCAACATTTAATGTAAAAGGCACAGCAGCTGGCGGCGGTAACGCACTGCTCATCCCGATGACTGAGTTTTCACTCGGACTCACCGGTGACATCAATGACATCATGAATGCCCACAATCTTGCAATGGTCGCACTCAATGCACGCATGCAGCACGAGCGTAACTATGACGATGCAAAGCTTGCCGAAATCGGCCTTAAGCGTCTGGACATAGACCCTGAGCGTATTGAGCTGGGTTGGGTCATTGACTTCTGTGCACAAGGCCTGCGTCACATTCGCATCGGCATGGGCGGCGGCGAAAGAAACGGCTTTGAAGTAGACTCAAAGTTCGGCATCGCTGTAGGCAGTGAGCTGATGGCTATCCTTTCCGTTGCAACCGACCTTAAAGATCTGCGTGAGCGCATTGGCAAAATCATTGTCGCATACAACAAAAAAGGCGAGCCTGTCACAACCGCTGACCTCGAAGTGGACGGCGCTATGGCCGCTTGGATGCGCAACACCATCAATCCAACACTATGTTACACCGTTGAGCATCAGCCTTGCCTCATCCATGCAGGTCCATTTGCTAATATCGCAATCGGCCAATCATCTATCATCGGTGACCGTCTTGCACTTAAGCTCTTTGACTACCATGTCACAGAGTCAGGCTTCGCCGCTGATATCGGATTCGAAAAATTCTGGAATGTTAAGTGCCGTCTCTCAGGCCTTAAACCACATGTATCTGTTCTTGTCGCAACAGTCCGTGCGCTTAAAATGCACGGCGGCGGCCCAGCAGTTGTTCCCGGACGTCCACTTCCAACGGAATATACAGAGCAAAACCTCGAACTGCTTGAAAAAGGCACATGCAACCTCTTCCACCATGTTAACAATGTTAAAAAATCCGGCATCAACCCGGTCGTATGTATCAACAAATTCTACACCGACACACCCGAAGAAATTGCACTGGTCAAAAAACTTTGTGCAGAGCAAGGCGTACGTTGCGCACTCAGTGAACATTGGCAATATGGCGGCAAAGGTGCGGAAGAGCTCGCACAATTGGTTGTCGAAGCATGTGAAGAAGAAACCGAACTCAAATATCTGTATGATCTCTCCACACCACTGCGTGAGCGCGTAGAAAAGATCGCAAAAGAAGTTTACGGCGCAGATGGCGTTGACTGGGAACCACTTGCACTTGAAAAAGCAAAGCGTTTTGAGAGCGATCCACACTATGCTGATTTCTCCACCATGATGGTTAAGACACATCTTTCCTTGTCACATGATCCCACACTCAAGGGCGTTCCGACAGGTTGGAGACTGCCAATCAGAGACATCCTTGTCTACGGTGGCGCTAAATTTCTCTGCCCCATGGCAGGTGCGATTAGTATGATGCCTGGCACAAGCTCTAACCCTGCATTTAGACGCATCGATATTGACACCGACACAGGCGCAGTTTCCGGCCTATTCTAGGAGGAGCTATGCAACTAATAGACAGTAAATGTAAAGACTTTGTTGAAGTGCTCGCATCCAAGGCCGCTGTACCCGGCGGAGGCTCAGCCTCTGCCTTGGCGGGCGGTATTGGTATGGCACTCGGCACGATGGTAGGCAGCTTAACCGTCGGCAAGAAGAAATATGCCGATGTTGAAACTGAGATCATCGATGTGATGAAAAAAGCTGAGGCCATTCAAAACGAACTGCTGCATCTGGTTGATTTGGATGCCATCAATTTTGAGCCGCTTGCAAATGCCTATGGCATTCCTAAAGATGACCCCAATCGCGGTCAAATTATGGAAGATGCGCTGCGCACTGCATGTGCTGTGCCTCTGGATATCATGCGCTTGTCTGCCAAGGCCATTGAGCTTCAAAAGATCTTTGCTGACAAGGGCAGTGCACTTGCAGTGAGTGATGCCGGTGTTGGCGTGGTCATTTGTAAGGCAGCGCTTCAAGGTGCAAGTCTCAATGTTTTTATTAATGCACAAGCAATGACAGACAAAAACTATGCATCAAGTCTTGAAGCTGAGGCAGATGCCCTTCTGGGCAAGTATTGCGCAATGGCTGACGAGATTTTTGATTCCGTCGTAAAGAAGCTAAGATAGGAGTTATAAAATAAATGGCTGAACTATTAAAAGGCGCTGATGTAGTAAACTACCTCAACGACAAAATGAAAAGCGACATAGACGTCCTCAAAGGCAAGAATGTCACCCCAACACTGGCAATTCTCCGCGTTGGCGAAAGACCCGACGACCTTTCATATGAAAAAACCGCAGTGAAACGCTGTGAAACAGTCGGCGTTGCAACCAAGACCATCGCACTTCCAGCAGATGTAACTCAGGAAGTATACATGCAGAACCTCGAAATGCTCAACACCGACAACGATGTCCACGGCATATTGGCATTTCGTCCGCTGCCTGCGCATCTGGACGAAAGTGCGCTGATTGCGGCAATGAATCCTGCAAAAGATATCGATGGCATTACCGGCGACACATGGGAAAACGTAGTGACCGGCGGCGGTAAAGGCTTTGCACCTTGCACAGCTCAAGCTTGTCTGGAAATCCTTGATTACTACAAGGTTGATGTCAAAGGCAAGAATGTCTGCGTTATCGGACACAGCCTCGTAGTCGGCAGACCGGTAAGCTTTATGTTGCTCGGCAGAGATGCTACAGTCTCTACTTGTCATGTCTTTACAAAAGACACTACCTATTTCTCTAAAAATGCTGACATCGTGATTATCGCAGTCGGCTTGGGCGAATTCTTCGATGAAAAATATTTCAGCCCGGGTCAGATCGTCATTGACGTAGGCATAAACTGGAGCAATGAAAAGAACAAACTTGTTGGGGATGTTAAGTTTGACGAAGTTGAGCAAGTCGTTGCGAACATAACTCCTGTTCCCGGTGGTGTCGGAACTGTAACCACATCTGTCTTGGTTTCACACGTAGTCGAAGCTGCAAAAAAACTGAATAAATAAGGGAGATTAAGTGGTATGATTATTATTGCTGAAAAATTAAACGGTTCTATCCCCTCTTGCGCTAAGGCAATCGCCGCACGTGACGAGGCGTACATCAAAGATATGGCTAAAAAGCAAGCTGATGCCGGTGCGGACTACATTGATGTCCACGCAGCGGTCAATGATGGTGAATATGAAGTGCTCAAATGGATGATCGATTTAGTCCAGAGTGTAACTGATTGCCCTATAGCCATAGACTCTCCTGATGTGGATATGATTCTCAAGGCCATGCCGCTTTGTAACAGGCCGGGCATGTTCAATTCTGTGTCTCTTGAAGGCGGCAAGATTGACGTGGCTTTCCCTATTCTGGCTAAACCTGAGAATAAAAAATGGGCAATTATGGTATTGCTCAATGGCGAAACCACCATTCCCAAGACTGCCGGTGAGCGCATCGTAGTTTTTGATACAATTATGGCCAAAGCGAAGCAATATGGCATCGACGATAGCCGCATCCACATTGATCCGCTCATCGAAATGCTGTGCACAACCGATGATGGCGAAGGCATTTCCATGGTCTTAGAAGTCATAGCGCACATCAAGAAGACGCATCCGAAGGTTCATATCTCAGGGGCGATTTCGAATATTTCTTTCAATCTCCCGGTACGCAAGCTGGTCAACCAAGCCTTTGCCGCACTTGCAATAAGCGCAGGCATGACCAGTGCTGTTATGGATCCGCTCAGCCATGATCTGCGCGGCGTAATTTACGCTGCTGAGGCCATGTGCGGTCTGGATGATTTCTGTGCAGAGTACACTTCGGCATATCGCGAAGGCATTTTCGGCGCGAAGAAGTAGTGCATTTTATCGTGCAACGCTTCATCGCCCGGCACAATTGATTTACCAATATATTTTTATATTATTTATTTTATAGGAGGAATATCCAATGTCCAAAATCCAAGAAATCGCTCAAGTAGTAGAAGGCGGCAAAGTTAAGCTCATCGAAGGTCTCGTACAAGAAGCGCTTGACGCAGGCGAAGACGCAAATGCGATCCTCAATGACGGCATGGTCGCAGCCATGGGTATTGTCGGTGCGAAATTCCAAGCTAATGAAATTTTCGTTCCTGAAATGCTCGTCGCAGCAAAAACCATGAAAAAAGGCGTAGAGATCCTTCGTCCGCACCTCGCCGGCAACAGTGTTGGCAAAAACGGCAAGTACATCATCGGTACAGTCGCAGGCGACTTGCATGACATCGGCAAGAACCTTGTTGCATTGATGATCGAATCTGCCGGCTTCGAAATCCTTGATCTCGGTGTTGACGTACCGGCTGAAAAATTCGTTGAAGCCATCAAAGCCAACCCGGATTGTAAAGTTGTCGGCGCATCTGCACTTTTGACAACAACAATGGATTCTCTTAAGAACACCGTAAAAGTCATGATCGATGCAGGCTGCAAGAGCCAAGTCAAGATCATGGTTGGCGGCGCTCCGATTACTCAAGAGTTCGCTGATGAAATCGGCGCAGATGCTTACACCCAAGATGCAGGTTCCGCTGCTGTTAAGGCCGTTGAACTCGCCCAGTAAGCTACGTCTATAACATTTGTTTAATAAACACCATGGACACGATCCGGCTTTCCGGTTCGTGTCCATGGTGTTGTTTATAGTAGTGTAACGTACTATACAATTACATCATTGGATCAATAAAAAGGCAAAGCGGAAGACTCAATTGTTGTATACTTCATTTTAATCCGAAATATTTATCTGGTTATATCCGCAAAAATGTTTACTTGCACATTCTTTTATGGTATACTTCCCATGAAATGTTGGACACTCTGCTTATGCAGAAACGCTTGCCTATGAAATAGAGGTGATTTTGATGATTTTAAGACCAAAGTATATTGAAAAGATAATGCCATATGTGGATACACCATTTGTAAAAGTGCTCTCTGGCGTTCGTCGCTCAGGTAAATCAACTATTCTGAAGATGATTATAGAGGAAGTAAAGAAACGAGGGGTAGCATCTGAACACATTCTCGCTTATAATTTCGATTCCATGCAACACGAAGATATTAAGACTGCAAAAATGCTTTATGAGCATGTAAAAAGCCGACTCGCTCCAAGGGGCAAGACTTATCTGCTTTTGGATGAGATTCAAGAAGTTAGGTCATGGGAAAAAGCTGTCAATTCGTTCATGACGGATTTCGATGTAGATATTTATGTTACAGGTTCAAATTCCCATATGCTATCTTCTGAAATATCGACATACTTGACAGGTAGGTATGTGTCATTTAAAGTGTTTCCGTTATCTTTTGCAGAATATTTAGAGTTTAGAAACAGCTATATCGCACACTTGCAAGATAATGATAGACACGCTATTGCCGACTTAAGTGAAAACGCTACTCCCATGTATACTCGCCAAAGGGAAGAATTTGCACGATATCTTCGTTTTGGCGGCTTCCCTGCAATCCATCTGCAAGAGTATACACAAGATGATGCTTATTCTATTGTAAAGGACATTTACAACTCCACAATCTTCACGGACATTGTAAAACGCAACCAAATCCGTAAGGTTGACCAGTTGGAGCGCATTGTTAGATTTGTCTTTGATAATGTGGGTAGAACGTTCTCAGCTGCTTCCATCGCAAAATATTTGAAAAACGAGCAAAGGAAAATTGACAATGAAACAGTTTATGACTATTTGAACAAGCTGGAAAGTGCCTTTATCTTGCATCGCTGCTCTCGCTACGACATCCAAGGCAAGGAGATCTTGAAAACGCAAGAGAAATTCTATTTGGCAGATGCAGCGTTTCGGTACAGTGTTCTTGGCTATACATCAGACAGCGTAGCTGCTATGCTTGAAAATGTCGTTTATCTTGAATTACTCAGGCGCGGATATGATGTTTGCATTGGCAAGATTGGCAATGCAGAGATTGATTTTGTAGCCACAAAGCAGGAAAATAGGCTATATATCCAAATATCAGAACGCATAGAGCGTGAGGAAACCGAAGAAAGAGAATATGGTCGCCTACTTGGCATTGCAGACAATTACCCCAAGTATGTTTTACGGACAGATGAATTTGCTGGCGGTAACTACAAAGGGATAAAAACGATGCACATTGCGGATTTTCTGTTGAGTTTGGAGTATTAATCTAAAGGAGTATATTTCAAATTGTTGTCCGATCCTAACAGGCTTATGATTATTGATATGCTATCCTGTGGGGAGCTTTGCGCTTGTGTGATTTTGGAAAAGTTTAACATTGAGGAGAATTGTTGCAAATGAACGAGAAAAATAAATGCTGCGCTGACCCGTCTGTAACCGACATCGTAAAAGAGTATTATGGGAAAACATTAAAAAGCAATGAAGATTTGCTATCTGGTGCGTGTTGTGCTCTGGATAGGCCGCCTGTGGAAATCCGAAAAATACTACCTTTGATAGAGGATGAAATACTGACCAAGTTCTATGGTTGCGGTTCGCCGTTGCCGCCTTTGCTTGATGGAATGACCGTCCTTGACTTGGGTTGCGGAACAGGCAGGGATGTATATATCGCGTCTAAGCTGGTTGGCGAATCGGGGTGCGCGATAGGTGTTGATATGACCACCGAGCAGATAGAAGTTGCAAAGAAATATCAAGACATACAGCGTGAGCGTTTTGGATTTAAAACCTCGAATGTAAAACTGTATCAAGGGTATATCGAGGACTTAAAAACGCTCGGCATAGAAGATAATAGCGTTGATGTCGTTATCTCTAACTGCGTCATAAATCTATCACCCGATAAAGAGCAAGTGTTCAAAGAAATATACCGTGTGCTCAAGCCGGGGGGTGAGTTATTCTTTGCCGATGTTTTTTCGGATAGACGTATACCTGAAGCATTCGCAAATGATCCTGTTTTGCGTGGGGAGTGTTTGGGCGGCACATTGTATGTCGAGGATTTCCGCAGAATTATGGAAAAATGCGGGTGGGCTGATTTCCGATATACAAGTACACGCATACTCGATACAGACAACGAGGAAATCAAAAACAAGTTAGGGTTTGCGACATTCACATCACGGACGGTACGCGCTTTCAAGCTGAACGATTTAGAGGATATTTGCGAGGACTACGGACAAGTTGCTGTTTATTGCGGCGGCATACCGAACCATCCTCATTTCTTTGAGCTTGACGACCATCACCGATTTATCACGGGTAAGCCTATGCTCGTTTGTGGGAACACGGCTTCAATGCTTTCAAATACACGATACGACAAAGCGTTTAAGGTTTTTGGTGATCGTTCTGTTCATCATGGGGCTTTTGGTGCGTGCGGTACAGAAAGCGGCCATAAAGAAATGCCGATTAGTGGCGGGTGTTGTTAAAAATGCGATGTGAAAATGTGAAAGCGTGCGCCTGTCCGAAAACGACTAGTGAAAACAATGGGAAATGCTGTGCCTGCGTGATAAAGCACAAGGAAACAGACAGTTTGCCGTTTTGTCTGTTCCTTGATAACGGCGGCGATAAAAGCGTAGCAAACTATTACCGCAAGCTAGGCAGTGTGGACATGAGTCCAAAACGCCCATCTTTTGGCAGAATTTCCGCCATACTTCGTTAAATTTCCTTGCCATAAAGCAATTATGCCTGCTGAAATTCGCCTCGTCTGACGAAAATTTCGCTCAAAATCCGTGCATTTCAACTCATTGATTCTTCCCTCCATCGGCTTTGATACAGATATGCTCATGACTCATGGGAATCCCAGAATCATTTATCTTGCATTTGCAAAAACTGTCCATTTTGCTGCTGTGATCGTTGCTGCATCAATCCTGCGCAAAAATCGTGCCGCACTATCCGTAAAACAAATCGCCCCACTCTTTCCCTGTATCTTAATAAGCATTTATATTACGATTTTGTTTTTCAACCTTTTCCCTGACTTTGGTGATGATATCTCATTGACACTTGCGATTGCACTGATGGGGCTTCTGTATATCAACGGCATTATCATTTTCAATACCCAGTCGATCAAAAACGCAGTTGTCGCTGTTGAAGAACAGAAATTGGCAACTCATCATTATGAAATGCAACAACAGTATTATCACAATGTCATTCAAGACAGAGAACAGACGCGTGCGCTCTGGCATGATTTAAAAAAGCATGTTGTCGCGATTGAAGCATTACTTGAATCAAAGGAAAACACATATGCTATGAGCGAGTACGAACAAATCCGTCAAGCATTTGATGATCTGGGCAATATCGTTGATACAGAAAATGCAGCGCTCAACGCCATTTTGCATTATAATATAAAGCAAGCACAGGCGCATAATATTCTCGTTGCGCTTGATGCTTACGTTCCTCCGGAGATTTTTGTTTCCGCAGTGGATTTGAGTGTTATAATAGGGAACACTTTTGATAATGCTATAGAAGAGTGCGTTTTGCTTGATGAGTCTGAGCGAAAAATAAATGTGACAATTTTGCAGAAAAATCATATGATTTTCTACGAAATTATTAATCCGTGTTTGCCCACTCCGCGCAAAAAGAAAGGTCGTTTTCGTGGGTATGGGCTAGAAAATGTAAAACGATGTGCAGAGAAATATGATGGCTCTGTTGTGTATGGGTTCACCGGCAAGCAGTATAGTGTCTCTATTCGTTTGAGCAGTTAATCTTGTAGATTTAACTCCCTCAGTCAGCTATGCTGACAGCTCCCTCGGGGAGGGAGCCAAGTTTGATAAGCCATTTATTGTCCTCAGTCAGCTATGCTGACAGCTCCCTCGGGGAGGGAGCCAAGTTTGAAAAGCCATTTATTGTCCTCAGTCAGCTACGCTGACAGCTCCCTCGGGGAGGGAGCCAAGTTTGAACAGCCATTTATTGTCCTCAGTCAGCTACGCTGACAGCTCCCCCGCGAAGGCGCTAAGTGCAATCCCCACTGCAATGACAGCAGCAACCCCCTCCAAACACATCCGGAAGGGGCTGCTGCTTAAGCTGGCGGGAGTCGATGGGAGTTCGACTCCCGTCAGCTTAACATATTATCATTATTTACTACTCACAACTTCTATCTTACCATCAATGGCACGAAGTATCACCTCGTCTCCATCGCCAAACTCGCCTTCAAGCATTTTCTCTGCGACAGAATCTTCAACCGTGCTCTGGATCACTCGGCGCAAGGGTCTTGCACCATACGCAGGATCAAATCCCTTTTCTGCGAGATGTGAAACCGCTGATTCTTCAATCATCATTTTGATATCCAGTTTCTCCATTCTGGCCTTAACCAAATCAAGCATCTTTGAGCTGATTTCTTTGATATTATCCTCTGTGAGCTTGTGAAACACAATCGTCTCATCAATGCGGTTTATAAACTCCGGCTTAAATACACGCTTGACCTCATCCATCACTGCTTGCCGGATATTTTCATGTTCCGTCTTGTCCGCATCATCTCCACCGGATTCAAAACCAAGTTTGGTTCGCTTTTCGGTAATATTGCGGGCGCCGACATTCGAGGTCATTACGATGATTGTATTTTTAAAGTCTACACGCCGTCCCTGTGAATCGGTCAATATCCCATCTTCCAGAACTTGGAGCAAAATATTAAATACATCCTCATGCGCCTTTTCAATCTCATCAAACAGTAAGACACAATACGGCTTGCGGCGCACTTTTTCAGTCAGATTGCCACCTTCATCATATCCAACATACCCGGGAGGTGAACCGATCATCTTCGATGTGGTATGTTTTTCCATATACTCTGACATATCCACTCTAATCATTGCATCTTCATCACCGAACATGGCCTCGGCCAGCGCCTTACACAGTTCCGTCTTACCGACCCCTGTCGGACCGAGGAACAGAAATGAACCAATCGGACGCTTCGGATCTTTCAGCCCCACTCTGCCGCGTCTGAGCGCTCTTGCGACCGCTGATACCGCCTCATCTTGTCCCACCACCCTTTTGTGGAGATGTTCTTCCATCTTAAGCAGCTTCTCACCCTCGTCTTGAGTGATGCTCCTGACCGGTATTCCGGTCCATTCAGAGACTACATATGCTATATCCTCAGCGACAACACATTTTGTATCGCCTTTTTTGATGTTTTCCCAATTGAGTTTCGCAACTTCGATCTCCTCATCAAGTACCTTTTCACGATCACGAACGTGCGCCGCAGCTTCAAAGTCCTGACTTTGGATCGCCGACTGTTTTTCTTTTTGCAAGGCGTCTTTTTTATTTTCCAAATCCTTGAGGTAGTCTGGTCTTTTGAGTTTGTCAAGTCTGACACGAGACGCTGCTTCATCGATCAGATCAATGGCTTTGTCCGGCAGGTATCTATCATTAATATATCTGCTCGACATAGTCACCGCAGCTTCTACGGCCTCCGGCATAATTTTCAGTTTGTGATGCGCTTCATACTTATCGAGCAAGCCCATCATAATTTGAATGGATTCTTCCTGTGTCGGCTCGTTGACCATCACAGACTGGAAGCGTCTTTCCAGCGCAGCGTCCTTTTCCACATGTTTGCGATACTCATTGAGTGTCGTTGCCCCAATAATTTGGAGCTCCCCTCTGCCGAGCATGGGTTTTATGATATTCGCCGCATCAATTGCACCCTCTGCCGCTCCTGCACCGATGATGGTATGCAGCTCATCAATAAATAAGATGACATCCCCTGCTTTTTGGACTTCCTCAATTGCAGTCTTTATGCGCTCTTCAAAGTCTCCTCGATATTTCGTGCCTGCGAGCATTCCGCTTAAATCAAGCGTTAAGACACGTTTGTTTAGCAATGTCTCAGGAACATCATTTGCAATGATTTTTTGTGCAAGTCCTTCTGCTATGGCCGTCTTACCGACTCCGGGTTCACCGATAAGCACCGGGTTATTTTTTGTCCGTCTGGAGAGGATTTGTATTACTCTTTGTATTTCATTTTCTCTGCCGATCACGGGATCAAGCCGGTCATTTGCCGCAGCTTCTGTCAAGTCACGGCTAAAGGCTTCGAGTGTTTTTTCCTCTTGCTTATTATTTGGCCCTGAGTTTACCGGAGCCTTAGGTCTGAGCGCATCACGCCCGACAATATTAATGACATCCGTATATATTCTATTGAGGTCAACTCCGGTCAGGCGTATCAGTCTTGCACCTGCGCTTTCATATTCACGTAGCATCCCTATAAGCAGGTGTTCGGTTTCCACGTAGTTATGACCCAATCTACCGGCTTCCATTGCCGCAAGCTCCAAAATGCGCTTTGCTCGCGGTGATAGGTCGGAAGGTTGCGACCTGCCTGAAGTTCCTGCGCCTATATGCTTTGCGATCAGGTCAAATATCAGCTTGTCTTCAAGTCCTGCGCCCCGCAGAACCTTCGCAGCTACTCCGCTGCCTTCACGTGAGAGTCCGTATAAAATATGTTCACTACCAACATAATTGTGTCCCAATTCAGCCGCCAAAGCATGAGCAAATTCTAATGCACTCTTGGCACGCTGTGTAAATCTATCATCAAATCTCATAAAGTTTTACCTCCGAATATCCGCTTGCTGAAGTTTATCAAAATTAATTTTCCGACTCCAGCGCCTTTATTTCATCACGTAATTGCGCCGCTCTTTCAAATTCCTCACGCTCCGCTGCCTCATGCATCTGTACATAAAGTTCACGCCGCTTCCGCATCAGCTCATCAACCTCAGAATGGTTGGTATCGGGCGCACAATCTGCACCGCCGCATGAACATCCGCAGGATTGACTATCTGTTTGTGCACTGAGACTTGGCTTGGCTGTGATCTGATAGGGCATTCCAAATCCCATAACCGACATCATCGTCGGCATCTGACTATTCCACCCATTCATTGCCGGCTGTGATCCGCCAAACAATGTATTTCCAAAATTAAACATTTGTCCTAAATCATATCCTGATTTTGCCGCACAATGCGCACATAAGCTTGTCTCTGTTACACATCCATTGACATTTGAAGTATATTGAAAATTCACTTCATTTCTTCCACACATTTGACATTTCATTATTATATTTCCTCCTTGAATAAACAATTACACTGCATTGATTAACATTTGCTTTAATATACTGGCTCTCAGAACATCGCGATCTTCCTGTCTTATCGGGCGCAATGCGTTATTACTTATGGCCGATAACATGATACGCACCTGAACTTCATTGACTACACCGCTCTGCCGAAGATTAGCCATAAGCGCTGATGCTGTGTTTGCATCTACACGATCACCAATGGTGTTGACCGTGTGCATGATCAGTCTTTCTGCGCCCATGGCCACACGCGTTATCCTGATATATCCTCCACCGCCTCGTCTGCTCTCGACAATATATCCATGCTCCGGTGAAAACCGAGTCGATATCACATAGTTGATTTGACTGGGTACACATTTAAACCTGCTAGCAAGCTCTGAACGTTGCAACTCCGCAGTTCCACCCATCTCTTGGAGCATTTGGTCGATAAATAACGCAATGGTATCACTAACTCCCATAATCGCCTCCGTTTGACTTTGACCTTCTTTGACCTTTCTCATTATAGTCGTTTTCAGCCATTCTCACAAGCCCCGCTTTGACCTTTCCTGACCTTACAAGTCCTAAATATCCTTTTTTAACTTATGTTTTCTTCCAAATTCGCAATATTACGCCAATTTTCTTTGACTTCCTATGTTTTAAAACAATTATTTTCCACCAAAGTCAGGCAGAAAAAGATGCCGCAAGAAAAGACTAGTGTAGTGTATCACTGATAATTAGTATATGATTGCGTTTTATTTTTTCGTCTTGCAAGGCGAAAAAGCGCAGGAATGCCATTGGCCTTTCAAGTTTTTTCAACGCAGCAAGCCGGAAAA
>WQVH01000013.1 GCA_009781695.1 Oscillospiraceae bacterium
GTCAAACTATAAAGTAAACTTCTTTTCGGAGATAAAATTCACGCTTGAAGATTACTTTATGAAATTTTATAGTCAAGCGAAGAGAGAGTCGCGACCAAGCGTGCTTGGTCATGACCGAACGAGCGCAGACTTCACGAAGTTTAGAAAAGAGGGCGAATCTCATGTTAAATAAAGCTGTTTTCAAACAAACATTAGTGCAAAATTGGAAGTTGTGGCTAATCTTTACCGTTGTGGCATCAGCTATAGCCGCCGCAATTATAAATACCTTTGATCCCCATGCCATGCGTTTGGCAGTGCAAGCCTTTGGTGCAGACGGGCCGCCCGCAGGAATGGGCGGTGGGCCATTTGGCACAGGAACAAGCCGCTTTGGATTGTTTACTATCCCTGATTTAATGGCAAGCGGATATTATGCCATGCTTGGGCTTATCATGCCGTTAGTTTATGTGGTTGTAACGGCAAATTCGCTTGTAGCTTCACAAATTGACCGTGGTTCTATGGCATACACTCTTTCAACCCCTATAACTCGCCTGAAAGTAGTCTTTACCCAAGCCACATATCTTATTGTTGCACTGTTGGCAATGTTTGCAGTAGTGACTGCTGCCGGGCTTGCTACATCACAGCTTGCACACAATGCACTTTGGGGGCAAACGCATACCGCAGATGTTGTTGCAACGTCAGACGTTTTAAGTCTAAGCCCGGAAGAAGTTTCTAACAATGTGCATTTAATATTAGATAACCCGGAAGCTATGACGGCGGGCGCAGAAGCAAGAGGTGTCAGCGAAGATGTTTATCATTTATACTTAGAGTTGTTAATGATAAATACCGCTCTTGATGGCATAGCAGATGATATTGGTGTTACTCAAGCGGATATTTTGGCTAATCCAATTTTGATAAGCGAAAGCCCAAATGCTCCCATGATAGTTTCTCAGACATTTGGGATTGCTTTGGAAACCGTACTTGACCATATGCACGCAATAGAAGAACTTGAAGGGCAATCAGCTCCAAGCACAACGATACTGCTTGTTATGCTAAATGGGCTTGACCACCACATGGAAGATGTTGAACCGGAAACTTTGATGGCGGGTGTATACGCCGCCGCCGAGTATCTTGATATGGAAGTTATTCAATTAATGACACAGCTAAACCTTATTGAAAATGACCCAAGTGTACTCGCAGTAGCATCGGAAGCGTCGGGCTTAGATAAAGAAACTTTGATGGCTTTTATACAAGTGCAATTAGCAGAAGCGGAATTTGAGTTTGACCAAGGCATATACTTCAACGTCGGTCACTTTTTGAATCTCAACATTGGAATCTTTTTGCTGATGTTCGCCATAGGCGGAGTGTCCTTCATGTTCTCTTGTATATTTAACTTGTCCCGCAATTCAATGGCACTTGGCGCAGGCATACCGTTTGCTTTCTTTATACTAAACATGATGGCAAGTGTAAGCCCCGATTTTGCAAGCCTCAGATTCCTTACTCTTAACACGCTCTATAATCCGATGGATGTCGTGGGTGGTTACGGATTTATACCGCAATTTATCGCAATGGCGGCAATCGGTTTGGCCTTGTACACCATAGGCATTACAGCATTCAAGAGAAAGGACTTACCTCTGTAAGACAATAAACAATAACTTCAAAACGCCGTTTTTGCTGAAGCTGACAGTATTATGTTGTCGCTAGGCGTGCCAAAGATGAAACAAATGACAACTCTTAAACTTCAAGGGTTGTCATTTGTTATACGATAGCGTAAACAGTTGGGAATACTAGATTTCATCTAACCTAACAAGGTGCGTTTGTGTTATAAAACGCGTATTAACTTAATCCCAAAATCTGCCGAGCCTCAGCAGGTGTTGCCACTTCACAGGTGAACTCTTCGATGATGCGCTTGGCACGTGCGACAAATTGCATATTGCTATCGGCAATTTGCCCCTTGCGATAGAGTACATTATCCTCCATGCCGACACGGATATGTCCACCCATTGCGATGGTTGCATAGAGGATTTCCATTGCCCCTTTGCCAACGCCAAATGCCGACCATGTACTACCCGGTGCGACTTCGTCCATGATGTCCTTCATAAAGACCAGATTCTTGGTAGTGGCCATAATACCACCGGGTACGCCCATGCAGAATTGGAAGTGACAGGGTTTCTTAAGGAAGCCTTTTTTAATATAATAACCTGCATTATATATCATGCCCGGATCAAAGACTTCGATTTCGGGCTTTACATTGACTTCTTGAGTCATTGTTCCAAGCTTTTCCAAAAACTGAGGGCTGTTCTCAAATATGGCATTGTGCTGCCAGTTCATTGTGCCGCAGTCATAAGAGCACATTTCGGGCTTGAGTTCATAAAATGGGCGCAGACGGTCTGCCTCTTTGAGGTTGACCCCGCCTGATGTGGTGATATTTAAGATGATGTCGCAGTCTTTGCGCTCGCGTATGAGCCGAACGGTTTCCTCGAACTTTTCAAAGACCATTGCAGCCTTGCCATGATCGTCACGGCAATGGATATGTGCGACTGCAGCGCCTTCTTTCCAGCAGTTGTAAATTTCTTGCGCAATTTCATGCGGCTCAATCGGTACATTTGGGGTATTATCTTTGGTAGGCCATGCGCCTGTCGTGGCAACAGTGATGATTCTTTTGTTTGATAAATCTGACATCGTATGCTCCTTTCGGTGCGATGTGGACATCGCACCCTACGAAAATTCTGCTCAGTTAAATGACATGACCTTGTGCGTGGGAACCTTTTTACAGCGACTTACTTATTGCGATTGAATAACTTTTGTATGTATGCTATGCCGCTGGCACCACCGCCCGCTGCATCGGCATAACCGGTACCGCCGTACTGATACGTGCGTTCCGGTACATCGTTAAGCTGATCTGCGTCAATCTCTGCGACACAACGTGCCATCGAGCCATCCCCCATATACCAACGTAATGGGAAGCAATAGAATCTGAAACGCTTGCCCGAGACCTTCGCAAGGTCACCGCCGAGATTTTCAACGCCAACGATCCCATTGCCGAGCATGAGCTTGTGACAGGGCTCCCAAGTACCCCAATTTCCAAATGCCTCAAGATCGCCGAATTTTTTGTCATAAGCATCTTGGCCGTAGATACGGATATATTCAAACTTATCAAACTCGGCATTGGCTTTTTCACCGAACAACTCAGTATATTCCTCATGCAGAGGCCTGCCCGAAGCACCGAGCAGGTTCATGCGGGTCATACCGTTATTTCCCATTGCCGTGTGCAATGGATGGTCAAGCGCTTGAGAATCCATTGCGACACACTTAGGTTTGTGCTTGACAATCCATCTTCCGGCATCAATACCCACACCGGCGGCATAGTGATAATAGGCTTTGCTATCGTCATAGTACTTGTGCATTCCGGTATCAAGACACAATACCATGCCTTCGAGTGCTTTTGGATCAAATCCAATTTTGGCACAGGCGGCATCAAGATGCTTGTCTGTAATCAAGCCCCAAGGCTCAATTTCGACCGGCAGGCAGATTGCGTCACCGGTATATGCATCGATATCCATTTCATGTGTGTAGCGGGCACGGCGGCCATCAAACTCATATTCCATGACATGGCGTGGTGCATCGCAATGTGTACCGGTATGCATGGTTATCGTCATTTTTTGTGTTAATACACCGCCTTTGGCCATGGAATGCGGTGCATCAAGGACTGGTTTGTCAAAGTAAGGCCAGCGTGGTTGCTCGGCAGAAAATGGATGAGTCAGATCAACAAAAACTTTTTTTCCCATGATTATTCTCCTTATTTTTCATTTTTCTTTTGATTTTCGACAAGATACTCACGAAGCCCTGTGGTCAGTGCCTCGATTTGCTCAGGAGCCCATTGTTGCCACCCCATGCCTGATTTCATACCAAGTGTACCCTTGTCCATCATCTCTTTCAGAAGATGTGAAGGCTCGTGATTATCGGCAAGGTGCTTCAAAACATAGTTATGTATGTTATAAGTTAAGTCAATTCCAACCAAATCTGAATTTTCCATCGGGCCGAGAACCGGCCAGCGCAACCCCGGGCCGTACTTGCAAGCGTCATCAACGGTTTTGGGATCGGCAATGCCATTTTCCACCATATATATGGCCTCGCGCCAGAGCGCATGTTGCAGTCGATTGGCGATAAACCCGGGAACATCTTTTCTGCAAAGTACCGGCTTTTTTCCGACTTCTTCAAGAATATCCATCAAAGTTTGCGCCACTTCCGGTGCCGTTGCATCAGACATTACAACCTCAACTAAGGGAATCAAATGGGCGGGATTCCAAAAATGAGTAGCAGCAAAGCGCTTTCTGTATTTGAGGTGCTTGCTGATTTCTGATGGACTCATGACCGAGGTGTTGGTGCAAAATATGCAGTCCGGACGGCATATTTCTTCAAGCTCTGCGAAGACTTTTTGTTTGAGCTCCATATCTTCAAATACGGCCTCAATCAAGAGGTCTGATTTGGCAATGAGGTCATCGTCCATTTCCTGAGTAAAGCGGATGCGTGACAGCCGCGCTTCAACTTCCTCGGAGGTCATCACACCTTTGTACACCAACTCTTTAGTGGATTCTCGGATACTTCCGATGAGGTCTTGGGGCGCAATGTCATACACTCCGACTTTATATGCCGATGCAAAGACGAACGCACACATTTTGCCCATCATTCCTGCGCCGATTATGGCGATATGTTTGATTCCTAACATGCCCAATACCCTCCGGTTGCGTCATAGTTGCCCCCGGTGAGAAAATCCGAAGCGGGGGAAGCAAGGAAGGTCGCCAGTCCGACAAAATCCTGCGGCTCGCCCAATCGGCCGATAGGCAAGCGCTTTAAGAAGTTCTGATATACAGCGCTGCCAGAGTCGAACATCCATTCAGTCAGATCAGAGCGGAACACAGTGGGGTTGATGCTGTTTACGTTTATATTGTGGGCGGTGGAAAGTTCACAAGCGAGACTTTGCACCATGAGATCAAGCCCGCCTTTGGCCGTGCAGTAACCGGTATAGCCGGCCATACCCATCTTTGAACGTGCTGAGGACACAATGATCATTTTACCGCCTTTGCCCTGACTGATCATCTGCTCTGCGGTATACTTTGCCAGAATATAGACACTCTTGCAGTCGGCATCCATGATTGCCTGCCATGCTTCGACACTTTGTTCAACGATTGGCTTGGGCGCATTATATCCATGACAGACGGTGAGTATGTTTACTTCGCCATAGGTTTTTAGAGTGAAATTTATGACATTTTTGACATCGTCAGGGATGGCAGGGTCGCCTGTAATAAAAGCACAGTCACAGCCCGCCGCAGTCATCTCGGTGCAGATGTTTTGCAGTTTGTCTTTGTTCCTTGCGGTGAGGATGACTTTGACACCCTGTAATCCATATGCTTCTGCTACGGCTTTGCCTAGCGCACCGGTAGCGCCGGTGACTATGGCAACTTTATCTTCGAGTTTGAACATATTATTTAGAAAATTATTATCAATCACGTTGCACCCCCAAAAATTTTAATTAAAATTTGAATTTTTACTAGCAAATCTAATGTTGAACATGATAGACTAATGGGTAGTTTATGTCAAGGCATGTCAAGGATGGTTGAGTTGTTTTTCGTAGTTTGAAAGGATTCAAACTATACCAAGGGCATGTGCGATACGCTCCCCTTATGGAAACCGCAAATGATGCACGAAATAACCATTCCTTATTCATGGTTGTTTTGTGCCTGATAAAATACGAAAGGAATGGTCATTTTTATGGACTATAAAGGTGTTCAGCAAGCATTTGAAAATTTTGAAAAATCGTTGCGTACAGGTGCGCTATTCGTAATTGACGAATTTTTGAATAAATTGGCCGATACTTCGCCAGAATTTTCCGCAGAGCTGACAAAACAAGACATGACAGTGCTCTTAAAATTAAGAGATTTGAGCCAAGGCAGGGTTTTGACATTTAAGGGCGGAAAAGTCACAGGAAAAGACGCTGTGGAGACCGATGCCGATGCACAGATCATTTTTGAATCAAAACAAGTGGCACAAAAAGTGCTTTTGGGGCAAATGGCAGGGAATATGGAGGCATTTGTCATTGCCTCGAAAAATGGTTCAATTATGATTGCCGGTCCCGACCAAAAGACGCTGTGGTTTACCTCATTGATGCTCAAAGCGTTTTCATTTGATATTTTGTATCAAAAAAATTATGGTGTTCAAATGCCCAATGGAGAAATGCGTTATGTAACCGGAACCAATGGCGGGCCGCTATTCGTATATGTAAAAGATGATAAAATCGTCCGTATCACGCCAATAGATTTTGATGCAGATGATGCCGAGCCTTGGACTATAACAGCAAGGGGTAAACAATTCACGCCCCCCAAGCGGACAACCGTAACTCCTTATAGCATAGGATGGAAATCATTGGTGTATTCACCCAGCCGGATATTGCATCCGCTGAGGCGTGTTGACTTTGATCCGAATGGCGATCGCAACCCGCAAAATCGGGGAATCTCAGAATATCAGCGCATATCTTGGGATGAAGCGCTTGATATCGTTGCCGATGAGATCATCCGTGTGCGGCAAACCTATGGCCCGGGTACCGTGTTTGGTGTCAATAGTTCACACCACACTTGGGGCAATATAGGGTACTATCAAAGTGCGATGAAGAAGTTTTTTAATCTCTTGGGCGCTACAGAAATGCTTGCAAATCCGGACAGTTGGGAAGGATTTGCATGGGGTGCGGTGCATCATTATGGCGGCAGCGGGCGCAGAGGTGCCACAGAGCCGTTTTCTACAGTCGAAGACTGTATGAAAAATGCACAGATGATTGTCTTCTGGTCTGCCGATCCGGAATCCACATCGGGCAATTACGCCGGACAAGAAGGAACCATACGTCGTGAATGGGTAAAAGAGCTCGGTATCCCGGTCGTGCATATTGATCCATATCTCAACAGTACCGCCGCATTTATGGGTGGACGTTGGATTACGCCCAAGCCCGGAACAGATGTGGCTATGGCGCTCGCTATTGCCCACATATGGTTAAAGAGCGGATTGTATGATAAAGACTATGTGGAGCGATGCACCATTGGTCTGGATAAATGGCAAGATTATATTTTTGGAAAAACCGACGGTGTAGAAAAGACACCGGAGTGGCAAGAGTCAATTACCGGAGTCCCTGCAAGAATCGTCCGCGCCTTGGCAGAGGAGTGGGGGAACAAAAAGACATACCTTGCGTGCGGTGGCATACATTCATTCGGTGGTGCAGTCAGAGGTTCTTACGGAACAGAATGGGCCAGAGCGATGGTCTGCCTTATGGCATTGCAAGGACTTGGAAATGAAGGCATCAATTTTGGCGGCTTGCAGATGGGCACACCACTTGATACACACTTTTGGTTCCCCGGATATTCAGATGGCGGATTGAGCGGGGACTATCTTGCCTCCGCTGCGGGTGTGCAGTTATACAATCGTATGCCGCAACACGCATCACAAAATTCCGAATATCAGCGAATTCCACGTCTGCGCATACCGGAAGCGATTTTGGACGGTCATGCTGAGGCGAATAATTACAGTAATTCATCTGTTCACGGACAGTTCTTAAAAGTAAAGTATCCTGCTCCGGGACACGGAGAGGTCAAATTTCTCTACAAATATGGCGGTTCTTACTTTGGTACGCAGCCGGAATCAAACCGATTTGCAAAAATGTACCGCTCTGACAAATTGGAAATAGTCGTCAGCCAGTCTATATGGATGGAAGGTGAGACCCGATATGCCGATATCATCTTGCCGGCCTGCACGAATTTTGAGCGTTGGGACATCGGTGAATTTGCGAGTTGCGGAGGGTATATTGACAGATCATACCTGCAAAACAATCACCGTGTGATACATATCGAGCATAAATGCATAGAACCACTCGGCGAATCAAAATCCGACTATGAAATATTTACAGAAATTACAAGCCGCTTGGATATGGGGCATGTGTTCACAGAAGGCGGCAGTGATTTTGATTGGGTCAGACGGTACTTCAATGCCACAGATCTTCCGGAAGCTGTATCGTGGCAAGCGTTCATGAAAAAAGGATATTATGTTGTACCCCCACTTCCGGAAAACAGGCGTGACCCATTGGCACTGAATTGGTTTGCACGCGGAGCGAAAAGAGATACTCCGGAGCAAATTCCGGCACCGTCTGAGTTTTACGGCAAGTTTGCGGAAGGATTGCAAACACCGTCCGGAAAGTTTGAATTTGAATCACAAACGCTCAAGCGCTACAATCCCAACGATCCCGAACGTTTACCGATTTGTACTTGGATACCGTCATGGGAAGGGCCGGAATCGGAACTGTATGAAAAATACAAACTCCAGCTCATTTCTCCGCATCCCAAGTATAGTTACCACACAATGGGGGATGGCAAGGATTCGACGGTCAACGATATATCCGAACACCGCATGTTGATTGATGGTTATCGGTATTGGATATTCCGTATGAATCCGACCGATGCTCAAGTGCGTGGAGTCAGTCATGGTGATGTGGTTGAAGTATTTAACGATCGTGGGAGTGTGCTTTTTGGACTGGAAATTACGGATCGTCTGCCGCCCGGTGTTGTGCATTCGTATGAATCTTGTTCAGACTATCAACCAATCGGTATTCCGGGTCAATCGCCGGAGGTCAATGGTTGCGTAAACATATTGACACCAAAAAGATTTATTACTAAGGATTCTCATGGGCTTTCGGTCAACGCTTGCCTTGTTGAAGTGAGAAAATGGGAAGGGGATATAGGCAAATGGAAAAATTGCATGTCATAGTCGATCTTGCAAAATGTGTAGGTTGTTTTAACTGTATGATTGCGTGTAAGGATGAACATGTGGGGAACAACTGGTATCCATATACGGCGGCACAACAAAAGCATGACCAAAAATGGATAGAGCCGGAAAAACATGAGCGCGGAGCAGCGCCGTTTACCGAGATTTGCTTTGTAACGAAACTCTGCCAGCATTGCAATAATGCGCCCTGCGAGAAGGCATCGGATGCCATTACACGCCGGGCGGATGGTGTGGTTTTGATTGATGCGGAAAAAGCAAAAGGCGATCGTGCATTACCCAAAGCCTGTCCGTATGGAAAAATTTCGTGGAATGAAGATGCGCAAACGGCGCAAAAGTGTACGATGTGTGCGCATCTGCTTGATGACGGTTGGAAAGAGCCCCGCTGTGTACAGGCTTGTCCGTTGCGGGCGTTAAGTGTTGTATTTTGCAGTGATGACGAATTTGCAAAAATGGCGAAGGCGCAAGACCTCATGTCGCTTACAGATGGAAGCAATGACCCACGTGTGCTCTATCGCAATCTGCATAGGCTGAATACTTGTTTTATTGCGGGTGCGTTGGCCTTTCAAGATGAGGATATACAACGTGCGGCGGCAGATGCTGAGGTGCAATTGTTGCAAAATGGTGAGATCGTTGCACAGTTAAAGACCGATTTCTTCGGTGAGTTTAAAATTGATCGTATTGCTCCCAATAGTGGAACATATGAGCTTATATGTTCGCTTGATGGATATGAGCCGATTGCAACAAGTGTCACGGTAGCAGATGAGAGTCCGTGCTTGGATGTGATGTTGTTCTAAATTGTATGCCGATAACTCAAAAGCAAAAAAAGCACTGAAAACGGATATCCGTCTCAGTGCTTTTTTAAAACTTAAATCACATGTAATGGTGGTTTAGTAATGACCGTACTTATGCACTGTGTCAAACATTGCATGAAGATTTTCTTTCGGGCATCTGTCAACCGGGATGGAAACGTCCATCATGAAGCCGCCGCCGGGTGCACAGATATCCAGAAGTTTCTTGGTTTCGTCGGCGATTTTGTCCGGAGTGCTGTACATGAGTGTCGCAGTAGGAAGGTTGCCGCAAATACATGCCACTTGACCAACGGTCTCTTTGGCTCTCTTCATGTCTACTTTTTCAAACATGTAGACTACTTTGCCCGGAGGAACATCGCAAAGTTGCTCAAGTCTTGTGTTGTAGTTACCCTCAGTAAATACATATGGTGTGATGCCGTTGTCTATGCAAGCCATAATCAGCGCCTTTAGACCCGGCCAGTAGAATTTCGCATAGTTCTCAGGGCTCATAAACTCATCAACGCCCATATGCAACGGAATGAGGAAGAATTCCTTCTTCATAGCAATCGCTGCGCCGAGTGCATTTCTGAGCATGATGCCTTGCATGGTGTTGACTGCTGCAAGCAGTTCGTCCGGACATTCATGGATATCCATGATGGCAGGGATCATGCCGCGGAATGTATCAGCCAGCATATCAAATGGGCATGTTGTTCCGACCTGTGGGCCGAGTACAAATCCTGCATCTTCGATGACTTGTGCGCAAGCTCCGCCGCCCATCAGCCAATCGAGAGAATGCTTGCCTGATAGTGCAAGTGCTTCAAAAGCTTGTTTGACTTCCGGATCGCAGAAAGGCACAGTCGAAGCATATAGTCCAAACTCTATGGGATTTTGCAGATTGACTTTAGCAAGACCGGCAAGGTTTTTGTTTCTGCGCGGCAGCCATTTAGACAGAATAAAATGTGTCGGGTCAAATACAAATTCTTCGTATTCGTCTGATGACATATATTCGCCATCGAGAATCTGGAAGCTGTCATTGAGGGGGATACCGTCTTCATATCCCGGGAACTTAATGAACTCTGAACCTAATGCTTTGGCGGCCAAAGAGGGATATACAGCAGGAGGCCATACGATGTCCGGATCAAATTCTTCCAAATAAGCTTGAATACCGGGGATCGAGTTTTTGACATCAGTCAAAGAGGCATAGCTGGGGATTCCATAGGCGGAGCCATAAAAGAAACCAAGTTTTGGGGCGAGTGGAACGCGATCAGGCACTTTGAGCGCCTTTACGTCATCTACGCGTTTTCTACGTGCATTATAAAGTTCTTGTTTTGTTGGCATAGAAGATAGTACCTACTTTCTTAATAATATATGGAAATATACTTGCAGTGCGTCTGACTCTTTTACCAAACACATTATATAATCCTCTTAGGATCATGTCAATCTTGAGTTTGCACATTTTTCATCAAATTATGCAGATATATTTCAAAAAAACAACCTCATAGGCGATCAGGAGATAGCTCCTTGCTCATGAGGTTGTTTTATACTTATAAAATTCTTTGGTAAAACAATAAATTATTTTGCTTTGTCTTCTACTTCATCGACTTCGATTTCAACTTCGATATCATCATCGTCGTCGTCAAAATCAAAATCATCTTCATCGAATTCGAATTCCAAAACTTCATTGCACTTGGGGCAATTGATGGAATCCAGAGCCAAATCGGATTCATCAAGCTCAACTTCTGCACCGCAAGCAGGACAGGCAACCTCGTATGAGAAACCGCCGCCGCCGCAGAATCCGCAGCCGCATCCGTCTTCATCATTGTCAAAATCGAAGTCATCATAATCATCGTCTTCATCGCCAAACAGAAACTCTTCGACTTCCTCCAGGTCGTCTGAAATTGCATCTAATTCGTCGCCAATGTCCAGTGCGTTTTGGTTGAGGGCTTCGATCTCATCGGCCATTTCATCAAGCGTGTCGATAATGACATCGATGAGTTTTTCGGTTTTTACATCAGAATCAAGTCCCAGCCCCTCAGCTAGTCCTTTAATATATGCGACCTTCTCTTTGATTGACATAATAATTACCTCCATAATGATTTCACTGATTTCATTTAGCCTTTAGCGCGCTCCATATATTCGCCGGTTCTTGTGTCGATGCGTATCTTCTCACCCTCTTCGATGAACAAAGGAACCTTAACTTCGGCGCCTGTTTCAACAATCGCAGGCTTGAGCACATTTGTTGCGGTGTCGCCCTTAAATCCGGGATCCGTTTCAGTGACCACAAGCTCAACAAAATTCGGCGGATCTACGTTAAACACCTTGCCCTTGTATGAGTGCACATTGCAGAGCATGTTTTCTTTAACGAACTTAAAATTATCACCCAGAAGTGACTGATCAATAGGTTCAAGTTCATATGTTTCTTGATCCATAAAGTAAAACAAGTTGCCATCACTATAGCTATACTCCATGTCTCTGCGTTCTACAAAGGCATTTTCGAACTTATCAGATGGGCTAAAAGATGTTTCAATTACACCGCCCGTAATGACGTTTTTGAGTTTGGTGCGTACAAATGCAGCGCCTTTTCCGGGTTTTACATGCTGAAATTCAATGATTTGCATGACCTTCCCATCCCATTCAAAGGTGATCCCATTTCTAAAATCGCCAGCAGAAATCATTCTATCGTCCTCCTTAATTTTACAGCTTTATTGTATCCCAACTTTGTACATATTGCAAGGTAAATAGTTTCAAGTTGCCCAAAACTATATTCTTGTTTACATAATATAGGTCAGCGAAAAGGATATGCGCAATGGTCTAAATGATCATGAGGTTCTTCGGGAGTTTTGTGATGTTCTCACAGCCATTTTCGGTGATATATACGGTGTCTTCAATTCTGACACCGAAACGACCAGGCAAATATATCCCCGGTTCAACGGTCAAGACCGCACCGATCGGAAAGACATCTTTAGACAATTGTGATGCTCTCGGCCATTCGTGTACCTCAAGACCGATACAGTGACCGAGTCCGTGACCGAAATAGTCGCCATATCCGGCATTTTCAATCACATCGCGTGCCGCCGTGTCCACATCTTTACAAGACACACCGCCGCGGATGGCCTTGATTCCTGCCTCCTGTGCGGAAAGGACGGTTTCATAAACTTTGACCATTTCATCAGTTGGCTGACCGATGCAAAGTGTACGCGTACAGTCACTGATCCATCCATCGCACTTTACACCAAAGTCTATGGTCAAAAATCCATCGGCGATTTTTTCGTCAGTCGGCACACCGTGCGGCAGACTTGATCTGGGACCGGATACGATGATTGGATCAAATCCTTTATCGTCTGCGCCATTTTTCATCATGCGATACACCAGTTCGGTGGCGAGTTCTTTTTCGGTGATGTTGCGGCTGATCAGCGGCAGGATTTCTTCAAAAGCTTTTTCTGCAATACGCTGGGATCGCGTCATGCCGTCAAGATCCTTGCGTGTCTTTACTGCGCGCAGCTCGGTCATCAAACTTTGCGCCGGTTCGAGTGTGACGTTAAACTGATCTGCCCACTCTTTGTAACCGGCATATGTAATATACCCATCTTCAAAGCCTACAGAGGGTACGCCCAGTTCATTTAGTTTCTCTCCGATCATCTTGGGGAAAGTAGTATCTTTATGTACAAGCAAAATCTCAGCGTCTGCGATTTTGTTTTTGGCCATCTCAAAATAGCGTGGATCAACGAAAAACCATGCGTCGGATTGCGTGATCAAAAATGCGCCTGCACTTGAATTAAATCCGCCGGTGAAGAGTCTACTGGCTTGGCCGGTGATGAGCATGGCTGCATAGGGCTTATCTTTTAGTGCTTGTTTTATTTTCCCAATGTTGTTCATTTTTCGTGCTCCAAATTAAAAATATTTTGAATCTTAGGTAAGCGATGATTAATTCCACCCTCACAAAGACAGGGTGTGTGAATTGATCAGCGGTTACTTAGCGTTTTAATCCAATGCTTTGTGGTTTCGGCCGCGTGCCCGAAAGGGTGCTTCGAAGAGATATCTGAGTGCCAGTAGTGGATTGGTCAGCTTCTTGGGTGTGACGATGATGGACAGCACCCCGGCGCGATTGGCGGCCAGTGTATCTGTAAAGATCTGATCTCCTATAAAAGCTGAATGATCCGGAGTGTGATGAGCCTCTGCCATGGCCACAAAAACGCCGTTCGGTGATGGCTTTCGTGCGTTGAGCACTGCGCCAATCTCCAGCGCATTGGCAAATGCGCCGACACGCTTCTTTCGGAGGCTGTTGGAAACAATAAACATGTCGATATTTTTTGCCTTGACATGTTCCACCCAACTGATGATCTCTTGTGTTGGGGTTTTCTCATCATATGCGGCAATGGTGTTGTCAAGGTCAAGCATCAGAAATTTTATGCCCTGTTTTAAGAGAAAATCAGGGTTTATATCGGTTAGATGTGTAAAAGAATAATCCGGAAGTGGGGAAAAACTCATTATTTCCGCCTTTCGCAGGCTTTTGATAAAAGCCCGAATCGCTTGCTTTAAATGGGGATAGTTGTGCTCTGTGCTTTAACTGTATAGAGGATATTTGTCACAGAGTTTGTCAACTTCTGCGCGTATTGTGCCGGATTTTAATTCGTAATCAGTAGCTGTGAGATGAATGAGTTCGGCAATTTTCTTCATATCGTCTTCGCGAAATCCTCTGCTGGTCACCGCGGGTGTGCCTAATCTGATGCCACTGGTGACTGATGCGGGATTAGGGTCATTAGGGACTTTGTTTTTGTTGACGGTGATGTGTACGCTATCAAGCAAATTGCACATTTTTTGCCCTGTGATATCAAATTTGCTTAGGTCAAGGAGCAAAAGATGGTTATCTGTACCTCCTGAAACGAGTTCGAATCCATATTTCATCAGGCCTTCGGCCAGCGCGTTGGCGTTTGAGCGGACTTGTCGCTGATATTGCTTGAATTCCGGTTGAAGCGCCTCTCCAAAGGCAACGGCTTTTGCAGCAATGATGTGCATGAGCGGGCCGCCTTGAGCGCCGGGGAAGACTGCGGAGTCGATTTTTTTTGCCAGTTGTTCATCATTGGTCAGTATAAAACCGCCGCGTGGGCCGCGCAGTGTCTTGTGTGTGGTGCTGGTGACAACATCGGCATATGGGAAGGGGCTGGGGTGCTCTCCGGCAGCGATGAGTCCGGCAATATGTGCCATGTCAACAAACAGGTAGGCATCAACTGATTGAGCAATTGACGAGAATCTTTCAAAGTCAATGATTCTGGGGTATGCCGAAGCGCCTGCGATAATCATTTTTGGTTTGTGTTTTTGCGCCAGTTCTGAGACTTGGTCGTAATCAATGAGGTTGGTGTCAGAGGTGACGCCATAGGGGATGATGTTGTAGTATTTTCCGGAGAAGTTGGCATGTGCACCGTGCGTTAGGTGTCCTCCGTCTTCAAGATCCATGCCTAAGACGGTGTCGCCGGGATTACATAGTGCCATATATACTGCATAGTTTGCCGAGGCGCCGGAGTGCGGCTGAACGTTGGCAAATTCTGTGCCGAATAGTGTTTTTGCTCTGTCAATAGCGAGTGTCTCGGCTCTGTCTACTTCTTCACATCCGCCATAGAATCTATGGCCGGGGTATCCTTCGGCGTATTTGTTGGTGAGGATTGTGCCTGCGGTCAAAAGTACCGCTTCACTGACGCAGTTTTCTGAGGCGATCAGCTCGATATTCCTGCGTTGTCGAGAGAACTCGCGTTTGATTGCGTCTCCTATTTCGGGGTCGTTTTTTGCAATGTATGCCATCATTTCTCTGATCATAACATTTACTCTCCGTTTCATAGCAAAAGTTATATGGGTGTCTTTGAGGGCGCAGTGACCTGGTGGGTTTGTGCGCTTTAAGACTTGTCTGTTTATTATTATATAGGAGCTTGGTGGAAAATTCAACCCAATTAAATGCGCGTTTTTATGAGTTGTATGCTCCGGTGTTCTATTATGTGCAAAAGTGTGTTAAGATGAAAAACATATCATGAATCTAAAGTTTCATGAAAGGAGCATGTGTGATGTTAACTAAAAAAACGATATTGGAAATAATACGATTGCTCAAGGCGTGTTATCCGGAGCCTATTTGTGCACTTGAGTATGAAAAGGATTATGAATTGCTTTTTGCGACAAGGCTTGCAGCGCAATGCACTGATGCGCGAGTGAATACAATTACACCTGTTTTGTACAAAAGATATCCGTCGCTTGAGGCGCTGGCGGATGCGGATATTCTTGAGTTGGAGCGTATCATTCATTCTTGTGGGTTTTACAGAACAAAGGCGCGTGATATTGTGGCGGCTTCGGCTATGCTTATTGGTGAGTTTGGTGGGAAAGTGCCTGATACTATGGAGGATTTGTTGCGGCTTCCGGGGGTGGGGAGGAAAACGGCTAATCTTATTTTGGGTGATATTTTTAATAAGCCGGCAGTGGTTGTGGATACGCATTGTATCAGGCTTTCCAATCGGATTGGTTTAGTCAGTACTAAGGATCCTGTCAAAATAGAGGCTGTGCTTCGTGATGTGTTGCCGCCTGCGGAGTCGAGTGATTTTTGTCATCGTTTGGTGTTGCATGGGCGTGCTGTGTGTACTGCGCGTAGTCCGGTGTGCGGGGTTTGTTGTATTGCGGGGATTTGCTTGAAGATAATGTCTTAATTGACATGAGACTATATGGATATTTTTGTTGAGATAAAAAAAAAGATATGATACAATCTATTTAAATATGCAATCAGAGGTACTGTCATGTTGTTTGATCCTAACATTGAGCCAAGTTGTTCATATTGCCGCTATGGTTCTCATATGGGCAATGATGAGTTTGTTTGTTCTAAAAGAGGCATCATGTCCGGGGTGGGTTCGTGCGGTTCTTTTTGTTATGAGCCTACAAAAAGGCAGCCTGAAGCCCGCCAAATTCTGCGAGATTCAGGCTTCACTGAAGAGGATTTTTCGATCAGTGGTGAGTCATGAGCCATTCAATTAAAACCCAAAAGCAGTGGTTTACCGCTGCGGTTACAACACTTTTTTGATTGTACATGTCATGATGCCGTCCTTGATTTCGAGGGCGGCATATGTGTGTTCGGGATAGCCGATGCTGCCCGGATTGATGATGGTAAGGTCATCTGAAGTGTCGTGATGCGCAATATGCGTGTGTCCGAAAATCAGCAGGTCTACCTCACGGAGAAGTGCGTCATTTACAATGGATTTCAGCCCCATTTTTACGTTATGCAGGTGTCCGTGGGTCATATAGATTCTTTTGCCGGAGATGATAAATTCATCTTCTCTTTCTTCTTTTGAGAAAGTATCACAATTGCCGGAAACGATGCGTAATGGTATGTTAGGATATACTGCGGCGACGGCATCACAGTCTTTTGCATTATCGCCGCAATGTAGGATCATATTCGGAGATTCCCTGTCTATTGCGACAAGCATAGGGGAGACATTTCCGTGAGAGTCAGAAAAAATAAGCACTTTCATAAATATAAATCCTGCACTTTCTAAAAATTCTAAGTGATGATAGAGCCATCAGGCAAGACAAATGCATCGTACGCGATTTCTCCTATGAGGGTTGTGTCGGCACGCATTCTGTAGATGAGCGCACCGGCTCCGTCATGTTCATCAACGGCGATGACCAGACCGTCTTCTATAGAGATATAATATTTTCTTGAGTTGCCAAAGAAAGGGGACGAGTATAGGGCAAAAACGCAAACATTGCCTTCGAATTCCGTGAGCCCGGCATCAAGTATATCATTTCTATTCAAGTCAAGGATGTTTTCGAAAGTGAACAGCATCTGCCACTGGTCTGCAATGGTGTGTCCGGCATGGATTTGATCCGGTGTGCCGATGTAAGGGGTTTGATCACCTGCGTTCCAAATAAAAAGCTGTGTGGGCGTAACAATGATCCTTCGGTATTGACCGGTCGGAGGTTCAATGCGAATAGAGGTCAGCTCGCCGCTGACGGAGACGGTGATGTAGAAAGTGGCTTGTCCATTTTCCCAAAAATTCTCAACGATAATATTTCTGGTGAATACATCAGGGCGTACTATTGTTGAAATGACTGATTGAATATTGTCTCTATTGACATCAATGCGGGTGAGTGCACCGGTTGCTGAGCCGTTCGGTCTTTCGGCGATCGGCGGGGTTTCCGGAAGTTCAATCGCTGCGCTTTCGCGTCTAAAGGTCGAAGAAAGCAGCATCACAACAAGTGCACCTGCAATGAGGAGCAATCCAAAAATTGTAATGCCTAAAATCTTCTTTGTGCTCATTTCTTCCAAGTTCCTTTAAATATGAAAAAGACAACTACGGCGGCGACCAATACCGCAAATAGTAAGATCAGCGCACGCACCAAATCACTGGTGGTGATCACCACAGCGAGTAGACCCAACAATCCGCTGACGGCATATAATACAGCAACGGCTTGCTTGTGCGTAAGGCCCATATCAATCAGGCGGTGATGAAAATGACCGCGGTCGGCAACCATTGGGTTTTGTCCTTTGAGTAGTCTGCGGATAAAAGCAAATGCCGTGTCAAAAAGCGGTACAGCCAGTACAAGCAGCGGCGCAGCGAATGAAACCACTGCGTAGAATTTGAAAAGTCCGATGATAGACACTGTTGCCAGCAGGTATCCAAGCAAAAGTGCGCCTGTGTCACCCATAAATATTTTCGCCGGATTAAAGTTATGCGGCAAAAAGCCGATACAGGCTCCGGCGAGCGCAGCCATGATGATGGCGACATTGGGGTAGGAAACCATGAGTGCAATAATCAGCATGACTACAGCGGATATCGTTGAAACACCAACAGCCAGTCCGTCAAGCCCATCAATAAGATTGACGGAGTTGGTGATGCCGACAATCCAGATGATGGTTATGGGAATGGCCAAGTAGCCAAGGTATACAAATTCGGAGCCATTGCCGCTAAATGCGAAGGGGTTAGAAAAGATTTCAATCATCACATCGTGGTAAATGGCGATGACCGCAGCGACAATTTGTATGAAGAATTTGATGTATGCTTTGAGTGTAAATATGTCATCAAGAACCCCAAGGATGACGATGATGACAGCGCCAATCAGTACGCCGCGAACCTGTATGTCTATTTCAGCAAAAAAAAGAACACTGAGCATAAATCCAACAAAAATAGCAAGACCGCCAAGTCTGGGAATAGGACTCTTATGTACTCTTCGAGCATCTTTAGGTATGTCTATGGCGCCGACCTTGTGGGCAAACCACTTCACAACAGGGGTCGTAGCAAAACTTACGGCAAAAGCCACGACTACAGCGACAATTATTGTCAGATACAAATGCATGTATTACACCTCGTTGGCGATTATTAAAGCATGATGGCCAAAATGAAAATTTAATGCCTTGAGCCGGTGAGGCTCAAGTGAAGTCAGCCTATGCAAAAATGGATCAAGGCTCAATGAATCCGATTTTTTTGTAGACCTTTCTGAGCGTTTTGTTTGCGGTGCGTGATGCTTTTTCAGCGCCTTGCTTGTAGGCGCTTTCGAGATGGGCTTTGTCCGCAATGAGTCTATGCGCTTCTTCGCGAATGGGGCGTAGTGTTTCGACTACGGCCTCGCCCACGCTTTTTTTGAAGTCACCATATCCCTTTGTGGAAAATTCGGATTCTATCTCTTGAAAAGTATTGCCGGTGCATGCGGAGTAAATCTGAATAAGATTGGAAATGCCGGGCTTGTTTTTGAGATCGTACCGTACCGATGTCTCACTATCGGTTACCGCTCTTTTGAATGCGCGCATAATGTCTTCCGGCTTATCTAAGATAAGCACACAACCGCCATCGTCAATGGCGGATTTGGACATTTTGTTTTCGGGTGCTTGGAGATCCATGATACGCGCCCCAATTTTGGGGATATACGGCTCAGGAAGCTTAAATACATCGCCGTAAATACCATTAAAGCGCACGGCGATGTCCCTTGTGAGTTCGATATGTTGTTTTTGGTCATCGCCGACCGGTACATAGTCTGCTTGATATAGCAGGATGTCCGCAGCTTGAAGCGCAGGGTAGGTAAATAGGCCTGCGTTTATGTTTTCGGCATTTCTTGCTGATTTTTCTTTAAATTGGGTCATGCGGGACAGCTCGCCGAACATCGTGTAGCAGTTAAGTACCCAGCCCAGTTGTGCATGAGCGGGAACGTGGCTTTGGATGAATAATGTGTTCTTTTCCGGATCGAGTCCGCAAGCGATGTATGTAGCCAGTTGTGTGAGTTGTGTCTTGCGCAGCTCCGCCGGGATTTGTCTGGCGGTTATGGCGTGCATGTCCACAATCATGTAATAGCAGTCGAATTCATCTGCCATAGTAGCCCAATTTTTCAGTGCTCCGAGATATGTGCCCAAAGTCATTGCGCCGCTGGGCTGTATTCCGGATAAGATGACTTTTTTGTTTTCCATAGTTGAACCTCGAATGTGTAAAATGTTGATGTTTATTCAAAATGTATATATAATTTATGCTATTGATGCATCGAATTTGTATTTTACACGTTTTTTTTGTCTTTGTCCAGTGAAAAGTCGGACAATGATTTGGTAATGAAAAGTAAGGCTTGCTATTCAGTGGCGGTATGTTATAATGTATCCGAAAAAATACGCTATTTGAGGTGCTCATATTGTATGGAAATGGCTTGTCTGATTCCGTCGGGGAAGTAGTATAATTTTCTGCTATGATATGAGATTTTGTTTTTACGCAAAGGGGAACTGCCAGATGTTTGACAAAGAAAAGGTGATGGATGCGGTCAAGCTCCTTTTGGAAGGAATCGGTGAAGATCCGACCAGAGAGGGGCTTATTGAAACGCCGGAGCGCGTTGCGCGCATGTGCGAGGATATTTTTGGCGGAATGAATGAAGATCCGAAAGTGCATCTTTCCAAGCAGTTTCCGGCTCCGAATAGTGAACTTGTGATTGAAAAGGATATTATTTTCTATTCGATGTGTGAGCATCATTTGCTTCCGTTTTTTGGAAAAGCTCATGTGGCTTATATACCTAATGGAAAAGTTGTCGGACTGAGTAAAATTCCGCGGACTGTTGAGGTTTTTGCAAGAAGACCGCAACTGCAAGAACAGATGACTGTACAAATTGCCGATGCCGTTGAAGCAAACCTTGAGGCGAAGGGCGTTATGGTGATGATTGAGGCGGAGCACACATGCATGACCATGCGTGGGGTCAAAAAGCCGGGCGTGAAAACAATCACCACGGCCACCAGAGGATTGTTTGTAGATAACCCTGATCGTCAGCGCATGTTCTTAGATGCGGTTAGGAATTAGAGGGTTCATTAACTCCATGGAAAGAGTAAACGCAATTGTGCGGCATCCGATTTTTGTCGCTGAACTTGAGCAGCTCGGTAAGCTGGAAGCGGATAGAGTATTTTGCAGACATGATGCAGCGCACCTGCTTTCCGTTGCGCGCATTGCATATATCTTCTATTTAGAGTCAAAGTCAAGCTTTGCGGATGCTGAAAGTCAAATGAAAGAGCTGATTTATGCCACTGCATATTTGCATGATATTGGCAGGGCGAGACAGTATATTGATGGGACACCCCATGAGCAGGGCAGTGCGTGTATTGCTTCGGTAATATTGCCTGAATGCGGATTTAGCGAAGGGGAGTCGGAGCTGATTTTAGATGCGATATTATCACATAGGACTTCGGGCGGAGAGAAGCCGGGATTTGCGGGGATTATATTTCGCGCAGACAAGCTTTCCCGCCATTGTTTTGACTGCGCGGCTATAACGCAGTGTGATTGGGAAATTAAAAATATGGACGTACAGTATTAGTACAGCATTTCCGTGCCGCTACACTAGTACTCCATTGTCAAAATAAGCTTACAAATTTTGCGGCATCTTTGTTCCGTCTGACTTCGTTAAAAAACTTTGAAAGACCAGTGGTATTCCCGCAGTTTTTTGCCTTGCCAGACGAAAAAACCTACCACAATCTTTGCAAACTTATTTCAAGAATGAAGTACTAGCGCATGACGGTTGTGAGATTAATGGTGCGCAAGTTTGAGGTCGTAGGGGGCAGATATATGATTATTGGGAAGCGGACGTTTGATTTGACCCATGGATGTTATATCATGGGCATTTTAAATGTGACACCCGATTCATTTTCGGACGGTGGAAAATGGCATACATTGGATAAAGCTCTGTATCATGTCGAAGCAATGATTGATGAAGGTGCGGATATAATTGATGTGGGTGGAGAGTCAACGAGACCCGGATATGAGCACATATCCGTACAAGATGAAATAGACAGGACTTTGCCGGTCATATCGGCGCTGAGCAGCCGTTTTGATGTTCCGATTTCAATTGATACAAGTAAAAGTGCGGTTGTGGAAGCTGCGCTCAGTGCGGGCGTTCATCTGGTCAATGATATCTGGGGTTTAAAAAGTGATCCGGACATGGCCGGGGTTATCGCCCGCGCAGGTGTGCCATGCTGTCTGATGCATAATAGAGAGGATATGGATTATACGGACTTTATGCGCGATCTCATCTCGGATATTGAGGCGTCGCTTGACTTAGCAAAAACGGCAGGGATTGCTGCGGACAATATAATGATTGATCCCGGGATTGGATTTGCTAAGACGCATGAAATGAATCTGGAGGCCATCAATAAACTGGATAGACTCAAGGCGCTGGGATATCCTGTGCTTTTAGGTGCTTCGCGAAAGCGGGTAGTGGGTTTGACTTTAGATCTTCCGGTGGAAGCGCGGGTAGAGGGTTCTATTGCGGCGGCGATCGTTGGCCTGATGCGAGGTGCAGCTTTTGTCCGTGTTCATGATGTAAAAGAGACGTACAGGGCGATTAAAATGACGCAGGCGATCATTCAAACATAAAGTGTTTAGAGTTGAGGTAAGTGATGGACAAAATCAATATAAAAAATCTTGAAGTTTATGCCTATCATGGAGTGTACCCTGAGGAGAAAAAACGTGGTCAGGTGTTCGTCATATCTGCGGTGCTATACACTGATCTTTCCGCTGCCGGGAAAACAGATGATCTGACAAAAACTCTGGATTATGGAGAGATAAGCAGGCAGATCAAGTCCTTTGTTATGGAAAGTCAGTTTGATCTGATTGAGACGGTTGCGCAGCAATTGGCGGAAAGGTTGCTTTTGCAATATCCTACGCTTGACAAGGTTTGGTTAGAGATCAAAAAGCCGAATGCGCCGCTGGAGCTGAGTTTGGAAACAGTGTCAGTAGAGGTTGAGCGATGTTGGCATATGGCGTATATAGGGCTTGGCTCAAATCTTGGAGATCGGGCGGAGCATCTGCGTTTTGCTGTACATGAACTTGACAAAATTGCGGCATGTACCGTGTTGAAAGTTTCGAGTTTAATTAGCACGCCTCCTTATGGATATGAAGCGCAGGGAGATTTTTTGAATGGTTGTCTTATTTTGAAGACACTGCTCAGCCCCGATGAGCTGCTGGATACGTTGCTTGCTATTGAAAATAAAGCCGGGCGTATCAGGGATGTGCGTTGGGGACCGAGGACGTTGGATTTGGATATCATCATGTATGATGATCTGATTGTTTCGAGTGAGCGATTGAATTTACCGCATATTGAGATGCACAAAAGAGATTTCGTGCTGCGGCCGCTTTGCGAGATTGCGCCCAATGCCGTGCATCCGATTTTAAGAAAGACGGTGGCGGGGATGCTTGGGGAATTGAGAATTGAGAATTGAGCGTTGAAAGATGAGCGTTGAGAGACGTTAAATGGGTATAAATTTTTTAGGAGGCAATTTATTAAATGGGTATAAAAGAGACTTTAGCATATATACATAATGTGAAGTGGCAGGGGCTCAAGCCCGGACTTGAGCGTACGAGGGCGTTGTTGGCGGCGCTGGGTAATCCGGAAAAGGATTTGAAATTTGTCCATATCGCCGGGACTAATGGTAAGGGCTCGACAGCGGCATGTATTGCTGCGGTGTTGCAGCAAGCAGGGTATAGAACAGGGTTGTATACATCTCCTTACATCATCCGATTCAATGAACGTATGCAGGTAAATGGTGAGCAGATATCTGATGAGGAGCTGGAGTGCCTGACTGATGAGATACGTCCATTTGCAGATGCTATGGATGAGTCTCCAACTGAATTTGAGCTGATCACAGCGCTGGCTATGAAGCACTTTAAAAATAAAGACTGCGATATTGTTGTCCTTGAGGTAGGTATGGGCGGGGCGCTTGACTCAACAAATGTAATTGATACACCGGAAGTGGCGGTGATTGCCTCTATTGGATATGATCATGTTCAGGAGTTGGGACCAACTATTGTGGATATCGCTGGTGCAAAGGCCGGGATCATCAAGAACGATTCGGATGTGGTTGTTTACAGAGGGTTGCCGGAAGTTGAGGAAGTATTTGAGCAGGTTGCGGCAAAACACAATGCTAAGCTGCGCAAGGTGGATTTTTCCAGAATCAGCAAACAGGAATTTACCCTTGATGGGATAAAGCTAAAAATTGAGCCTTATTCGGAGACATTGCTTCAACTTAACGGTGTATATCAACCGAAGAATGCGACGCTGGCTGTTTCTGCGCTTGAGATATTGCGTGAAAAAGGTTATACAATTGCTGATGACGATATAGTCAAGGGGCTTGCGAAGGCAAGTTGGCCGGGAAGATTTGAAGTGCTGGGGCGCAATCCTACATTCATACTGGATGGAGCGCACAATCCTCAAGGTGTCGAAGCAACGGCTGAGAGTCTCAAAGCAAATTTTGCAGAGCAGAAAATCATATTCGTTGTTGGCGTTATGGCAGATAAAGATGTAGATTCGATGATAAAATATATCGCGCCGCTGGCAAAAGTGTTTATTGCGGTGCGTCCAAATTATCCAAGAGCTATGGATGCCGCTTTGCTTGCGGAGAAACTATCTCATTATGCAGTTCCGGCTCAGGCTGCCGGGAGCGTGGAAGATGGTGTGGCAGAGGCACTGCACATGGCAGGGGACGATGGTGTGGTCTGTGCTTTGGGTTCGCTGTATTTTTCGGCGGACATCAGAAATGCGTATATCAGTACATCAAGTTCAAAATGATGACGCTAATGTATAGTGCAGCTATTTCTGAATTGCTACACTGGGGGGGCGGTTCGCCACCATAATGATATTTTTAAAGTCCAAGGCATTTTGATATGGTATCCGATGAGGTGATTTAGATTCTATCCATACAATTGACGCTCCTGCTGACTATTGTGTTGGGCTATGGCGTGACCAAGGGCAAGATACTTTCCGCAAAAACAAGAGGAGAGCTAACGAATTTTGTAATTTATATCGTCTTGCCTTGCAATATCTTTGCGGCATTTCTTGGGGGCGTTACACCGGAAATGTTGAGATACAGCGCAGTGATCTTATTGTGCGCATTTGGATTGCAGTTGTTGGTATTTATACTCAATAAATTCATTTACATCAAGGTGCCGCCGGAAAAGTGCATCATCTTAAAATACACAACCATAACCAACAACTCCGCATTTATGGGCTTGCCCATACTCGGAGCTGTGTTCGGGGATATTGGTGTGTTATATGGGTCGATATTTTTGATTCCTATGAGGATTCTGATGTGGACATCAGGTCTGTCGTTATTTACAAGCCTTGATGGCAAAAATCAAGTGAAAAACCTTGTGACACATCCATGTATGGTGGCTGTTTTTCTGGGTTTTGCATATGTTTTTATTCCTTTGACATTGCCGATGTTCTTATCGGACGCGCTCAGATGGGTCGGTGAAATGACACGTGTACTGCCCATGATTATTGTAGGTTCGATATTGAGTGAGGTGAAGCTAAACGCCGTATTTGACAAATATTGCTTCTATTTTTCATTTTTCAGGCTCATTGTCATCCCTGCGATTGTATTTGTGGTGCTCAATAGTCTGGCGCTTGATCCTGTGGTTATCGGCGTATCTGTACTTATGGCGGCGATGCCCTCGGCAATTGTCACTGCGATCCTGTCAGAAAAGTATGGTAAAGACTCAGCTTTTGCCTCAAAAACGGTATTTGTCTCGACCATGCTCTCAATTGCTACCCTGCCGCTTATTGCCATGGTGCTCGCTCGGCTTATTCCGATATAGCGATACGGTCTCAGCTATGCTTGACTATATGGAGTTTATGTATTACTATTACTATCAAGTTGTGCATACATATCGGGGCGGCGGATGCGTGTTCTTTCCAAGGCTTGCTCATGTCTCCATTTTTTGATGTTTTCATGATGACCGGAGCGCAAAATGTCCGGTACCGGTCTTTCATCCCAAATGTCCGGTCTGGTATATTGAGGATACTCAAGCAGACCGTCCCAATGGCTCTCATCGACAAAGCATTCTTCGTCCGGCAAAACACCCGGGATGAGTCTGCAAACTGCGTCAGCTATAGCCATTGCGGGGATTTCGCCCCCGGTCAATACAAAGTCGCCGATGGACAGCTCTTCGTCTACACATGCGTCTATAAAGCGCTCGTCAATGCCCTCATAACGCCCGCATACGATGATGAGCCTTTGGTGCTCTTTTGACAGACGCTTGGCATCTTCTTGCTTGAATAGATTACCGCAAGGGGTCACGAATATAGTATGTACGCGATAACCCGCTTCATTGCAGATATGTTTCCAGCAGTCATATAGGGGTTGTGCAAGCATCACACAGCCGCGTCCGCCTCCGTAGGGATAATCATCAACTTGCCTTTGTTTGTTTGTAGTAAAGTCTCTGATTTGGTGGCATTCTATACGAATATATCCGCGCTCTTGGGCACGCCCCAATATACTTTCGCACAGCATATCTCCAACGACGTCAGGGAATAAAGTCATAATATCTATTCTCATAGGTGCGTATCTCCCGAAAATTGGATTTTAAGTCATTAAGTCATCAGTTATATACAAGTCTCATACAAATATGTGCTATATGTGGTATACTTTCGATCATAAGGATTGAATATTTTAATTGAAAAGTAGGGTTAATAAAATGAATGGTTTTAATTGCTATGCTCCTCAAGACGTCAGGAAACGGTTGATCACATTGGCCATTTTCGTTCTTTGCGCTGTGTTTGTTGTTGCGTGTACAGCACCGAGTGCCGAAGTCGAAAATGAAGAAGAAAATGGGCAAGAAATAGTAGATAGCAACGGCGGAGCTTATACACCTGACTTGTCGGGCGAAGATTCACCTGAGGTGCTTACGGCTCAGGCAGTTACAGACGATAATATCGCCGAGTTTGTTACGCTGGGTCAATACACAGGACTTGAGTTTACCAGAGTACCGGTTTTGGATGTGACGGATGAGGATGTGCTGAATTTTATTAACAGTCACCTGAGTCAAGCGGCTGAAATGGTCAATATCACCGATAGGGCAGTAGAAAATGGTGATATAGTGGTAATCGACTTTGAGGGATTCCATGATGGCGTTGCATTTGAAGGCGGTACAGCACACGGGTTTGAGCTGACGATTGGTTCAGGTATGTTTATACCGGGTTTTGAGCCGCAAATCATCGGGCATGAGATTGGGGATGAGTTTGATATTCATGTATCTTTCCCTCCGGACTATTTTGTGCCTGAATTGGCAGGAGAGCCGGTAGTTTTCAGAATAAAGATCCACGAAATCATCTCAGAGGTTGTTCCGGAACTCACAGATGAAATGGTTCAAGAATATTTGGGTATAGATTCTGTGGAAGAGTATAAGGCGTCGGTTCGTGAGCAGATGGAAGCGGAAAGAGAACATGCTGCGGCCAGCCAAGAGCGCGGGCAAATTTGGGAGCAGATCATGGATGGTGCAACGATCCATAAGTATCCGGAAAATGAGATCAATTTTAGGCTGGATATGGCGATGCAGGAATTTGAATTATATGCGATGATGTATGGAATGGAAGTGGATGATCTTATGGAGATGTTCGTAGGCATGCCACTTGAAGAGTTCATTGAAACCAGTGTAAGACCGAGTATTTTGGTTGAAGTGGGACAGGATTTGGTTCTGCGGGCAGTGGCTGTGCAAGAGGGTCTAAGCATCACAGATGAGGAGTTCCAAGAGGGCTTGGAGCAATTTGTAGAGGATTTTGGATTTGAGAGTGAAGATGAGTTCTTAGAGATGCATGGTGCGCTGGCTATAGAGCTTTCTTTGCTGGCCAATAAAGTCATAGAGCGGATTATGGAGCATTCTGTTGTCCTATAGGTAAAAGGATAAGATGAAAATCCGAGCCCCCTTTTGGGGGCTTGCTTTTTGCACTCTGTAACTGCTTTTCACTTTTACATTCCTTCTATGAGCGTGAGTTTTATTATTCCGGATTCCATATCTATTTCTGACACAAATTCAGGTACAGCAGGAACCAATATTTCACGTTCCCCTTTGATGAGATAGACATTATTGGATGGCAGCGACATGACATCTTTTAAGATTCCAAGTGTGCTGCCGGTTTTTGCATCAATTGCTGTGAGTCCTACCAAATCAGCGATAAAATGCTGACCTTCTTCCAGCTCGACTTCATCTCTATCGATAAATACGATTCGATTCTTGAGTCTGATGGCGCTTTCGATATCTGATACGCCTTCAAGGGTTGCGATGACGCAACCCTTGTGTGCTCTTGAACTCAATATCTTCACCGGAGCATTGTCTATAAATACGTGCTCAAACCCCATCAAAAATTCCGGGGAATCAGCCCATGGCATGATTTTTACTTCGCCGCGCATACCGTGCGTATTGACTATCTTTCCGGCTTCAAGAAGATTCTTTTTCATGGCGCTCTTAGTCAAGTATATCGACACTGATGCGCTTGCCCTGTCTTTGGGCTACGCTGCGCAAAAGGATGCGTATGTCTTTAGCAATCCGGCCTTGACGACCGATAACTTTCCCCATATCTGAAGGGTTTACACGCAGTTCGTAGACTGTTTCGGAATCTGTTTCACGTTCAGTCACACTGACCTCTTCCGGATGGTCAACGAGGTTTTGTGCTATATATATGAGCAGTTCTTTCATGATGTAACCTCTAATAATCTTATCTGATTAAACAGTCAGATATTCGTTTCTATTGAGCTGCTTCTGTTGCTTGGATCGGGGTCTCGGTTGTTTGGGCTTGGTTTTGGGCTTTTTTGATGAGTGCTCTAACTGTATCGGTGGGTTGTGCGCCATTTTTAATCCAATATTCAGCCCGTTCGGTGTCCATCTTGATTAGTGATGGGGTCGCGAGTGGGTCATATGTTCCGATTTCTTCAATACATCTACCGTCACGCGGTGACTTTGAGTCTGCTACTACGATTCTGTAAAAGGGATTTTTCTTTGCGCCCATTCTGCGCAGTCTGATCTTTACCATTTTTGTGTTCCTCCGAATTTAATTTTTATATTCCAAACATGCCTTTTCGGCCGCGTCCACCGCCGCCGAACATAGCAGGAAGTTTGCCTTTTGAGATTTGCTTTGTCATCGCTTGCATTGCGTCAAATTGTTTGAGCAGCCTATTGATATCGACCACTGCGGTGCCGCTGCCTGCTGCAATACGTTTCTTGCGGCTGCTGTTGAGCACCGAGGGATTGTCGCGTTCGTGCGGGGTCATGGATAAAATGATTGCTTCTGTTTTAGCCAGTGCATCATTATCAATGGATGCGCCTGCTAATGCTTTAGTATCTACGCCTGGGAGCATACCGGCGATATCGGACATGCTGCCCATGGATTTTATATGTGTGAGTTGGTCGTAATAGTCGGCAAGGGTGAATTTGTTTTTGAGCAGCTTTTCTGTCATTTCTTTAGTCTTTTGCTCATCAAAAGCTTGCTCGGCTTTTTCAATCAGTGTAAGGACATCGCCCATTCCGAGGATGCGCGAGGCCATTCTATCCGGGTGAAATGGCTCGATTTGATCGAGTTTTTCGCCGGTGCCGACAAATTTTATGGGTTTGCCTGTAATGGCTCTGACAGATAGTGCTGCACCGCCACGGGCATCGCCGTCAAGTTTGGTAAGGATCACACCGTCAATGGACAGCGCTTCATCAAATGCGGATGCGGCGTTTACCGCGTCTTGTCCGGTCATTGAGTCGATCACCAAGAGGATTTCGGTTGGATTTACTGCGGCTTTGACCGCCTTGAGTTCGCCGATGAGGTTGTCGTCAATATGCAGTCTGCCGGCGGTGTCTAAAAACACCATGTCGTGGCCGTTTTTGTTTGCAAATTCGATGGATTTTTTTGCAATTTGTACTGGATCAGCCGTACCCATCTCGAAAACAGGAACGTCCAGTTGCTTACCCACGGTTTGCAGTTGCAAAATTGCAGCGGGACGGTAGATGTCGCAAGCGACGAGCAAGGGGTTTTTGCCATGCTTTTTCTTCATGTATGCTGCAAGCTTTGCTCCATTGGTGGTTTTACCTGCACCTTGAAGTCCGATGAGCATAACGACAGTAGGGGGTGTTGAGGAAATGGTGATCTTTGCATTTTCTCCGCCCATGAGGGTGCAGAGTTCTTCGTTGACGATTTTTATGACCATCTGAGCAGGAGTCAGGCTCTCGAGGACGTCGGCGCCGGAGCATCTTTCGCTGACTGTTTTGATGAAGTCGCGCACGACTTTGTATCCGACGTCGGCCTCAAGCAAAGCCAGACGTACCTCGCGCATTGCTTCTTTGATGTCGGCCTCTTTGAGTCGGCCTTTTCCGCGCAGCTTCTTAAATGCTGCGTTTAGTTTTTCTGATAAGCTTTCAAATGACATGATATTTCCTCCCATGTTGGGTACAGGGGTTGTTGGTTATGGGCGCTTTCTTAAAACTATTGCGAGTTATTTTGAATCTTAGTGTTTTGCGCGTATTGAATTTAATTTTATGACCAGTTCGGATGCAATTTGCTTACATGTCTGGTTGTCGTCGGATTGTTCTTGTAATTTTAAAGCCAGTGCATGGGCACTTCCGAGTTCTGCTTGGGTTTCGTTCCATCTGTGGACGATACCGGTTTTGCTTTCCAATTCGGTGAGTATGTGTTCTGCCCGGCTGATGATGTCATAGACGCCCTGCCGGGAGATGTTGGCTATTTCGGCAATTTCTGCTAGAGATAGGTCTTCGTTGTGGTACAGATCAAAGTAGTTTCGCTGCTTTTCTGTCAATAAGTCTCCGAAGAAATCAAAAAGCATAGCCATTTGAAGTGCGTTGTTGTCCATAGGCAACTCCGTAAAGTGTTATTACTTGACACTTGTGGTATGTTAACCTATTTTACTTGACATGTCAAGTGTTGATTTTGGGGAGGTGGAGTGTGGAGGTATTGCTGATGATTTTCTGTTTTGCTCGGAACGGGTCTCGTCGCTCTACACTTCGCAAAACAAAAAAACCATCAGCAACACCCTGTAAGCCTGGAATGCCGAGGTCTGCCCAATGATTTTCAACAAAAACCCTCGTCACACGTCATTCTGCACGCCAGTCGCAGAATCATGATACCGAACCTTTATGCGCAAGCAACGTCCGTAAGATGTTTTTAGATTAATATTTATAGATGGGAGTTATGATATGGGGATTTGGGGAATTGCGGGATTGTTTAATATTCTGAATATCTTGTTGCTGGTTGCCGGGCTTACGGTGACGGTGATATTGGTCATCATGCTGATTAAAGTGTTGATCAAGTTAAATAAGGTGCTTGATATTTGGTTGGAGCAAAATAGAAAAAAATAAATACCATTGCAAATATGCCCGCCACCCCATAAAGAGCACGTGCGGGCATATTATATAAACGCTTAAGTTTCCAAGTGGAAGATGTGGAAAATAATGTCCACCCGATTCTAATGCATTTCCCAACTGGATAAATATTTGTGTTGCTCCTGTGTCAATTTGTCAATATCCAGTCCGCAGGCTTTGAGTTTTTTCCAGGCCACATCGAGATCAATCTCTTCCGGAACAGGGATCACGCCCGGAGAGAGCGTTTTGTGATGAGTTGCAAGAAAATGCGCAGACATCGCTTGAATGGCAAAGCTCATATCCATGATTTCGACCGGGTGGCCATCTCCGGAAGCAAGGTTTACCAATCTACCCTCAGCGATTACAAATATCGTATTGGTATTGCTCAACTCATATCCCATGATGTTGGGCTTATGCTCACGGCTTTTTGTGTTCTTGTCGAGCCAAGCCACATCAATTTCAACATTGAAGTGACCGGCATTGCAAAGGATAGCCCCATCTTTAAGCGATCCAAAATGGCGCTCAGTGATGATGTCTGTACAACCTGTTGCTGTGATGAATAAATCTCCGTGCGCTACGGCATCATCCATAGTCATCACTGCAAAGCCATCCATCATCGCCTCAAGTGCTTTGATTGGATCGATTTCTGTTATGATTACGTTGGCACCAAAGCCTTTGGCTCTCATAGCGATACCTTTGCCGCACCAGCCGTAACCTGCAATGACAACAGTCTTCCCGGCGACGATTAAATTAGTTGTTCGATTGATGCCGTCCCATACGGACTGACCTGTGCCATATCTGTTGTCAAATAGATATTTGCAATGTGCATCATTGACGGCAATCATTGGGAATTTGAGTGATCCTTCGGCTGCCATGGAGTACAGGCGTTTTATGCCCGTGGTTGTTTCTTCACAGCCACCATAGACATTAGGGATGAGATGTTGGAGTTTGGTGTGCACTATATTGATTAGATCACCACCGTCATCAACAATGATGTTAGGGCCTGATTCAAGTGCCATGGTCAAATGGCGTTCATACTCATCCGATGATACGCCATGGACGGCATATACTGCCATGCCGCTTGCAGCAAGGGCTGCGGCAACATCGTCCTGTGTAGATAGGGGGTTGCAGCCGGTGGCATACATTTCAGCACCGCCTGCTTCCAAAGTTCTGCACAGACAAGCGGTTTTTGCTTCCATGTGGACAGAAAGTGTTACTTTCATGCCTTTAAATGGCTTTGTTTTTTCAAATTCCTCTTTTATTGCCTGTAAGAGTGGCATGTTGCGCCATGCCCATGCAATTTTAAGTTCGCCCGATGGTGCGAGCGATAAGTCTTTGACAACGCTGGGATGTCTTGTTGTTTTGTTTGCCTGTGCGCTTGTAGCGCTCATGTTATCTGATTTCATTTTGTTCCAATCCTTTCACATATCTTTGTGACTTCGCTGATGACCTTTTCGGCATCTATGGTCAGAAATTCTTTGTTTTCCATCAATATGCAGCCATTCACTATAACGGTTTCAACCTCACTTCCATTGGCTGAGTAGGCAAGTGCGGATACTGGGTTGTTGATGGGTTGCATATTAGGGTGGTCAAGGCTCAAAATGGCAAGGTCGGCAGTATTTCCGGGCGTTATCTCGCCGAGGTCGGAGCGTCCGATTGCCAAGGCTCCGTTTTTGGTTGCAATCATGAGTCCTTCGTGGGCGCTTATGGCTGTTGCGTCATGATTTACACCTTTGTGAATCAGGGTGAGCATGGCCAGTTCGCGGAACATATTAAGGGTATTATTGCTGGCGGCTCCATCGGTGCCGAGCGCTACTTTTACACCTGCTTTGAGCATCTTCGGAACCGGAGCGATGCCGTTGGCTAATTTGAGATTGCTCACCGGATTGGTTACGACGCAGATGCCTGTTCTGGCAAGTATTTTTATATCATTGTCCGTCAAGTGGACGCAGTGTGCGGCAAGTGTATTTTCGCTAAGTAGTCCGGTTTGCTCATAAAGCTCAACCGGGGTGCAGTGATACTTTTCTCGGATTGTTTCGATTTCTGCCAGACTTTCCGCTAAGTGGGTGTTTATGGCTAAGTTTTGCCGTTTTGCCTCTTGTGCGATTTCTCGCTGAAATCCTTCATCGCAAGTGTAGGGGGCATGTGGCGCAAACATAAAGCTCAGCGTATCGCGCCCTTTCCAATTGGTGATGGAATCAAGGGCTTCTTTGATTCGTGCGTCTCCTGCGGCTTTGTCTTCGCTGCTTCCGATAAGTCCTCTGGATAAGACGGCGCGTATGCCTGTTTCGCAGGTGGCCTCAGCGAGTGCATCCATGAAATAGTACATATCGACGAAGGCTGTTGTTCCGCATCGGAGCATTTCCATAACGGCGAGTTTCATGGCCCAATAGCAATCTTCGGCGGTGAGCTTTTCTTCAAGTGGCATAATTCTTCCGAATAGCCAGTCGTTAAAGAGTAAGTCGTCAGCGCAGTTGCGTAGAACGGTCATGGATGCGTGGGTGTGGGCGTTGACGAGGCCGGGTATGAGCATTTTTCCATTGCCTTCAATGGTCTTATCCGGTTTGAATCCTTCCGGTTCGGTTGTGGTTGAGGCGATTTTGTCATCGCAGATGTATACTGAACATGTTTCGACACCTTCGGGCAAAAGGGCGAGGATGTCCCTTATGAGGATATTCATGTATGTTCCTCACTTTCATTTTTGTGTGGATATAATACCAGTAAAGGTGGAATAAATCAAGGCAGTTGCGACTTTGAGTTTGCTACTGTGTAAAGTCAAACAAAGCGTTGTGGTTGACATTTGATAACAAATCTGCTAGAGTCAATACACAAAAACGCTGCGAGCAAATGGTTGGCGGGCGGTTTTAGAGTGAATTTAAAAGATGAAGGTGCGTCGGCAGATGATTGGAGAATCGCTTCAATTATTTTGAATATGCCGACGAGAATAGGGAATCAGGTTAGAATCCTGAACAGTCCTGCTGCCGTGTAGACATGTTCATTGTCTGAGTCGGAAGACCTGCCTCATTTTGGCGGCTTACGCCGTATCCGTAATACCTCTGCAGTGAATGGAGTGATTATGAGTACTTAGGGCTTTTTTGCTCAAAACGTAAGCGGCAATGCCGCTTTTTTTAATGGTATGGACATATGTCTGGATTTGAGGAATATACAGTGTCAATAAAACTTATCAGTGAGTATGCATCAAAGATAGTGCCTTTGGATATTGAAGCGATGGAGCGGGCAAGGCTTCGACAGTCTGAGCTGGTAAAGCCGCCCGGCAGCTTGGGTAAACTTGAGGAAATTTCAGTAAGGTTGGCGGGGATCAGCGGTGATGTGTTTTACAATACAGATAAGCGCTGCGTTATTATTATGTCTGCGGATAATGGTGTTTATGAAGAAGGTGTGGCGGCTACGCCTCAGTCGGTAACTTATGCTCAGACGCTAAATTTTGTGCGCGGAATCAATGGGGTGGCGACTATTGCAAAGCATTTTAACACCGATTTGATTGTTGTGGATGTTGGGATCAATGCGGATATAGGCCATCCGCAGATTATAGATCGAAAAATAAGGAAATCCACTTGGAATATTGCTAAAGGCCCTGCAATGACTTATGATGAGGCGGTTTCAGCGATTTTGATTGGTATTGAAATTGCGGTAGAGGCTGTTGAATCCGGGTATAAGTTACTGGGGGCAGGTGAGATGGGTATTGCCAATACGACGACCTCTGCGGCGGTGCTTAGTGCACTCACAGGGCTTTCGGCAGACAAGGCGGCAGGTAAGGGCGCCGGGCTTACGGATGGGGCTTATGAACATAAGATAAATGTGGTAAAGACTGCTATCGAAAATAATAAGCCAAATGTTGCCGATGCTATTGATGTGCTTGCGAAAGTTGGCGGCTTTGATTTGGCGGCTTTGGCCGGTGTATTTATTGGTGGTGCGATGATGAGGGTTCCGGTGGTGATTGATGGTTTTATATCGATCGTTGCGGCTTTGGCGGCCACGAGGATTGCTCCGCTTTCAAGGGAGTATATGATTGCCTCTCATGTTTCTTTTGAACATGGCTTTGCTTGTGCTGCGGAGGTGTTGGGTTTAGAGCCTTGTTTGCATTTGGACATGAGATTGGGTGAGGGAAGTGGTTGTCCGATTATGTTTTCTGTGATTGATGCGGCTTGTGCAGTTACGGCACATATGGGAACTTTTGCAGAGGCTGAGATAAATGATGAGTATCTTGAGGAGATTAGAGCCGGGGATAAGTTTAGTGTGTCTTAAGCTGGCGGGAGTAAAGCCCCATCGCTTACCGACAGCTCTTTATAGATGCTTTTCACTCCGTGTAACTTGCTTTGCAATATAAATTTGGGAGTATGTATGAAGGTATTCGTTTCGGGTGGGTGTAAAAATGGTAAGTCGTTTTATGCCCAGAGACTGGCAAAAGATGCGGCTCATATAGACGGAGGCATATCATTGCCGCTTTATTACATTGCCACCATGCGGCCAGTTGATTCTGAGGATGATGCGCGCATCGCACGGCATATTGATGAGCGTGACGGTTGGGGCTTTGCGACGGTCGAGCAGTATGAGCGGATTGAGGAGATTTTGTTAAAGTGCGACTGCGGTGGTTCTTTTTTGCTAGATAGTCTTACGGCACTTTTGGCAGAGGAGATGTTTCGCCCTGATGGGCGTGTGGATGAGCAGGCGGCGGTGCGGATTGTGCAAGGGCTGACTGAGATTTTGGATTCAGTTTCAAATATTGTGATTGTATCTGATTATATTTACAGTGATGCGGCTGTATTTGATCCGCTTACGGAATTGTATAGAAAGTCGTTGGCGATGATTGATCGAGTGGCCGCTGAGATGTGTGATGTGGTTCTTGAAGTTGCTTATGCGGGTGTGACTGTACATAAGGGTAAGGATGTGTTTAGGCATGAAGCGTGTGTTTAAGGGGCTAATCATGGCGTTTGGCATGTTTACGACAATCCCGATGCCTAAGGTGTGGGATGATCGCGGGGCTAAATATGTGATGACTTGGTTTCCTATCGTTGGATTGGTGATTGGGTTGATTTGGTGGGTTTCGGCGGAGTTGCTGGTATACTTACAGTGGCCGTCATTACAGAATCCTCCATTTCCTTTTTTTTCTATGCCTTCACCCATGGTGGCGGGCATTCAATTGATCATGTGTTTCATTTTTGTAGGCTTGATCCATCTTGATGGATTCATGGACACCTGCGATGCTATTTTATCACGCCGCTCTGTCGAAGATAAGCTTCGCATTCTGGGCGACTCAAATGTCGGAGCGTTTTCTGTAATCATGATTGTATTTTTATTAATTATGCAGTTTGCTGCGCTGGAATCAATCATGCGTGGAAATGTTTCCACGTTCTTCTCAATAAGTATATTTCAGCATCCATTTAATAGTATGTTAGGGCTTTTAATAGTTATTCCTATTGTGTCTCGTACTTTTTCTGCGATGGCTATGCTTTGTATCAGGCCGATGAAAGCAGATGGTTATGTGGGTGTTTTCAGGCCAATCAACGCAATGCCGCATAGAATCATTATCCCAATTCCGGCACTGATATCACTTTTTCTTGCATGGATGGGTGTCGGTTGGGTTGGTGTAGTAGTCGTACTGGCGGTGGCCATAGGGTATTGTGTTTCAATGCTTATCGCACTTAAAAGTTTTGAATTCAAGGGTGTTTCAGGTGATTTGGCCGGTTTTTCATTGGTGATCAGTGAGCTTTGTGGTCTGTTTGCCTTGGCGATAGTTTCATAGTGGAGGTAGCGATTTGATTTTAATATTTGGTGGGGCGTATCAGGGGAAACTTGATTATGCTGTGGAGCGATTTAGGTTGTCGGAAGAGGACATATACCATTGTAGTGAGGATGATGCGCAAATGCCGACAGGGAAGAAACTTATATATGAACTCGACAAGTGGATTTTGGCAATGCTTAAAGCGGATGCATGTACAGCCAGTGCGGTCAAGCGGCTCATCGAGGACAATAAGGATGTAATTATCGTCTGCAATGACGTTTCTTGCGGCATAGTTCCCATTGATCCGGTGATGAGAGCATGGCGAGAAGCTGTGGGCAGGGCGTTGGCGGCTATAGCTGGTGAGGCGTGTGCAGTGGTGCGGCTTTTTTGCGGCGTTGCGACAGTGATAAAAAGTGACGGAGGACTGATTACTGATGAATGTTAGGACGAAGCTTATGAAGCTTATGGTCGTGGCCTTAATGGTTGTGCTTGTTATAGGTGTTGTTGCATGTGGTGCGGACAATGCGCTGATTGGGTCAGAAAACGGTGGCATACAAGGGGACTTGTTGGAATCACCTGAATCAAATGGACAAGATGATGCGTTGGCATCAAGGCCGGTGATTACAGAAGATCGAGATGGGAATCCGATAACGCTTCCCGACGCTATTGATACCATCATATCTATGGGGCCTGCGAATACGGAAATCATTGTTGCACTGGGGTTTGGGGATAAGATTATTGCAATGGATGGTTTTTCTGATAATATCCCCGGAGTCAATCCGGATATTCCAAAATTTGATATGATCGCTCCTGATGGGGAGCAGATTATTAGTCTGATGCCTGATGTGATATTTGTACCCGGAATGAGTATGCAAGGCGGCACAGAAGATCCGTTTTGGCTTGTATCGCAAGCCGGTATTACGGTCATTTATATCCCATCAAGTACGGATATTAATGGAATTATAGAGGATATACGTTTTGTTGGTGCAGTTTTGGGCGCAGATGAGCGTGCCGAAGTGATTGTTTCAGAGATGCAAAGCGAAATTGATAGGATCAGGGTGATTGGTGCATCAGTGACCGATGCCAGAACCGTGTATTTTGAGGTTTCACCTGCGCCGCATATGGTGAGTTTTGGCAGTGGGACGTTTTTGAATGAGATGATTGAGATTATTGGGGCAGTAAATGTTCTGGCGGCAGATGTTTATAGTTGGGCATCTATATCTGATGAGGTGATTTTGTCCCTTGATCCGGATGTAATTCTGACCAGTACAAATTTTATTGATGATCCGATTGGTGAGATAGCGTCCAGACCCGGATGGGGCGGCATTTCGGCGGTCAGAGATGGTTCAGTGTATTTTATTGATACTGATGCGAGCAATAGGCCGAGTCACAATATTGTGCGGGCGCTTCTTGAAATGGCGTATGCGATCTATCCGGAAACGTCTTGGTAAATGCTGATTAAATCCACCGGAAGTAATTGCGAGGGAGCATGAATTAATTCAGTGCTTATCTCGTTTACTTCGGGGAAATTAAAGTTATTAATGAGTTTACTGTGCAGTAATGCGCATGGCACAGAATAAAGTGTATAGAGTGAAAAATGCAATGAAAACAAAAGTTATTATTACGGTAGTATTGGCGTTGGTTGTGATATTGTTGGGTGTGGGTCTGGGCAGTGTTTGGGTGCCTCCGGGAGAAATTTGGGCAGTTATCCGGCATCGTGTGGCAGGAGCGACATTGCCCGAATATATAAGTCAAGCAGCGGTGTCGATCGTTTGGACATTGAGACTTCCGCGCACATTGCTTGCATTTATTGTCGGGGCTGCGCTTTCGGTGAGCGGTGCGGTGATGCAATCTGTATTGCGCAATCCGTTGGCATCATCATATACTTTGGGCGTTTCGTCCGGAGCATCACTTGCTGCGGGTATTGTGATTCTTTATGGAATAACGATTCCGCTTTTGGGGGTCATGTCCTTACCGCTTATGGGATTTGTATTTGGACTGGGTACTATCGTTTTGGTTATTGCGTTTGCGTCTCGGATAGATGGACGCATGGAAAACAACACGATTATTTTGACTGGTATGGTTTTTTCGCTTTTTGTAAATGCGGTGACAACGCTGATGTCAGCAGTCCGAAGAGAGCATTTGCAGCGGCTCATTTTTTGGCAGATGGGTAGTTTTTCGATGAGGGATTGGTCTACTATACTCATTCTTGCTCCCATTGCTCTTGTGGGTATTATCTATATAATACATTTTAATCGAGAGCTTGATATGATGACTTTTGGTGAGGAACAAGCAAAGACGATGGGGGTTAATCTCAAAAGAGTTAAATGGATACTACTGGTGACAGCGGCGGCTTTGACCGGGAGTTCTATTGCGTTTGTGGGTGTAATTGGTTTTGTTGATTTGGTTGCACCGCACATTGTCCGGCGGGTGTTTGGTGTCTCACATAGATATGTTATTCCTTTATCGGCGGTTTTTGGCGGAACATTTATGGTTTTGTGTGATCTTGTGGCGAGGACTGTAGTTTCGCCGTCGGAGCTTCCGGTGGGCGCTGTTTCTGCGCTTGTGGGTGCGCCGTTTTTTGCATATATTTATTTTGGTAAGCGGGCAAGGGTTTAGGAGTTGTGGCATTATGTTAACGATTAGGGATCTTTCAACCGGATATGGTGGGGTTGATGTTGTAAAGAATATTTCTTTTCATGTGGGAGACAATGAAAATTTGTCTATAATTGGACCGAATGGTTGCGGTAAGACCACGCTGCTTCGGGCGATTGCCAATATTCTCCCATATAGAGGTGAAGTTGAAATAGATGGGAAATTGCTTGCGGATATGAAGCACAAGGATATTTCCAGAAAAATCGCTATGCTGAGTCAGATGTCGGGTGTTTACTTTCAATATAGCGTATATGACACGGTGATGATGGGCAGGTATTTGCATATTAAGGACAAGATTCTTGGGTTGCCATCGCAGGAGGATCGGGATTATGTAATGAGCTGTCTTGAGGCTGTTGACCTTATGAAGGTGCGCAATAAGGCCATAACTGAGCTTTCGGGCGGGCAGTTACAGAGGGTCTTTTTGGCGCGTACTTTAGCGCAGTCACCTGATATTATTTTGCTTGATGAGCCAACGAATCACCTTGATTTGAAGTATCAGATTGAGCTTGTGGATTATTTGAAGAGATGGGCGGTTGAAAACAAGCGTACGGTAATTGGTGTAATGCATGATATCAACCTGGCCATCAAGCTCAGTGATCATGTTTTGGTGATGAAAAATGGCGAGATTCGGGGTATAGGAAAAACCAACGAGGTGATTTCTGATGCGCTTCTTGAAGCGGTATATGAAATCGACGTCGCCGGTTATATGAGGAAGTCACTTAAACGGTGGGAAACGGTGCGGGGTTGAGATAATAGGTTACTTTGCTTTTTTTCCAAGCAAAAATGCGATGATAAACCCTACAGCGCACAAAATTGCACCGATGATGATTGCAGGAGCTGATGTTCCGCTTTGGTAGACTATTGGATTTTGGAAAAGTGTTACAAGCGAAGCGACGATGAGTCCGAGGATCACCGCATAGACTGACTTGTGATAATCACGCAAGAGTTTTTCCATAATACGTGCCATGAACAATACGCCGATGAGTGCGCCAATGCCAAAAGGCGCTAAGATGACTGCGATTTCAAATAGTAAGTCCAAATTGCGCGGGTCAACCAGATATGAGCCAATATTTGAAACAGTGGAGACGATAAGCGGGTATAATCCCATTATAAGGAGTATGAATGCACCGCTGAGGCCCGGTATAACCAAAGAGGCACCGTTGATGACACCTGCGACAAGAAGGAAGACAATTACCATAGTATTTATTGAGCCATAAGTGCCTGTAGGATTGATATCCGGTGTGGAAAAGCCGGTTGATAGAAGATATAACAAGGCCATGGCGGCAATAGCGAGGACGACCTCTCTCGGTGCGATTTTTTTGGCACCGCCTTTTGCATATGTGTATGTTAAGGGGATTATGCCTGCTAAAAGTCCTGCAAAAAATAGCATTGTGGGCAGTGAGAAGCTGTTTATGAAAAATGTGATTAATCGGCTGAATAATACTGTGCCTACAGCGATTCCGATAAGAAAGAGGATCAAATATCTGGCATTTTGGCGTTTGTTTTCTTTGAAATGGTTCATCGTGTGGAGTAGTTCGTCGTAAAATCCTAAGATGATGGCCAGTATGGTTGCACTGACACCCGGAATTACGAGTGTCATTCCGTAGACTGAGCCGTTGAAAAGATTCTTGATGTCTTTGAACATGTTGTACCTGCTTTTTATGTATTTGGTCGGGGTCTGTTGCAAATTGTCATTTGAGAAAGTGTGAAACGGTTGGGAGATCTTGCTTTTGTGCGGATATTATTTTACAAGTTTCGTTATTTCTTTGCGGTGGGGGTGGTCGGCACGCATCATCATTTCGAATAAAGCGGATTCTGCGGTTGTGATGATGGCTCCTGCTTGTTCCATTCGTCTTATGGCATATTGAAAATCTGTTTCGAAGCGTGTGCCGATGCAGTCCGCCAACACGTAGACATCGCAGTCTTCTTCAAGCAAGTCAAGAACGGTTTGTTGTACACAGATGTGCGCTTCAACGCCAAGGATAAAGACAGCATCTCTATCGTGGTTTTCGAAGTGGTTTACAAATGCCTCTGATCCCCAACAGCTAAATGACAACTTTTCAATAGGCTTAAAGTCAAATAGAGCTTGTTTTATTTCAGGGACTGTTTCACCGAGTCCTTTGGTGTACTGTTGTGTAGTTATGATCGGAACGCCAAGTAAGCGGCATCCTTCGATAAAAATTGCGGATTTTTTTATTATTTTGTCTTGGTTTTGGATCACCGGCATCATTTTTTCTTGAAAGTCGATGACTACGGCTATTGCGTTATCGGTTTGTATCATGTTGTTTCCTCCTAGGATGTATTCAGTTTTAAGCTATTTTACCACAGTGAGATGTAGGTGTCATATTTTTTATTTGACAAGTATACTTTTTGCATGTTAAAATCTCGGTGTAATTGAATAGTTGCGTCTTCGGGGCAGGGTGAAATCCCCTACCGGCGGTTATAGTCCGCGAGCGAGTATTTGCTGAATTGGTGAAATTCCAATACCGACAGTTATAGTCTGGATGGGAGAAGATGAGATATTGTGTTTGCACATTATCTATGCTTTGTACGACTGAAGGGCGCTGGCTTTTCGGTTGTATTTTATTTTGGAGGTATGAAAAATGCAAACTCTGTCTCACTCAAGGTCACAGGAACTGACGAAAAAAATCGCGGTACTCGCAATGCTCTCTGCTGTAGCGTTCATTTTCTCACTCATAAGAATTCCTACTGTTGCTTTTTTGCGGTATGAACCTAAAGATGTGATCATGGTAATTGGTGGCTTTTTGTATGGGCCGATGGCTGTGATACCGATGTCTATAGTCGTGTCGTTTGTGGAAATGTTAACGGTCAGCGATACGGGGCCTATAGGGATGATCATGAATATCATCGCAACGTGTTCATATGCATGTACGGCATCGTTTATATATAAAAGATGGAGGACATTCCAAGGTGCGGCTGTGGGTCTCATTCTTGGTATTGTTGTGAATGTTCCGGTTATGCTGTTGTGGAATTATTTTGTAACGCCTTTCCATATGGGTGTCGCACGTGAAGTGGTCGTGCAGATGCTTGTGCCTGTTTTTCTGCCGTTTAATGTGGTGAAGGGGAGTCTGACTGCTGCAATGACAATGATTCTGTATAAGCCTATCCGTAGTGCTTTGGTTAAGTCAAGGCTCATGCCTGTTTCGGCATCGTCGGTTGCGCGGTCGTCGAAGGTCAGTTTTGGGGTTGTGCTTGTTTCGGCATTTGTGATTATTACTTGTGCGGTGGTTGTGCTTTCGTGGCAGGGGGTTATATAAGGGGTTGTTCTTGCTCTTGTTTGTGATGTGAAATTTGGAAAAAGGGGACGGCCTGCGGCGTATTACTTTTCTGTTTGTGCAGAAAAGTAATCAAAAGACACACTTAGAGGACTCTGTCCTCTAAGAACTCCCGAGGACGGGGCTCACAAACTCGCTGCGGCTCGAACAAATTGTTCGCCCAGGGACGAGAGACGAAGGACGAGGGGTTTTACGCTGTAGGGTGCGATGTCCTTCATCGCACCGCCATTTTTCACCAGATCCCTCGCGAGGGATCTGTCAGCGTAGCTGACTGAGGGAGTTAAACTCTGAAGCGGTAAACGGCCTGCTGTGATACGCTCTTCTTTTTCTTAGCGCAATGTTGCATGCTTTTCATTTGATGCTTGTATTATGATATCTTCTTGTTCTTGCTGGGTGGGGATTTTTCTCGATCATTGGGGGATTTTTATATTGACATTAACACAATTGGACAGGCTTCGATGAATTGTTGAAAGTATTTCCGTTAGCTCAACCTCGCATCTATGTAAATGTTTATAGCTGACAATTTCGATGAAACTACTTGTGAAGAGCCGTGTGCGTTAGTTGCGCAAGCACGGATTCTGTGAGGGGCAGTTGCTGTGAAGTGGCTACCTACTCGACCGTTTTTTGGTGTGTTATAACACTTTTGCTTATTGGCAACGTCTTTCAGTTTTTATGGAACAACTCATGGTTGTTTGCAGATGCGGTTCCAGATGAAGAAATGGCAGTAGTCATTGCTGATACTGTTTTGATAGCAATGGGAGAAAATGGAATTTTAAGTCCAATCCCTTTATCAACTGGAAGATTTTGCACAATTGCTCGGGATGTTATAGATTTAGACCCTTCAGAAGTCACATATTTCAGCTATGTTATAGATGCAACTTTTAGTAGATTAAGGCGAGCATGGATTATTAGAGGAGAATTTCCAGACCCTCCGGAAGGTTATGCCGCTATTATGGGATGGGTTCCAGAAGTTACCATTAGAATGCGAGACGCAAGAATTATAAGCGTCAGATTCCGATGAGCATGAAGCTTTCTGAGGAATTAGAGTAATGGTTGCAGCAATGGAAACATTGACGAGAGAGCGCCATTTACTAAAAGGTGTTATGCGGATTGCGGACACGCCGAGTGGTTGGTAAAATAAAAGCCAAAGGGGTGAGACTAAATGGGAAAACGAAAAGACATGACCCAGTGCTGCAAAAAGTATAATCATGCCTATGTTTTGCTTGTGTGAACAGCGTATATCTCGACTTTGACACATGCCGAAAAAAAAAGGAGTCTGCGAATGTTGCGTTGCAACGAATTGCGGACTTTTCGAGTTGAATAAAAGTTGTAGTAATATTTAAGCATTTTTGACAGCGGCAA
>WQVH01000014.1 GCA_009781695.1 Oscillospiraceae bacterium
GCGCGACAACAAGATTTCAGGCAAAACCTCTGGAACCAAAGTTGCTTTAGATGCTTTGGGTAATCTTAAAGATGTCAGCTAAATATTTTATCTTGGAAACACCAAGAACAACTTGACACCGTCTCTAAATTTAGTCCTATTGCAAAAGCAGGATCAGTTGCGTTATAATAAGGGTTAGTAATCAAGGCATCAATAAGCCACCGGTTGCATGAAAGTGCAAGTTAAAGTTGATGAAAAATTACACGTTATGACACTTGGGGTAGGTGTTAATTTGCACGCTTTGACGCTTACACAGCACAATAGTGCAACTTGACTATGAATCAATTAACACAAAATGCAACTCAGCCCCTTACCTATCCCTCAAGAGCCATCGGCTCTGATATACTTTCAGGAATGTTTATCCCTGCTGCATAACAAAACGCAATGATTTGACCAATGTGCATATTTTCATGTCCTATCATGCACGAAATAATCTGATGTATGTTGTGCTCTTCTCCATAGTAATCTATGACCTCTGTACCGTCCATACCATCTAACGCCCGCTCAAGTTTCGCGTCAAGTTCCGCCATGCGCTCGATGATTTGAGCGGTCGGCCAGTTTTCGTAAATATATTCTGTGCCGAAATCAACCGTATGTGTGGTCAGCGAGTCCACAATGTCACGCTGAAATAGGGTTAGTTCGTATGCCTGTAAGCGAATAGTGTTGAGCACCTTGCGCGGCAAGGGCTTGTCAAGGTCGGCATCACTTAATTCTTCCAAAAAACCTAGAATAATGCTTCGTGTTTGCTTCCAGTCTGCCAATTGAGCCTTTAATGATTCAATCATTTTTGCGATCTCCTTACAATTTTATTATACGGTGATTATAGCAAGGATAATACGACAACCGCGTGTCATATTTCTATTTGGCAATCGAAACTAAAAAATGAAAATTTGGTGATAAATATGGAACAACATAAGATTGAGCGCATAAACGAGTTATCGAAAAAGCATAAAGAAGGTTGTCTGACGTCGGAAGAACATGAAGAGCGTAAGACCTTACACAAAGAATACATTGATCAATTTAAAAAGAATTTGACAAATCAACTTGAGCGCATCAGCATTTTCGAACAAGATGGAACAAAAAGGAAGCTAAAGAAAAAAGAGTAGGGGTTGAGATTAATGGATAAATTCAACACTTGCCGGGGATCAATCATAAAGCATATGAAAGCTCAATCATGAATGCGCCATTTAATATTTGGCAAAAATCGAAAGCGAGGAAATAAATGATCACTTCACAACAACGCGCCAAATTGCGTGCCATAGCCAATGACTATGACACCATTTTGCAAATAGGAAAATCCGGCATATGTGCCGAAACTGTAGCGCAAGCAGATGACGCGCTTACAGCACGCGAACTCATTAAATTGCGTGTGCTCAAATCATCGCCGGAGACTGCGCGTGAAGCAGCAGCAGAACTCGCGGAGAAAACACAATCGGATATTGTTCAGGTGATTGGTGGACGCTTCGTCCTCTACCGCCGAAATAAGAAGAACCCCAAGATAGAGATATAAAAGTGATTGCGCTAAAATATAATCAACCCTACCCCAGCCGGAGCGCTGGAACAAGAGGTTTATCATGAGGAAATGGGACTATCTATCAGAGATGTGACCAAATTGCTTGGAAAGAGCGGGTTGGTACAGAGCATTATTTTCGGATATAATGTTTGGCATACGCAAGGTTATGAATATATGTCGGAATTTCTCTCAGAGGAGCTTACAAAACAAGGGGCATAAAAAGCAATGACACGTTTTATGTATCATGGAACATTTTATCTGAATTTTCGTCTGGTAATATTATAGAGGATAAATTTAAACAAGACCGGAGGATGATTATGAAAAAGAGATATGTTCTATTTTTGACATTGGTGATACTGCTGGCTGCGCTCACCGTATCAGCATGCACCCAAGACCCCGGAGAGACATTGGGATACCTAGTCGGCCCTACAGATCAGGTGATCCACCCTTTTGCAAATAGCGCAACGACCCCTGCGATTGAATTTATGCGCTGGCAGTTTGAAGATGAAGCCTCACGAGACGGATACACACTGATTCCGACACATTTTGCCGATACAGGCATCTGCGTTACGAGTGCGTTCATACTAACGGTGTCGAGCGGCAGTGGCACTCCGAACATTTCGATAGACGGACAACCTGCCCCGGTGGTGATGAGTGAAGGAGAGAACAGATTTCGCGTAAGCCCTTCCGTGCCGCTTTCCTACAACAGCCTATACATCGTGCGGCTTGCGAATATAGGTACAGAAGACACCACATGGGCATTTCAGACCACAGCCCGCCTTCAAATTTCCGCCATTTTACCAGCTCACCAATCCACCAATGTACCTGTAAACACAGGCATAGAGATCAGCTTCTCACTGGGTGGACACACGCCGATAGACGAATTCTTCTCCATTGCACCGGCAGTGGACGGACGATTTATAACCAGAGGTAATACCTCTGTCTTCATGCCCACAAACCCGCTGAGATTCGGTGAAATCTACACGGTGACGATAAGCGCAGGGATTAAAGTAGACGGCACCAACGAGATAATCACAGACGATTTGGTGTTTTCTTTTGAAACACAGGTGCAGTCAGACTTTGAAGGAAGACAAGATCACAATGCAGCTCAGGTTCACTTTTCTACCACCTATGCAGAATTTCCAACATTTGAAGCTCCCCACCTTAACTTTTGGCTGAGCTACAATTCGAATAATAGACGTCCGCGCATAGACGTAAGCATCCATCAGTTTCATACTGCAAATGATGCAGTAAACGCAATTGATCGTCTGGTAAATATTCCACATTGGGCCACTGTTGCTCACGAGCGTAATCAGATTGAAACGAGCGGATTGAGATATATCGACTCGTTTAATATCACACGCGCAGACGGAGATCGATGGATGGAAACGATGACCTTACCCGGCAATTTGCCGCCGGGATTTTATGTGATCAGTGCGACGGCTCAAGAACGCACAAGTCAAGCAGTTTTGCAGATTACAGATATTGCGACTCAAGTGATTGCGGATGACGATCAAGCGATCGTTTGGATCAATGATATGATCACAGGTACACCGCTTACTGGTGCGGAGGTTCTTGACCCAGCTTCCGGAAACACTTTTCGTACAGATGAAAACGGCATTGCCATAGTACAGAGTAATGTGCGGCACAGTGAAGCGCTCAGCAGACTTATTGTGAGAGCAGACACGAGAGAAAATGTTGTCATATTGCAAGCTTCAGGTGGCATAAGACCACACCCTATATCCGGCGGACATGGCAGAATCAGCGGCTTTGATATGTGGTGGGGACCGCGAAATCAAGCGGACGACAACTACTGGTCTGTGCTGCACCTTGACCGCACTTTATTTCAGCGTGTGGATACCTTGCATTTTTGGGGATTTGCCGCAAATAGGCATACCGGAGCGCCCCTAGACAATGTCACAGCAGTCTTGACTTCCGGCTCATGGGGCTGGGATGGCACAGATGATACGCCGCTCCATAGACAGACTATTTCAGTTGCAGATGGCGCTTTTAGCGGGGATATTAACTTGCCGCATTTAGACCCCGGATCATACCAGCTCACGATATACTTTGGAGACACAACGATTGCATCTCAGTTCTTTGAAGTGCGAGATTTTGTAAAACCTCCGTACCGGCTGACAATATCGGCAGATAGACACGCAGTCTTTATCGGTGATACAGTAAACTTTACTGCAAGGGGAGAATTCTTTGAAGGTACACCTGTCGCTGAGCTGGATATCTCATACAGCCTTTGGGGTTGGCAACTGCAAAATGACCGCAGAGGGAGCGGCAGAACGAACACAGATGGCGTTGTTGAAGTCTCATCTCAGACCATCAGGGCGAGCGCCGATGGTCAGGGACGTGCAAGCTTGGACTTTGTTGTAGAGGCGACCTTGCCGGAAATCGGCTGGACGATGCAACACGAATCAATCAGTGTATTTATCAATGATATTGAGGTAAGATCGAGGGCGACCCGAACCGGAAGTGATGCCAATTTATCGATTGAAGTGGATCGGATCACACTAGATAGACTCAATGACGAAACTGCAGCCAATCGATGGGACTATATCGACGGCCCGCAAGCCGGACAGCAGCTTAATGTAGAGATCGTAAGAGTTTGGTGGGAAGCCATACGCACCGGTGAAAGATACGACTTTGTCACCCGTGCCGTAGTGCCTACTTACCGCCATGAGCGCAGAGAGCAAGTGATCGAAAGTTTTGAGCTTCTGACAGACTCCGAGGGCAAGGCAAGCAGAGATTTTACTGTGCCAAATAGGGACAGGGAGAGCTATTTGGCGCGTGTACGCACCACATGCGGATTTGGCCGCGCGATTACCCACGAAGCATTTATAGGCAGAGACTGGTCCGGATTTTTCGGTAATGCCGGGAACAATGAGCTATTCCTCGATGGCGCGCGCTCGTGGGACGAGGGTTATAGTATCGGTGATGACGTGCAACTGACCGTGATGCGCGGTGAAGCGCAAGTCACCACAGGAAACGTCCTGTTTGTCGTAGCCAACATGGGCATTGTGCACCATCAAGTGGGCAGCAGTGTACTGGAATTTACTTTTGATGAAGCGCATTTGCCCGGCGCTACAGTCCACGCCATTTTCTTCAATGGACACACCTACCATGCAGGATGGGCGATGACGCGGCAGCTACACTTCGACCGAGACAGCCGTGCACTGGATATTGACATTGCGATAGATGGGGAGTCATTTAGACCCGGAGAGATGGCTTCGGTAACCGTGACCACACGCGACACAAATGGAAATCCGAGACCTGCACATGTGAATTTCAGTGTTGTGGATGAAGCGCTATTTGCGCTGAGAGATAACGAAATTGACACGCTTGCAGCCTTATATAGACGTGTCAGCTCAGGCATTATCATAAACTATGCATCGCACGGAACTTTTGTAAGTGATGGTATTGATGCGCAATCTTATGGCTTGCGGACTGAAATGGCAATGAGTGCACCAGCGGCGGCGGGGGCAGCGATGGAAATGGCAGACGATAGTGCGGTAGGAGGCGGGGCAGACACTCACGTGCGGGAGCTATTTGAAGATACAGCGTATTTTCACTCGGTGACGACGAATGCGCGTGGTGAGGCGAGCTTTTCGTTCAGGCTTCCGGACAATATTACCGCATGGAGACTCACCGCATCCGGTATCACTACAGACTTCTATGCAGGTAATGCTACAGAGCCTATAAGGGTGACGCTCCCTATGTTTTTGAACTACAGTTTAAACAATGTGTTTCTTGTCGGAGATATGCCCTATGTCGGAATAACTGTATTTGGCACGGCACTGACAGGTGCGGAGACTGTGACTTTTACCGTGTGGGACGACCGAACTCCGGAAAACGTGATCACGGCTACTGGGCGTCCATTTGAGCGGGTAAATATTCCGCTTTGGGAGATGACAATGCCGGGTGCACAAGCCATGGTGATCCATGTAGAAACCAGCACCGGACTCAGTGATGCGCTACGGCATAGCTATCATGTTTTGGAATCCCATCGCACAGTAGATACCGCGGTATTCTATGATGTGACGCTTGATACGGTATTTGAAATAGGCAGACCGGGACTGACCAATATTACCTTTACTGATCGTGGGCGCGGACAATTCCTCTGGCAGCTCATGAGTATGCGCCATGTGCGTGGTGACCGCATCGAAGGTCTGGTGATGCGCAGAGAGGCCAATCACCTGATTCGGCAATACTTCCCAGATATGGATATCTACTTCATGAGCGATGCATTTGATCCAAGTATGTATCAGCAAGCAGACGGCGGAATAGCCATGCTGCCTCATGCATCGAGCGACTTGGCGCTCACCGTCAGTGTGCTGCCCTTTATACGTGATGAGATCAATAAGCAAACTTTAGGGAACTACCTCACAAATATTTTCTTAACATCAACCGGTGAAAACAGGATCATTGCACTGTATGGTCTTGCGCAGCTTGGTGCACCTGTAATACAAGAGCTGCACACATATGCAAGAACCTTAAACCTTTCCACTTCTGATGCCGCTTATCTTGCGTTAGGACTTCTGGAGGTCGGTGAGCGGCATCGGGCGGTCGCACTGTACGAAGCACATATAGCGCCTCATTTGCAAGAGCTTGCGCCATACTATCGCATCATAGGAGATGATCAGCTTCGGGATACAGCGGTTGTCGCACGGCTTGCACAACAATTGGGATTGTCGGAAAGAGACGGATTGCACGGATATACCCAGAGACATAGACGAGACGATTTGCTCACGCAAGTAGACAGACTGCGCTTCATATCGCATGAAATAGGCGCAGTAGACAGTGTCGCTGCAAGCATTACGTACACAATGCTCGGACAATCGTTTACCCAAGAGCTTTCAGGTTGGAGGCACTTTACACTTAGGATACCCACGATGCACTTAAATGAATTTGCGATTACTGCAATGACAGGAGATGTGGGTGCGGTCTCCGTACACTCAGTTCCGCTTGAAGAAATAGAAGCCATAGACAATGACATTACGGTCAGAAGGCAGTTTTTCAAAGCGGGCTCAAGAACCCCTGCAACATCCTTTAGCGAAGGTGATTTGGTACGCGTGGAGATCACCATAGACTATACTCGCAGTGCGCTCACCGGAACATATGCAATAACAGACTTCTTGCCTTCGGGGCTTGTGTTTGTGCAGGACTCCGCCAGAATTTCGGAAGAGTCGAGTGTAAGCCGCAGCAGAGCTTGGGCGACGAGTGAAGGACAGCGAGTCATATTCTTTGACCACAATAGCCGTGTCCGTAGTGTGCAAACCGTACAGAGCTATTTCTATTACGCCAGAGTTATAAGTCCGGGGACGTTTATCGCAGAGGGCACGATTGTGCAGAATCTGGGTGTGCGGGAGTATTTGACCATTGGCGAATCAGCAGTGATTCGGATCGCCGAATAACTGTACCACAAGGTCATCAAGGCCTACGGAATCATGCACGGTTGAGGTTATTAATCAAATACAGAATGGGCGGCCGCACTCGGTCGCCTGTTTTGGTCTGTATAATAAACCCAAACGCCCTCTTGATATCGTCAAAAACCTCTGACGCAGGGCGGCCTTTTCCTTCGCGCATAGAAGAAAGACCTTCTTCGAGTAAACCATATAACTCATGTCTGCCGCAAAGACGCTGGGAATATTTTACACTATCGGGAATATAAAGAGTAGTATTTACAAACAGCGAAACAAGCGGTATAATTACGCAAGAAAAACTTTCATTGCTCAAAGTGCTAAAAAACCATGAAAACTTGTGAGGCTAATATGAAAAAAACAATTTATTTAGATAACGCAGCAACGACCAAAGTGTCAAAAGCTGCTCTGGACGCAATGTTACCATTTCTCCACGAAAGATATGGCAACCCATCATCTGTGTACTCGGTCGGTAGAGATGCCAAAGAAGCCATGGAAACAGCCAGAAACAAAGTAGCTCAAGCCATCGGTGCAAGACCCGAAGAGATATTCTTTACAGGCTGTGGCACCGAATCCAACAACTGGGCGCTCAAATCCGTTGCCGCAATGCGCAAAGAAAAAGGCCAGCACATTATTACCTCGACGATAGAACACCCGGCAGTACTCAACACGCTGAAATACCTCGAAACCCAAGGTTATGAAGTGACCTATCTGGGCGTGGATAAGTTCGGACAAATCTCGCTGGATGCACTGACTAAAGCCATAAGAAAAGACACAATACTCATATCCATAATGGCCGCCAACAACGAAATCGGCACAATCTTCCCAACCGCGGAAATTGGGAAAATCGCATCAGATAATGGGATACTATTTCACACGGATGCCGTTCAGGCCGCCGGGAGCATACCGCTCGATGTCCGTAAGCTCAATGTAGACCTATTGACCATATCCGGTCATAAAATTGGCGCATTAAAGGGCGTAGGCGTGTTATTTATCAAAAAAGGCCTGAAACTACCACCCCTCATCCACGGCGGCGGACAAGAACATGGCATGAGATCCGGAACAGAAAATGTTGCCGGGATCGCAGGTTTGGCCGCTGCGCTGGAATACCGTGTCTCGCGACTGCCGCAAGACAATCTGACTAAGAAGCGAGACAGACTGATCGAGGGCGTTTTAAAGATCAAAAAGAGCGCATTTACAGGCGACCCGGTCAACAGACTGCCGGGCATTGCCTCGTTTGTATTTGAAGCCATAGAAGGGGAGTCCATGCTGCTCATGCTGGACGCATTCGGCATATGCGCCTCGTCCGGTTCTGCCTGTTCATCCGGCTCGCTTGACCCCTCCCATGTTTTGCTGGGTATTGGCCTGCCGCACGAGATCGCCCATGGATCGCTAAGACTATCGCTCTGTGAAGATACCACAGATGAAGATATCGACTACGTCATCGAAAAGCTGACGGACGTTGTAGATAAATTGAGAAAAATGTCACCTGTTTGGCAAGAATAGAAGGAGAAAAATATGTATTCAGAAAAAGTAATGGAGCATTTTGCAAACCCGCGCAATGTGGGCGAAATTGAAGGCGCAAATGCCATCGGAGAAGTAGGTAATGCAAAATGCGGGGATATTATGAAAATTTTCATGAAAATCGAAAATGACATAATCACCGATGTCAGCTTCAAAACATTCGGTTGCGGTGCAGCCGTAGCCACTTCGTCAATGGCCACAGAGCTGGTCAAAGGCAAGACCATCAAAGAAGCGCTCAACATCACTAACAAAGCAGTCACCGATGCACTGGACGGCTTGCCGGGCGAAAAACTGCATTGCAGTGTACTGGCAGAGCAAGCGATCCGTGCGGCGATCACTGATTATTATAAGAAGAACGCAATGGATCCATTGCCAATCGTAGGCTGTGACCTCAATTGTAGTGATTGTGCGAGCGAACACTAGGCACACCGAAGCACTAAGAGTCGGAGAGTAATATATGACCATAAAGGAAATTCAAGACAAAATCCTGCAACTGAAAAAAGAAAAAGACATATGCATCGTAGCCCACAGCTATCAAGCGAGAGAAATCATCGAAATAGCTGACTTTTCAGGGGACTCATATCAGTTGAGTGTTGAAGCCAGCAAAGTGAGCAACAAGACGGTGATCATGTGCGGTGTCCGCTTCATGGGCGAGACGGTAAAGATCCTTTCCCCGAACAAGACCGTGCTCCTATCGAACCCACAGGCCGGGTGCCCTATGGCAGAGCAAATGGACAAAGCGCTCATCAGCTCGGTGAAGCAGCAATATCCCGACTACACTGTCGTTGCCTATATCAACACCACCGCAGAGCTTAAGACCATATGTGATGTATGTGTCACTTCATCATCTGCTGTAAAGATTGTCAAAAATATACCGAACAAAAATATACTATTTTTGCCGGACTGCAACTTGGGCGCATGGGTGGCAAAGCAAGTGCCTGAAAAGAATGTAAAGCTCTTGCAAGGCGGGTGTCCGATCCACGCTGCGGTCAATACAGATGATGTGAAAAAGATAAAAGCGCTCCACCCGAACGCACTGGTGCTAGTGCATCCGGAGTGTGTTCCGGCGGTCGTAGATATGGCAGACTATGTCGGCTCAACTTCCGGAATTATGGAATATGCTGAAAAATCATCCGCCAAAGAATTCATCATCGGAACTGAAATCAGCATTGCCGAGCATTTGCAATATCGATGTCCGGAAAAGATGTTCTATGGACTATCACATAAGCTGCTGTGTCCGAACATGAGAATCAATACACTGGTCGATGTGTTTAATTGTGTGATCGGTGTTTCCGGTGAAGAGATCATTTTAGACGATGAAACCATAGCCAAGGCTCATGTCTGTATAGAAAAAATGATTGAACTGGCTAATTAGTGAAAGAAGGTGCTCAGATGCAAAAGAAGGATTATAAATTCGAAACAAAACAACTCCACGTTGGACAGGAAACCCCTGACCCCGCAACAGGCTCACGCGCAGTCCCAATCTATGCGACAACCTCATATGTATTTAAAGATTTTGAACACGCCGCAGGGCTATTCTCACTAAAAGAGTCCGGCAATATATACACCAGACTAGGCAACCCGACCTCCGATATATTTGAACAACGCATCGCAGCCCTCGAAGGCGGCGTAGCAGCAATTGCCACATCTTCGGGCGCGGCAGCGGTGAGCTATGCCATACAGAACATTGCAACCGCCGGACACAACATCGTATCAGATAAACGTGTGTATGGCGGCACATACAGCCTATTTGCCAACACACTGCCTGATTTTGGCGTGACGACTAAATTTGTCGATGGTGAAAATCCGGAGCATTTCGACCGCGCAATCGATGAAAATACCAGAGCTATTTTTATAGAGACATTTGGTAATCCGAACTCCACCATGGTTGATGTAGACGCAGTGGCCGAAATTGCACACAAACACGGCATCCCGCTGATTGTGGACAATACATTTGCGACACCATACCTGTTTCGCCCGATTGAACACGGTGCGGATGTAGTAATACATTCCACCACCAAATTCATTGGCGGTCACGGCACGGTGATTGGCGGCGTTATTGTAGATTCCGGCAAGTTTGACTGGGCAGCCAATGACAAATTCCCGGGACTATCTCAGCCCAATCCGAGTTATCATGGTGTCGTACTGACGGATGTGGTAGGGAGCTTGGCATATGTCATTAAAATTAGAGTAACACTCATGAGAGATACCGGCGCAACGATTAGCCCATTTCATTCATTCTTGTTCTTGCAAGGTCTGGAGACCCTTTCGCTCAGAGTGGAGCGCCATGTCGAAAATGCGCTCAAAGTCGTAGACTTTCTCAATGGACATCCGAAAGTTGAAGTAGTCAATCACCCGAAATTAGAGAGCCATCCTGACCATGCACTGTATAAAAAATACTTCCCGAATGGTGCTGGTTCTATTTTTACATTTGAAATAAGAGGCGGCAGAGACGGCGCAAAAGCATTTATTGACAAATTAGAGCTTGTCTCACTGCTGGCCAATGTAGCTGACTCTAAATCCTTGGTTATACACCCCGCCACGACTACGCACTCCCAGCTGAGTGCGGATGAAATGGCTGCACAAGGAATAAAGCCCAATTCTATCAGACTATCCATAGGAACAGAGCATATAGACGATATACTTGCCGACATAGCACAAGCGCTGAGCTAGCGAGATGGGAGCATTTTCGTTATGCAAATAACTCAGAACGTATCAGACCTGATCGGCCAAACGCCGCTGCTGGAACTATCCAGAATACGCAGCGCCTATAGATTAAATGCCAGAATCATTGCCAAACTGGAATACTTTAACCCAGCGGGGAGCGTCAAAGACAGAATCGCCAATGCGATGATCGAAGATGCAGAGCAAAAAGGACTGCTACAACCCGGAGCAGTGATCATAGAGCCAACCAGTGGGAACACAGGCATTGGACTGGCAGCGGTCTGTGCATCTAAGGGCTATAAAGTGATCCTGACCATGCCCGAAACCATGAGTGTGGAAAGGCGCAGCCTGCTCAAAGCTTATGGTGCGCAAATTGTCTTGACCGCAGGTGCAAAAGGCATGAAAGGCGCAATAGACAAAGCAGAAGAACTGGCCAAAGAGATCACAGGCAGCTTCATTCCGGGACAGTTCTCAAATCCCGCAAACCCCGCCGTACACACAGCGACAACCGGCCCTGAAATTTGGAAGCAAACCGATGGACAAGTGGATGTATTCGTAGCGGGAGTGGGTACAGGCGGAACCATCACAGGGGTCGGAACATATCTGAAATCAAAGCATCCGAATATAAGCATCATTGCAGTCGAGCCGGATGACTCGCCGATGCTCTCAGAAGGGATAAGCGGCCCGCACAAAATCCAAGGCATCGGTGCAGGGTTTATTCCGGAAATTCTAAATACTTCGATATATGATGAAATCATCAGGGTCAAAAGTGACGATGCACTGAGCGCCGCTAAAGACATCGCCCATTTAGAAGGTGTTCTGGTGGGTATTTCGTCCGGTGCGGCAGTCTGGGCAGCCGCTCAAATAGCCAAGCGACCTGAATATGAGGGAAAGATCATAGTGGTCATGTTACCCGACACCGGAGAGCGTTACCTATCTACCTTAATGCTCGATACGTAGGATGCGATTTGAAAGGTACTTGATTAAATAACAAAGAGGTGCGCATGAACACCAACGACTTCATCAGCGGAGCAACAACCAAACTCCTTGAAGGACACCGCACATTCATAAAACAGGAAAAACTCAACGCATACCCCAGCAAAGAAAAAATAATTGAAATACTCAGAAAAATCGAAATGGCAGTATTTCCCGGATTCTTCGACAAAGTAGCAGGCGCAATGGCACAAGACATTTGGCTTTCGCACCTGCTCGAAGATATTCGCATCAAACTCACTCAAGAAATCAAGACCGCCATGATCAGGCAAGAAGACAATACCAGCGCTGAACTGACAGCCTGTAAAGTGGCAGCCAAACTCATAGAACAACTCGCAGACATCCAAAAACTGCTGCAAAAAGACGCCCAAGCGGGATTTGCCGGAGACCCTGCCGCATTGAGCATCGATGAGATTGTATTGACTTATCCCGGATTCTATGCGGTTTTCGTGCATAGAATCGCGCACTTCTTATTTACCGAAAACGTACCGATCATCCCTCGGATGATGAGTGAACATGCCCACAGCAAAACCGGAATTGATGTACATCCGGGCGCGAAGATTGGCGAATACTTCTTTATTGACCACGGCACCGGAGTAGTCATCGGTGAAACGACAACGATAGGGAATAATGTCAAAATCTATCAAGGCGTTACCCTTGGTGCACTATCGACCAGAAGCGGGCAGAAACTCGCCGGAACCAAGCGGCATCCCACCATAGGAGACAATGTCACAATTTATGCAGGTACCACAATCCTCGGCGGCGAAACAATCATTGCATCAGACATTACCATTGGCGGCAATCAATTTATAACAAAATCTATTTTGAAATAGACGAAATAGACATAGAGTAACTCGGAAGATCCACCACCTGCCATGATGACAGCACTGATGCGCATCCATCATGGCCGTAGGCATACCACAATATGTGTTTAATTAAATGACATCCAACATTTTCAGCTGTGACATTTCAATAATAAGAGACTGTTGCAAACCGCAAATCATATACTATATGAGTAATGAATTTTATGTGAACACTGACTATTGGACACTTTGCCCAAAGTAGAACTATTGCTTTCAAGCATTTTTGTGATATAATGAATATTATCAATCCATTTACAAACTATGGCTAAAGAGTGAACGAAAGGAGTCTTATACATCCCGCAGCAATAAGGCAGTCTCGGCAACGCCGATCACATGAGTAAATAGGGAGGTATTGTTATGTTACACAATTTCCGTGACAGTCTATCAATCAATCCGGTCTTTGCTCGCCCGGGCGAAGCAGGTTCTATTCATAAGTATACCCTGCCCAAAGAACCCATGCTTCCGGAAACCGCCTACCAAATCGTGCATGACGAATCCATGTTAGACGGCAACGCACGCCTGAATCTGGCGACATTTGTCTCAACTTGGATGGATCAGTACGCTGACAAGCTCTACACAGAAGCTTATGACAAAAACGCCATAGACAAAGATGAGTACCCACAGACTGCCGCAATCGAGACTTATTGCTGGCGGATTTTAGCCGATCTGTGGCACGCACCCGATCCGTCTAAGGCCATTGGTTGCTCCACTACCGGATCATCCGAAGCCTGTATGCTGGGCGGTCTGGCGCTCAAGCGCCGCTGGCAAGAGATGCGGCGCGCAAATGGCCAGTGCACAGACAAACCCAACCTCATCATGAGCAGTGCAGTTCAGGTATGTTGGGAGAAATTCTGCAATTACTTTGATGTCGAGCCGCGCTATGTACCCATCAGTCTTGAGCACAAAGTGCTCGATGGCTTTGAGCTTGAAAAATACGTAGATGAGCATACGATCGGCGTAGTGGCAATACTCGGCGTGACCTACACAGGCATGTATGAACCTGTGCACAAAATCTCGAAGGCCTTGGATGAAATCCAAAAAAAGACAGGACTGGATATTATGATCCATGTGGACGGCGCATCAGGTGCTATGATCGCACCATTCGTGCAGCCCAATCTCATTTGGGACTTTAAGCTTCCACGAGTCGCATCAATCAACACATCAGGTCATAAATACGGACTGGTCTATCCGGGTCTTGGATGGGTCGTTTGGAGGTCGGCAGATCTGCTTTCCGAAAATCTGATCTTCAAAGTCAGCTACCTCGGCGGAGAGATGCCCACTTTCGCCCTGAACTTCTCACGTCCGGGCGCACAGATTCTGCTTCAATACTGGGCATTTCTGCGCTATGGCTACACAGGGTACAGATCTGTTCAAGAGGCAACCATGCAAGTGGCGCAGTATCTTGCAAGCGAAATTGCGAAACTGGGTCCTTTCGAGCTATGGAATGATGCCTCGGATATTCCTGTTTTTGCATGGGTGCTCAAGCCTGATCCCAACAGAAATTGGACACTGTATGATCTTTCGGATCGCTTGCGCATGAAGGGCTGGCAAATCCCGGCCTATCCGATGCCCGGGGACTTAACAGATATCACAGTCCAGCGTATTGTCGTTCGCAATGGCTTGAGTATGGATCTTGCAGGCCGCCTAATCGATGACATCCGCGCCCAAATAGAACATCTGGATACGGTCAATGTGAAGACACCCACTGTTGGCAACGGAGTTTTTCATCACTAGTACTTCATTCTCGAAATAAGTTTGCAAAGATTGTGGTAGGTTTTTTCGTCTGGCAAGGCAAAAAACTGCAGTATCAATGGCCTTTCATACAGTAACACAACCAATGTGGGGGGGGGATTTAACATGAACGCTAATAATAAAACTGCCGGCATTTCCATATTTCAAATGGCCATCATGACCACGATCGCTGTAGCATCGCTGCGCGGCTTACCGGCAATGGCTATAATGGGTTGGTCTTCAATCGTCATGTATTTGGTTCCTGCGCTGTTGTTTCTCGTTCCGACCGCTTTAGTCGGAGCTGAACTAGGCACTACTTATAAAGGTGGCGTGTATGTTTGGGTTCGTGAAGCGTTCGGCAATCGCTTTGGCTTTGTAGCGGTTTGGCTGCAATGGATACAAAATGTAGTCTGGTATCCTATTCAGCTCGCCTTCGTGGCAGCAGCCATTGCCTTTATGATCGGTCAGGGAGACTTAGCAAATCAAGGACTTTTCATTGGCATCATGATCATCGCTGTGTATTGGCTGGCGACCTTCCTCGCATTGTTGGGCGGTAATATATTTGCAAAAGTAGGCTCTATAGGCGGCTTCGTCGGTACATTGATTCCCGCCGGAATACTCATCGTACTCGGAGCGCTTTGGCTGGGGACATCGCAGACCATTTCTGTGGACTTCACGCAGAGTACGTTTATTCCACCCATTGCGGGGCTTGCCTCGTTCGTGCTGCTCGTCAGCAATGTGCTCTCTTATGCCGGTATGGAGATGAATGCAGTACATGCCGGAGACATGAAAGATCCAAAACGCGGCTTTACCAAATCAATGCTCATCGCATTTATACTGATCTTAGCGATATTCATTCTGCCTACTTTAGCTATAGCCATTGCAGTTCCGAAAGCACAGCTCGGCATGGCCAATGGTATTATGGTGGCTTTCCAGACATTCTTTAACACTTGGAACGTGGGTTGGCTCACCAATGTGCTCTCAGGAGCGATTGCCTTTGGCGCACTCGCCTCCGTCGTCACATGGGTTGCCGGTCCGTCACGCGGTGTCATGGATGCTGCCAAAACAGGGCTTCTGCCTTCGGTATTGCAGAAGCAAAACAAGAGAAATGTACAGGTTGGAATTCTCATCCCCCAAGGGATCATCGTCACATTACTGGCACTGATCTATGTACTGATCCCTAATGTCTCTGATGTATTTATGGCACTCATCGGTATGGCAGCAGCGCTATATGTCATCATGTATATCATGATGTTCGCTGCGGCAATGTCACTGCGCAAGAAAGAACCCAATGTGCAGCGCGGTTACAAAGTACCGATACTGGGCTTTATCGCAAGTGTTGGGCTGATTGCCTGTGTACTTGCACTGGTCATGAGCTTTGTCCCGGCTACAGGAGAAACGGCGATACCAACATCGTTGTACCCGCTGGTGGTCGCAGCAGTGGTCGTTGTGCTCGGTGTGCCGCCATTTATATTCTATGCTGCACGCAAGGCCAAGTGGGATATGCGCTCAGCGGAAGAAAAGAACAAAGAACCTCATATATGACAATGAAATGGCCTTGAAAGTCAGTGAAATATGGTCTCGAAGTCGTAAAAATGCGTTTGCTTGACAAATGCTTGCAATTACATCAAGTGGCTATCGCTCACGATAGCCACTTGATGTTCTTTTGATATAGGTTGTAATGTACGGCTCTATGTGTAATTCCTCGCGCTTTAATGATCCTGATAACTTTCCTCAATGTCCTTAAACAGCGCACCGACCTCCGGCAACAGATCAACAATATCCGGATCGAATTGTGTCCCCTTGCCCTGCCTAATGATATCTAAAGAAACATCATAAGGATAAGCCGCCTTGTAACAACGCGGATTGACCAGTGCATCATAGACATCAACGATGGAGATAATCCTTGCAGAAAGCGGAATATTATCGCCCTTTAAACCATTCGGATAACCACCGCCATCCCAACGCTCATGATGAAAATGACCGATCTCCTTGGCATACTTGAGATACATATCCTCATCGGGCAGAGTCGCGGAGATACTATCAATGATCTGACTGCTGATGGTGGTATGTGTCTTTATGATGTCAAACTCCTCCGGAGTCAACTTACCGGGCTTGAGTAAGATGCGGTCAGAAATGCCTATCTTGCCGATATCATGCAGTGCAGACGCCTTGATCAATGAAATGATATTTTCATCCAGAAGCAACGGACGGAATTTATCCATTTCGAGCATCTTCATGACCATGATTTCAGTAAGCAAAGTCGTGCGTCTGATATGCGCACCGGACTCAAGATTCCTATATTCAATGATTGTGGCAAGAATTTCCAAGGTTTGCTCATAAGTACGTGTGACTTCTGCAGCCTTTTTCGCAACGAGCTGCTCAAGCTTGTTGCGATAACGCGCAAGCTTGATGTGATTATCCACACGTGCCCTAACCACATCGTGGTTAAAGGGCTTGGCTACATAATCAGCAGCGCCGGACTTGAGACCCAATGATTCAGTCTCGTCAGAATTGGCAGCAGTGATAAAAAGCACAGGAATATGCTTGGTGCTGTCCGAATTCTTCATCTTCTCAAGCACCTGAAAGCCGTCAATATCAGGCATCATGATATCCAAGAGCACCACAGTAGGAGACAGCTCATCCTCAAAGAGGATGGAAAGTGCCTCAGTTCCGCTACCGGCCTCAACGATATCATAATCGTCCTTGAGTATTTCAGCGAGGATCATTCTATTGATTTCGATGTCATCTACAATAAGGATGACATCGCGTGTTTCGTGTATCATATGACGCATCCTCGTTTTTAACGTTAGGTGATTGTCTCAGAAGCGATCTGAACAGTTACATCATACACATCCTTAAGCTCGTTGAGCTTGGCGGTATGATCATGATCCCCGATGATATTTTGCTCTAAATCCGCTGAGACCTCCCTGAGTTTCACAAGCGACAGATTAGCAGCGACACCTTTTATCGTATGAGCCAAGCGAGAAGCATCCTCCTTGTTGCCGCTATCGAGCGCCGCTTCGAGTTGCTTGAGCTGATCTCCGTCGACAAAACGGCCAAGTAACCTCTTATAAAGGTCCACATTGCCACCGATGCGTTTTAATGCATCTTGGACATCGATATATTCTTCTTTTACAAAGCTCAAATTAATCACTCCCAACAAAAAGATTCTATCACTATTTGTTTACAAAAGCAACATTTTTGAACAGAGTAAATTGTTTATACCCAGTGAAGTGTAACGTAGGGGTTACAGTTCAGATACTCTGTAAGCTGCAACGTTCAGTGTATGCTTAATCCACTCACGTGCCCAATACATCCGACATATCATACAACCCGGGACGCTTAAGCGCAGCCATAAAAACCGCCGCCCTTATAGCCCCGGCGGCAAAAACCTCACGCGAAGCCGCCGAATGATGCAACTCAATGACCTCATAGTCACTTGCAAAAATGACCTCATGCTCACCCACGATACCACCGCCCCTTACGGCAGAAATACCAATCTCATGCTTGTCCCGAGGAGTCCTGCGGCTCTCCCGCTCATAAACATACTCAGACGCATAAGGCAGCGCAGACGCAGCCGCATCTGCCAGCATGATTGCAGTGCCGCTTGGCGCATCGAGCTTGCGCCTATGATGACGCTCGACAATCTCAATATCAAAATCAGTGTTTAAAACTGCACAAGCCCGCTTTATAAGATCAGCCAGAAGATTGATGCCCAGCGACATATTACCGGAGCGGAAGATAGGGATATGCTCTGCGGCCTGATCAATCAAAGTCAGTTGCTCCGGGGAATATCCTGTAGCGCAGAGCACCAAAGGCAGCTTTTTCTCTAAAGCAAATGTGATAAGTCCATAAAGTGCGAGCGGACTTGAAAAATCCACAATAATATCAACCGCATCGGCATACTCAGCTGGGCTTTTAAAAACCGGAAAGTCATTGTACTGACCATCGCTGATATCTACACCGGCTACAATTGTGATATCAGGGGACTCATCCACAATTGCAGCGACAGCTCTACCCATAAATCCATTACATCCGCTGACCATCAATCTAAGCATCATCATGTTCTCCTGCACTGCGACGGCAAAAGCCCTACACAGCTCATAGCACCCCTAAGCTTTTCGAGATTTTCGGGAATAAGCTCGCAGAGCGGCATACGCGGCTCGCCGACATCTAATCCCATGAGATTGAGTGCCGCTTTGACCGGCATAGGATTGACTTCGATGAACAGCTTGCTGATTAAATCAAGGTATTTGAGTTGAATTTCCGCAGCTTGCTTAAAGTCACCCTTAAGCGCATGACCAGTCATCTCCACGATCACAGAAGGCAGAACATTACCCAAAGTAGAAATGACACCCTTGCCGCCCAGCGACATGATTGGAACGGTATCTTCATCATTGCCGCTCCATACAAAAAGTGCATCGCCGCATGATGCCATAGTCGAGCCTATGAGACTAAAATTACTGGACGCTTCTTTGACTCCATTGATATTGGGATGCTTTGAAAGTTCCATATATGTCTCGGTTGTAAAAGTCATGCCTGTGCGACCCGGAACATTGTACAGGATGATCGGTATATCAACCCTGTCGGCGATGAAGTTAAAATGCTTGACCAGACCCGTTTGGGTCGTCTTATTATAATATGGCGTGACGATGAGCAGTCCGTCAGCTCCAGACTTTTCAGCTTCTTTGGATAAAAAGAGCGCATCTTGAGTGGCATTGCCGCCCGTGCCGGCGATCACCGGGACGCGCCGATTGACATGTTTCACGCAAAAATCAACTGACATCATATGCTCTTCGAGTGACTGTGTAGAGCACTCGCCCGTTGTGCCGCATATGATTATGGCATCTATACCACCGGCGATTTGCAAATCTACCAGTTCGCCGAGTTTTTTATAATCAACTTTGCCATCACGAAACGGTGTGACAATTGCAGTAGCTGCGCCGGTAAAAATAGGAGTCTTCATTGAAATATTCCTTTCTGATCAGCGTATCATGATTATGGAGAGGATACGCTATATAAATCCATCAGCACACAATAACTCAGCGAGGAGTACAGCGCCTCCTGCAGCTCCGCGTAAGGTATTGTGGCTCAGACCAATAAATCTGTAGTCATATTGATTGTCCGGGCGTAGGCGGCCCAGTGAAATAGCCATGCCGTCTTCCAACATGCGATCCAACTTGGTTTGGGGACGGTCAGAATCTTCAAAGTAATTGAGAAATTGATTCGGAGCTGACGGCAGTTTGAGGATTTGCGGTCGGCCTTTAAATTCCTGCCAGATCTTTTTGATGTCATGGGTGGCGGGTTTTTCGTTAAAAGCCATGAATACAGCGGCCAGATGTCCATCAGTGACCGGAACTCTGATGCACTGCGATGTGATGGATAAAGATACCGCAGGGACGATCTGTGTTCCGGTGATGGTACCCCAAATTTTCAGAGGTTCCTGTTCGGTCTTTTCTTCCTCACCGGAGATGAGCGGCATGACATTATCAATCATTTCCGGCCAAGTGTCGAAGTTCTTTCCCGCACCGGAGATGGCCTGATATGTGCATACGAGTGCATGAGTCAGTCCGAAAGTGTCTTTGAGGGGATGAAGGGCGGGGATATAGCTTTGGATTGAGCAATTTGATTTGACTGCAATAAACCCACGCTTCGTCCCCAGTCGCTTTCGTTGGAAGTCGATAATTTCTGTATGTTCCGGATTGACCTCAGGTATGACCATAGGGACATCCGGAGTCCAGCGGTGTGCGCTATTGTTTGATATGACCGGACATTCCGCTTGAGCATACTTGAGTTCAAGCGCCTTGATTTCCTCTTTTTTCATATCAACGGCTGAAAAGACAAAGTCAACGCATTGAGCGATTTGATCAATATCAGTCTGCGCATCATATACCACAAGCTTACAAGCCTCATCGGGTATGGGGTTTGGCATCTGCCAACGCCCTGCGACAGATTCTTCATATGTCCTACCTGCCGAGCGGCTGCTCGCAGCGACGACTGAGAGCTGAAACCATGGATGGTTTTTGAGCAAGGATACAAAGCGCTGGCCGACCATTCCGGTTGCGCCGATGACTCCAACTTTGTATTTTTTCATGGATGTGCTCCTTCATAAAAACAAAAAATTATCAGCAGGACTAGTCAACCGGCTGATTTTGTAATATAATGTTTACATAGTGTCACCATTGCGTAACTCTTTATTTGCTAAATAATTGCTATTTAGCTTAACATATTTGCGCATAGATGTCAATAAAAAGGAGATGTTACATGAGATTCACTCGCAGGTGGGTCAGGCTTTTTGCGATGATTATCGCCGTATGCTTATTGTTGCCGCTCGTCCGGGTAAATACCGGACATGATGCCGGTGCGTCTGTAAGTGTGCCGTTTCGACCCCAATTTACTACGCTCAGGGTTGGACTGTTTTTTGGTTCGACAGCGCTCCCATCCGCAAATCTGCAAAACGCAGATGGATTCGGCAGGGGATTTGATTTTGGTTTTTTTGACAGTAACAGAAATTTTGTGCCAATCGGCGCATGGACCAATGAGCACAGGATAACGATGCTCATGGCGCGCAACGTGGTGTGGCATCCAACGGCCTCCGAAGGCAGAGGAGAATTTCGCGAAGGCACATCAGGCGCTGTGGTCGTGGGGTCTTTCCATGTGAAATTCAGTCAGGGTTTTGCTACATTTGAGGAAGCTCGAACAATTGCCTCCCAGCATCAGGGCGGATTTGTCAGATATCAATCGGCCAGCCAGGATCCATTTTTCGTCATGGTAGGCAACCATACTTCAAGAGCATCCGCAGAGTCTGCACTGGCAGCCTTTGGGGCTGCAAATGTTGAGGTTTTTTCCGGGACGCAGCACAGTATAAAAGTGGTAAGAACAGGCACCAATGCCATTTTGTTTGAATTTGATGCAGGGACAACGCCGTTTGGCATTATGCCCAGATCAATCGCCGGGGAGGATCCAGAAACTTGGTTTCATGGATTTAGATATCATGGTGGGTTCTCTTATGCCCGGCGTGACGGCGGTTTACTCACGGTTCTAAACTATGTAGATATTGAAGATTATGTCAAGGGCATTTTGCCCTATGAGATGAGTCCGACATGGCCTATCGAAGCACTCAAGGCACAGGCGCTCACAGCACGTACGTTTGCGGTACGCTCTATTGGCAGACACGCTTCGCAAGGCTTTGACCTCTGTGTGGATGTGCATTGTCAAGTATATCGCGGCAGAGGTCATGCCAATGATCGGACGGATCAGGCAGTTACCGGAACGAGAGGGATGTATGTGACCTTCGAAGGTCGGCCTGCTGAGACGGTATACGCTTCATCAAATGGCGGTGCCTCGGAAAATGTCGAAAATGTATGGATGGAGCCGCGGCCATATTTGCGTGGTGTACTTGATCCATGGGAAGCCTATGTCGTGCGGAGAATTCAGGGTTACAACTGGACAGTTAGGCATACGCCGGCGGCGCTCACTGAGCGCTTACGTACGCGGATATCGGGTTTTAATCTCTCAACTGTTGCGGCTGTCCGAGTGACAGAACGCTCGGCTACAGGAAATGCAATTGGTGTGACCATTACCGATGTCAATGGACGTACACACACACTAAGGGGCAGGTCTCAGATTTTGGCAGGGCTTGGCACTCCGACATTACGCTTTGATATTGGTGATGCAATTTGGTCGCCGGGTAATATATTTGCCAACAGTCCTGCAATACCTGTAAACCCCGGCACTCAGATTTTTGGAGTGGATGGCAGTGGACAGGCGGTAGCTGTGGCATCGGCAGATATGAGAGCCATAAACGGTGAAGGGAACTCGGTAGCAGTGGCCGGTGAGGGTTCGCCTGGAATTGGCGGCGGAACAGGACTGGTCAGCGGTCAGTTTGTCATTAACGGTACCGGAAATGGTCATCAAGTCGGTATGAGTCAATGGGGTGCTTTCGCCATGGCGCACTACCATAATTTGACGTTTAGGGACATCATCCATTTTTACTTTACGAATGTTGAAATAACAGAGACATATCAGGGGTAGATGTATAGTACAGACAGTGGACAGCTCGTATGTTTGTGAGCTGTCCACTGAGCTGCAACAGATAATATAAAGATAATTATAAAGAAGCAAAAGGATATTTATAAACATGCAAAAAAGTGATTTTTATTTTGACCTCCCGAAAGAACTGATCGCACAGACTCCAATTGAGCATCGTGAGCAATCAAGATTGCTTATGATGGACAGACGCACCGGTAAGACGGCGCATCATCATTTTTATGAACTTCCGAATTTGCTCAAAAAAGGTGATTGCTTGATATTAAATGACTCCAGAGTAATCCCAGCAAGGCTCTTGGGGCAAAAAGATACAGGCGGAGCTGTGGAGATTGTTTTGCTTCGTGAAATGGAAGCCCCGCATCCGGACTTGGCTGCGCCCGAAGCCGGAGCGCGGTGTAGTGAGATCAAATCGACCACCACGTGGGAGTGTCTTGTACGTCCGGGGCGCAAATTCAAAGAAGGTACCAAGCTTGTTTTCGGCGATGGGGAACTCACCGCCGTAGTGACCAATGAGACAGACGGCGGCAATAGGCTAATTCAGTTTTTCTTCGAAGGGATATTTCTTGAGGTGCTTGAAAGACTCGGTAGAACACCGCTGCCGCCTTATATAACAGAAGAGCTGGAAGATTCTGAGAGATATCAGACGGTTTATTCAAAGGTCAGCGGTTCGGCGGCTGCGCCGACGGCCGGTCTGCATTTTACCAATGAGTTGCTTGAGGAGATTGCGGCGCGGGGCATAGAGATTCGCTATATCACACTGCATGTCGGTCTCGGCACATTTCGTCCTGTAAAGGTAGATAATATAGAAGAGCATCAAATGCATGCAGAATATTTTATCATCCCGGAAGATACTGCCGAAACAGTCAATCGCGTCAGAGCCAATGGTGGGCGTGTCGTTGCCGTGGGGACGACATCATGCCGTGCGCTTGAAGCGTGTGCGGATGAACATGGTATCATCACACCGTTTTCCGGATTTACTGAAATATTCATCTATCCGGGGTATACCTACAGAGGGATTGATGGACTGATAACGAATTTCCACTTGCCTGAAAGTACGCTGATTATGCTCGTGTCGGCATTTTGCGGCAGAGAGAATACAATGAATGCGTATCACGAAGCTATAGATTTGCGGTATAGATTTTTCAGCTTCGGCGATGCCATGCTGATCGTATAGCCGAAACGCTATGCAAGACCCTCAATAGCTTTATCTAACGTCTCACCGATGGGATCGCGGATGATTAAATTCGCGATCTTGTCATATGAAGTCTCAGACTTGTTGATCAAAACAAGCATATCACCTTTATAATGCTGAATCATTCCGGCAGCAGGATAGACATTGAGCGAAGTACCGCCGACGATCAAAATATCAGCCTCAGAAATCGCCTGTACCGAACGCATGATCACATCCTGATTAAGCGACTCTTCGAACAAGACAACATCCGGCCTGATCATGCCGCCGCAGGAACAATGCGGGATATCGTCACACTCTAACACCACATCAATACCATAAGTCAGCTTACAACGCATACAATAATATCGACCTCGTGAACCGTGCAGTTCGAGGACATTGACACTCTTTGCCTTGTGATGCAGACCATCCACATTTTGTGTGACGATGGCTCTGAGTTTGCCCATTTGCTCTAATTTAGCCAAAGCAAGGTGTGCTCTGTTTGGCATGGCATTTGGATGGAGCATCTTATCTTTGTAAAACTGGTAGAACTCACCGGTTCGCTGCATAAAAAATGTGTGCGAGAGTATGGTTTCGGGCGGATAAGCATACTTCATATTGTATATGCCGTCTTCGCTGCGAAAATCGGGAATACCGCTTTCCGTAGACACACCGGCGCCACCGAAAAAGACAATATTGTTTGACTGGCGTATCACTTCTTTTAATTGCTCATGTGGATTGTTCATTAGCATACCCCCTATAGTTTGCGCCTACATGTACAAACACTGTATGGATGTTTACTTTACCGACTTTATTGAGTATAATGAAATCAGGCTCTTACCCCTAAAGCATAGGTGACAATTATTGTACCATAAAAACAGCGGAGGGTAAAACCAGTGAAGAAAATAAAACGTAGTCACCCCGAGATGAAAATGACGCCTGAACAAACCCAGCGTCGTAAGGACGTTCGCGAAAGACTGCAATTTTCGGCGACCTCTGAAATAGACACACTATTTACAAAACTAGGCACAACACCGGAAGGCATAGACGAGAGCGACGTACAGGACCATCGGAATCAATATGGTGACAACACGATCACCCACGGAAAAAAAGTCCCGATATTTAAGCACCTATTTTACTCCTTTGCAAGCCCATTTACCCTCATATTACTCTGCCTTGCAATCGTATCAGTCTTTACAGACATCATCACAGCAGCTCCGGGACAAGCCAATTATGCAACAGTAATCATCATTGTTGCGATGGTACTACTCTCCGGTATTCTTCGCTTTGTACAAGAGACCAGAAGCGGAAACGCCGCAGACAGCCTGCTCAACATGATAAAAACAACGACCAATGTTCAGCGACAGAAAAAAGGACGCGAAGAAATCCCATTAGAAGATGTGGTTGTCGGAGACATTGTGCACCTGACAGCAGGGGACATCATACCGGCAGACATACGCATTATCCATACTAAAGACCTATTTATCAGTCAGTCTGCGCTGACCGGAGAGAGTGTCGCCGTCGAAAAAATCGCAGACGTGCAAAAGGACATTGATGCATTAACAGAAACACCAAACCTGATATTCATGGGTACAAATGTCGTAAGCGGCAGCGCTTCGGGTGTGGTCGTTGTGACCGGTGATGACACGATTTTTGGCGAAATGGCTAAAACCATCGGTGGCAAGCATGATCAAACCAGCTTTGAAAAAGGCGTAAACTCTGTATCGTGGCTGCTCATACGCTTTATGTTTGTGATGGTTCCGATTGTTCTATTCGTCAACGGATTTACAAAAGGCGACTGGATACAAGCCGTGTTGTTTGCGCTCTCGGTTGCGGTGGGACTTACTCCAGAAATGCTCCCGATGATTGTCACCACCTGCCTTGCCAAAGGCGCAGTGGCGATGTCAAAAGAAAAGACCATCATCAAGAATCTAAATTCGATACAAAATCTCGGATCAATGGATATTCTGTGTACGGACAAAACCGGCACACTGACCCAAGATAAAGTCGTACTACAATACCATCTGAATATCCATGGAGCAGATGATCTGCGCGTCTTGCGTCATGCATTTTTAAACAGTTATTACCAGACAGGCCTAAAGAATCTGATGGACATTTCCATCATTGACCGTACACAGGAAGAGCAGGACGCATTTGAAGACTTGCGTGGTCTGGCTGAGCGATTCGTCAAAGTGGACGAAATACCCTTTGACTTTGAGCGTCGCCGCATGAGTGTGGTGGTGGCCAATGTGCATCCGACTGATGATGTAGCAGGGCATGAAAGCGCTCAAGAAAAAAGACAAATGATCACCAAAGGCGCAGTTGAAGAAATGCTTGAGGTGTGTACCTATGCCGAATCGAATGGGCAGGTCGTGCCGCTTACAGATGATGTACGCACCTTTATTCTAAAAAAAGTAGACGAGCTCAACGAAGATGGTATGCGGGTGATTGCAGTAGCGCAAAAGACAAACCCTGCTCCTGTCGGTGAATTTTCGGTGGCGGACGAATCAGAAATGGTGCTCATGGGTTATCTTGCATTCTTAGATCCACCAAAAGAATCCGCCGCTACTGCAATCAAAGCGCTCAATGACAATGGCGTGCGCGTTAAAATCTTAACAGGCGACAATGAAAAAGTAACACGGAATATCTGTCGTCAAGTAGGTATTAGCGTAAAGCGCATATTGCTCGGTTTTGAATTGGAAAGTATGAGCGATGAAGCGCTCTACGAAGCGGCAAAAGAAGTCAGTGTCTTTGTAAAGTTATCGCCGCAACAAAAGGCACGTGTCATCACGGTCTTGCGTGATTATGGACATGATGTGGGCTATATGGGTGACGGTATAAATGATGCGGCGGCAATGAAAGCCTCTGATGTAGGCATTTCGGTAGATACCGCCGTGGATATTGCTAAAGAGTCAGCGGATGTCATCTTGCTTGAAAAAGACTTGACCGTGCTGGAAAGAGGACTCATTGAGGGGCGTAAGACTTATGCCAATATGATCAAATACATCAAGATCACCGCAAGCTCAAACTTTGGCAATATGCTCTCAGTGTTGGTGGCCAGTGCATTTTTACCTTTTCTGCCCATGCTTCCGATTCACCTGTTGATATTGAATCTAATCTATGACTTTAGTTGTTCGGCCATCCCTTGGGACAATGTGGACAAAGAATTTTTAGCCGTACCCAGAAAATGGGAAGCCTCTTCGATCAGCAGATTTATGCTGTGGATTGGGCCGACCAGTTCGGTGTTTGATATTACGACATTTGGCTTGCTGTACTTCTTTATCGCTCCGGCAGTAGTCGGTGGGCAAATGTATCACCAAATTACCGATGTATCGGCGCAGATGCTGTTTGTGGCGGTATTTCATGCCGGATGGTTTGTAGAATCTATGTGGACTCAGACTTTTGTGATTCATATGCTGCGCACGCCGAAGATTCCATTTATCCATAGCCGTGCATCATTTCCGCTCGTTATTATTTCTTTTGCAGGTATTGCCGTTTTGACAATTATTCCATTTACCGCATTTGGAACCATGCTGGGACTTGCAGCATTGCCGCTGACATTTTTCCCATGGCTGATTCTGACCATTTGCCTCTACATGGTGCTGGTGACAGTGTTTAAGAGGATTTTTATCAAAAGATATGGGCAGTTGCTATAGGACAGCTTAGTAACCGGAAAGAAAAAACTACCCACGGCATTTGCCGTGGGTAGTTGCAACTTTATTGCGTCTATACCATTTGTTAAACTGCCCGGGTTACTTTACCGCTCCGGAGACAGCGCGTACAAACATGGACACGCCGAGGTGAGCCGTCAACTACTGCCGCTACACGCTTAATATTCGGTTTCCACATGCGGTTGCTACGCCTATGAGAGTGACTGACTTTGATGCCGAACGAAACGCCTTTACCGCAATAATCACATTTTGCCATCGTCTGCACCTCCTTGTATGTATTGATTTTCTTCGCTACCTATCACAAAATCCGATTGAGATATTTAAGCAGCGCCATTCATGATAACAGAACGAAAACGAAATTGCAAGTATTATTTCATAAAATGTAAGCAAAATATACGTTATGAATATGAAAGATCAATTGAGGCAACGAAAAAACTTGCAAAAACAACACTTATTGTATAGACTAATTTACAACAAGTGAGGCGAAAGAAAGGTAAAGCGTGGAGACGATGTATAGTTACAAGCTGTCAAAACTCACCGAAGATTTGAAGATGGAAATCATATATCGATCCTCAGATTTTGAAGAGGTGATGATATATACAGGCGATGTACACAGACCGGGATTGCAACTGGCAGATTATTACGATTATTTTGAACCCACACGCATTCAATTGATCGGGAAAATGGAATCTGCATATATGAGCAATCAACTCTCAGAGGTGCGTGCCAGCAAGTGGTCGGCGCTGTTGAGATATAAAATTCCGGCGCTGATACTTTGCCACGGAGCCGAAGTCACAGAAGAACTGCTTGAAGCGGCAAAAAAATATGACATCACCATTTTAAGCACTGAAAAAAATACAACAGACATCATGTCTTCTGTAATCAGGATTGTAAAAAAAGCTGTTGCCCCCCGCCTGACAAGGCATGGCGTGCTGGTAGAAGTCTATGGTGTCGGACTTTTGCTGGTCGGTGAAAGCGGTGTCGGTAAAAGTGAGACCGCAATAGAGCTGCTCAAGCGAGGCCATCGGCTGATTGCCGATGATGCGGTGGAGATCAGAGTAATAGATATTGATGTCTTGCAAGGAGAAGCTCCGGAACTGATCCGGCACTATGTTGAGCTGCGCGGTTTGGGCATTATAGATGTACGCAGGATATTTGGATTTGGCGCAGTTAAAGCCTTTCAAAACATCAACCTGATTATCAATTTGGAACAGTGGAACGATGTGGCCAAGTATGACAGATTGGGTGTAAGTGAAGCGACAGAAGATATTCTGGGGGTCAAGATTCCATCTTTGACCATACCGGTAAAGCCGGGGCGTAACCTTGCGGTGATACTAGAAGTCGCTGCAATGAATCAGCGCCAGAAGCTTATGGGATATAACGCCGCATTGGAGCTTACGAAGAAACTAGACAAATACTTTGAAGAGCAAGCGGAAAATTAAGTAAGCGAGCAGAAAAATGCAATGCACCGGAGGTTAAAAAGCGATGGATGTGATCACAGCAGCGTTAAAGGAAATAGAGCATGACCTTCCAAAGATAGCGCACAAATACAATGAGCCGATGAAAGACCATACATCCTTTCGCATCGGAGGCTCGGTTCGGGCGATGTATTTTCCAAGTGCAGCCTCTGAGATTGTGGATATGCATCAGATGCTTAAAAAAAATGACATCACGCCGTTTATTTTAGGCAATGGGACAAACCTGCTGGTATGTGACGAGCCACTGGATATGGTGGTTATAAACACGGCTAAGCTTGACTACATGAAACATGTAGATGAACTTGAGATATCGGCGGGAGCGGGCGTAATTTTATCAAAACTTGCGGTATATGCTCAGAATTTGGGACTCAGCGGACTGGAGTTTGCACATGGTATACCCGGCACACTGGGCGGCGCTATATATATGAATGCCGGCGCATATGACAGACAGATGCAAGACATTGTTCAGTGTACCGATGCTTTTTCAGCATCCGCAAAGTGCATTTTTGATATCACCAATTCCGAACATGAATTCTCATACCGGCACAGCAGATTTATGGAAAACGGTGAGATAATCCTTGGCACAACTCTAAAATTAAAACACAGTGTGCCGGAACTCATCAAAGCGAAAATGGACGCATTGAGTGTACGCAGACGAGACAGTCAGCCGCTTGATATGCCCAGTGCAGGCAGTGTGTTTAAGCGCCCGAAAGATGGATATGTAGGAGCTATGGTCGAACAAGCGGGTCTAAAAGGCTTTGCAATAGGCGGAGCACAGGTGTCGGAAAAGCATGCGGGCTTTATTGTCAATCGAGGCGGTGCAACTTTTTCGGATGTAATGCAAGTGATCGCACATGTAAAAGAAACCATATTTAAACAATTCGGCATAGAGCTAGAGCAGGAAATAAGAATCATACAGTAGGGGCGAACTGTGTTCGTCCGCAAAAACACCGCAACGCATCATTTGAGGAGGAAAACTAAATGGACATCATCATCGTATCCGGACTATCAGGCGCAGGCAAGAGCCGTGTCGCTGCAGTGCTTGAAGACATGGACTTTTATTGCGTGGACAACATGCCCATCACCATGATGCCGAAGTTTGCAGAGCTATGCTTGGCAACGCACGGACGATACGAGCGCGTGGCCCTCGTGACAGATGTGCGTGCGCTGGAAGATCCGGCAGAGTTATTTAAAATATTTGAAGAAATGCGTGAACTGGGTTGCAGACTGAGGATCATTTTTGTGGAAGCAGAAGTTGAGACGATTGTGCGCAGATATAAAGAAACACGCCGCCGCCATCCACTGGATGCCCCCGGTACAACAATTGAAGACGCGGTAAAAAAAGAAATAGAACTGCTCGCACAGGTGCGGCAGATGGCCGATGAAATTATTGACACGACCGGACTGACATTGAGTAAGCTCCAGCGCCGCTTATTTAAACTGATGGATGGACAGGATCAAAAGGCCATCAGTGTTACCGTGAAGTCTTTTGGTTTTAAATATGGCTTGCCGGTAGAAGCGGATCTGATGTTTGACATTAGATTTTTACCCAATCCATTTTATATCCCGGAACTCAGAGACAAAACCGGGCTTGATGATCTGGTCAAAGATTATGTGTTCGGCATGGAGCAAAGTAATGAATTTTACGCTAAGCTTTGTGACATGCTCGACTTTCTGTTGCCGCACTACATAGAAGAAGGCAAGCGGTATCTTGTCATCTGTGTAGGCTGTACAGGGGGCAAACATCGGTCACCGGCAATGGCCCAAGCCTTACTTGAATACTTATCTGAACAAGATTATCCGGTAGATTGCATCCACCGGGATATAGAGAAAGAATAGGGGAAAATGTCTTTTTCGTACAATACTAAAGATGAATTATGCAGAATTGAGCTGGAAAATACATGTTGCGCAGTAGCAGAGTGCTACGGCATGTTGATGTTTTGCAATACCTTTTCGGTGCGTGAAATCAGAATGATCACCGGGAACAAAACGCTTGGGCAAAGAATGATTGATATGTTCAAGATTGCATTTGATGTGGACTTTGATAGTGCGCCCAGTTCTGAAAAAGCAGGCAAACACGCTTACATCATCACAGCGCCGGCTAAGCTTAATCGCATTTTTGAGACATTTGGGATATCGCCGGAGAGCCTTTTGGCGCATCATGTTAATTTGGGAGTGCTTGAAGAAGACTGTTGCCGCAGGAGCTTTATTCGCGGTGCATTTTTGGCAGGCGGTGCGATTACCAACCCTGAAAAGAGCTATCATCTGGAACTGGTGACCGATCATTTTAATGTGAGCCGCGAGACCTATTCTCTATTGCTTGAAATGGGATTTGCACCAAAGGAGACCGCCCGCAGCGGAAATTACATCATATATTTCAAGCAAAGTGCGGCAATTGAGGACTTTTTGACACTGATCGGTGCACCGATACATGCCATGGAGGTCATGTCCGCGAAGATAGAAAAAGACATGCGCAATAGTGTCAACAGAAAAGTAAACTGCGACACAGCCAATGTAACGAAGACTGTAGACGCTTCGGCCTTGCATATCCGTGCAATTGAACTTATAGAGGCTGTTGGGGCGATGGAAGCTTTGCCTGAAAAGCTCAGACAGACGGCTGCACTCAGGGTCAATAACCCTGAATTGAGCATCAAGGAGCTTGCGGAAATTTCAGTGCCGCCGCTAACGAAATCCTGCCTGAATCACCGGCTGCGAAAGATTGTTGAATTGTCTAAGCAAGTAGAAAAATCTTAAGCAAAAACTTGACAAAAATAAAGTTTGAGCGTATACTCAGCTCGATATAGTTAGTTAACTTAACTAACTAAATTGCTGTGAAGTTTTGCAAAACAAACGAAAATGGAGGTGAGACGTTTGCAGAAATTTGCTGAGGTCTTACACGACATGCTGGTCACAGTGTACCACAAGATCTTGCGTGTTGAGGAAGATTTCTTGCAAAGAGGCGCCGGCGCCGGTCTGACGCTTCGCGAAATGCACACAATCGAATATATTGGAAGAGCAGGAACGGAAGGGCGAAATCCCAGTGAAATTGCCGAATTCATGGAGATCGCACGTCCGTCTGCAACCGTATCGGTCAGAAAACTCGAACAAAAAGGATTTTTGATAAAAAGCGGTTGCACGAACGATGGACGTGCTGTACGCGTGACACTGACGCGCATGGGTCGAAAAGTATTTATGTTACACATGCACTTTCATATGATGATGGTTAAGGAACTTGAAAGTGGACTCTGTGAAGAAGAAAAAGATATCCTTGTACGCATGATACAAAAACTAGATCGATTTTTTGAGAAAAACATTGAGGCGACTACATGAGTTTTAGAATATTGGGAACAGGAAGCTATTTGCCGAAGCGATCCGTATACAATGATGAACTTTCACAATTTATAGACACTTCTGATGAATGGATACAGCAGCGCGTAGGCATAAGCAGTCGCCCTATTTGTACAACAGAAACCACTGCCGATATGGCCTATAATGCAGCACTGGGCGCACTGGAAATGAGTGGCGTTTCACCGAGCGAATTAGATATGATATTGTGCGCAACGGTGAGTGCGGATTATGCAGCCCCATCTTTGGCCTGCTCGCTGCAATCCATGCTAGGAGCAACCTGCCCGGCGATGGACATCAACGCGGCCTGTTCAGGCTTTATATACACATTGGAGACCGCAGCGGCATTTTTCGGCAGAGGACTCAAGCGCATCCTCGTTGTGGGTGCGGAGCGGCTTTCGCGGGTTGTTGATTGGAGTGATCGGAGTACGGCAGTTATATTTGCTGACGGTGCCGGTGCGATGATGTTGGGAGATGGGGATACCTATATCTCCTCGAAACTCTGCGCAAAAGGCGATGCCGAAGTGCTGTGTATACCCAGTTTTGCAGGAACTTCGCCATACTATGAAGTAGAGTCAAAAAAACCCTATGTCCATATGAACGGTCAAGAAGTCTTTAAGTTCGCAGTAAACGCCATGTGTACGGATTTGGCTGATGTAGTAGCAGCAGCAGGTCTTAAAATAGATGATATCGCATGGATTATACCGCACCAAGCCAATGCGCGTATCATTGATGCGGCTGTAAGAAAACTGGATCTGAAACCGGAGCGATGTCTAAAGAATATAGAAACGACCGGCAACACTTCTGCCGCGAGTGTCGCGATACTTGCTGATGAGCTTTTTCGCTCGGGCAAATTAAAAGATGGTGACTATATTGTCATGGCAGCTTTTGGTGCGGGACTGACCAGTGCGGCATGTGTGATCAGGTGGGGCGGATGGTAAGTTGCTACCGATAGCATGCACAAAGTGACGTAAGTTGAAAAATAATGAATAATATGATAAAAAGAGGAGAAGTAAAAAATGAACGTATTTGAAAAAATTGCAGAGGTTATTGCAGAACATGTTGGTGTAGATGTATCAGAAATTACAGAAAACACAACCTTTGAAGACTTAGGTGTCGATTCACTGGACATCGTTGAGATGGTCATGAGATTTGAAGAAGAACTGGGCGTAGAACTTGAGCTTGAAGAAAAATTCGATACAGTCGGTGCACTGACCGTGTTTATTGAAGCAAAAATGGGTAACTAAACATGGTAAAAAGCTCAATTTGTGACCTTTTAGGCATAAAATATCCCATCCTCCAAGGCGGAATGGCATGGATATCAGAGGCCAATCTTGCAGCTGCTGTATCGAACGGCGGAGGCTTGGGCATCATCTCAGCAATGAATGCCGATGCAGATTATTTACGTACGCAAATTCACAAAGTGCGTGCGTTGACAGACGAGCCATTTGGTGTCAACATCATGCTGATGAGTCCATTTGCTGATGAAGTAGCAAAAGTTGTTGCAGAAGAGCGCGTTCCGGTGGTGACCACCGGAGCGGGCAATCCATCAAAGTACATGGATGCGTGGCAAAGTGCAGGGATAAAAGTCATACCACTGGTTGCCTCAGTCGCAATGGCGAAGTTGGTGACTCGTGCCGGAGCCTCAGCGGTGATTGCTGAGGGCAGTGAAAGCGGCGGACATGTGGGAGATACGACAACGATGGTGCTGGTGCCGCAAGTGTGTGATGTGACGCAGTTGCCGGTAATTGCGGCAGGCGGTATTGCTGATGGAAGAGGCGTTGCCGCAGCACTGATGCTCGGTGCGCAAGGTGTACAGCTCGGTACAAGATTTCTGGTTGCAACGGAATGTGTCGTGCATCAAAATTACAAAGCCAAAGTCATTAAAGCCACAGATATATCAACCATGGCGACCGGTAAGAGACTGGGACATCCGGTGCGCAGCTTGAAGACAGCCTTTTCAAGGGCGTACCTAAAAGCAGAATATGATCACTTAGTTTCAGACGCAGACCTTGAAGCACTTGCTGCCGGGGCGCTGAGACTGGCAGCGATTGACGGTGACAGTGAAAAAGGATGTTTTCTGGCAGGGCAAATCGCCGGTATGATTAAAAAAGAACAACCTGCCGCGGAAATGATTGCAGAAATATTTGAAGAAGCGGAAAACATTCTGCGTGGTGCAATGAAATGGGTAAAATAGTATTTATGTTCTCAGGACAGGGCGCCCAATTCACAGGCATGGGGCAGGCGCTCTATGAGCGCAGCCAAGCGGCGCGTGCAGTATTTGATATTGCCGAGTTAATCAGACCCGGAACGATTGCGCAGTGTTTTACCGGAAGCACAGAAACACTGGCCATAACAGAGAACACTCAACCTTGCGTATACTGTGTTGACCTTGCAGCGGCGGCTGCGCTCAAAGAACAAGGGGTCAGTGCGGATATACTTGCGGGATTTTCATTGGGAGAAGTTGCCGCACTTGCCTTTTCAGGCGCAGTTTCGTATGAGACCGGATTTGAACTGGTCTGTACCAGGGCGCATCTCATGCAAAAAGCATCAGCGGCAGTGACAACAGGCATGGTGGCAGTGCTCAAGCTTTCTGACGAAGCGGTGATATCGCTATGCCATGAGTGTGATCACATGTATCCGGTGAACTTTAATTGCGACGGTCAGGTGGTTGTTGCAGGATTAAAGGATCAGCTTGAAGCATTTATGAGCAAAGTCAAGGATGCCGGAGGCAGAGCCATGCCGCTCAAAGTCGGCGGTGGATTTCACAGCCCATTTATGGCAGATGCATCCGATGCTTTTTCGGAGACATTGCGAGAAATTGAGATTCAATCACCTCAAGTTGCCCTGTACTCAAATATGACAGGGCAGCCCTATGTAGGAGATATCAAAGCGATTTTGGCAAAGCAAATCTGCAATCCGGTGATGTGGCGTGTTGCCGTAGAGAACATGATTGCAGCCGGAGCGGATACATTTATTGAGGTAGGCCCCGGTAAGACGCTGAGCGGCCTAATACCTCGGATATCAAAAGATGTCAGAGCATTTAATGTGGAAGATGTGCAGAGTTTGGAAACCGTATGTAAAACGATGCTTAATCAATAAAAAGTTCGAAAGGGAAAAAGATCAATGTTCAACGGAAAAGTTGCGCTCATAACCGGTGCATCACGCGGAATAGGCAAAGCAATAGCCCTAAAACTGGCATCACAAGGTGTCAATATAGCAATAATCTATGCCGGAAATGCGGAAAAAGCGGATGAAGTATGTCAAGCTGTAAAAAAGTTAGGTGTCACAGCGCATACTTATAAATGTGATGTCTCGGATTTTAATGCAGCAAAAGAGACAGTCGATTGTGTGAAAAAGGATTTTGGCACGATTGATATACTCGTAAACAATGCCGGCATCACAAAAGATGGACTGATCATGATGATGAAAGAAGATGCGTTTGATAGCGTGCTGGATGTCAATCTCAAAGGTGCGTTTAATATGATTCGCCACTGCGCACCGATTTTTTTGAAAAAGAAATGCGGAAAAATCATCAACATCAGCTCCGTTGCAGGTGTTATGGGCAATGCGGGGCAAGCCAATTATTCTGCCTCTAAAGCCGGTCTCATAGGACTGACCAAATCGGTGGCAAAGGAACTTGCATCGCGAAACATCTGTTGCAATGCTATTGCGCCGGGACTGATACAAACGGATATGACTGAAAATCTGGCCGGTGAAGAGGCGCTTTTAAAAGCGATACCGCTCGGACGTGCAGGCGCTCCGGAGGAAGTTGCTGATGTGGTCGCATTTTTATGTGCCGCAGACTATATCACCGGACAAGTTATTTGCATTGACGGAGGACTTGTGATATGAATAGAGTAGTTGTAACCGGCATTGGTGCGATCACACCGGTCGGGAATGACATTGAAACAATGTGGGCTAATCTCATTGCCGGTAAGCATGGGATCGGCCCAATCACCCGATTTGATATAGCAGCATATAAAGCATCGCTTGCCGCCGAGGTCAAGGACTTTGACCCGCTAGATTACATGGAACGCAATGAAGTGCGCAGACTGGATCTCTATGCGCAATATGCCATTGCCGCAGCAACTCAAGCGGTGAAAGATAGCGGTATCGAAGGTGCGGTAGAGCCGGCGCGGTTTGCGACATGCTTCGGATCGGGCATCGGCGGTATGGTGACATTTGAAACCGAAGTTGAAAAACTGCTGACCGGCGGCCCGCGCAAAGTATCATCACTGTTTATTCCCATGATGATACCCAACTTAGCTGCGGGAAATATTGCGATAAAATTCAATGCAAGAGGCTCATGCACCGCAGTAATCACCGCATGCGCAACGGGTACGGATGCTATTGGCTCGGCGTTTAGAGCAATAAAACATGGCTATGCCGATGCAGCAATTGCAGGCGGAAGCGAAGCTGTTGTGACCCCAATGGGTGTGTCCGGGTTTTCCAACATGACAGCGCTCACCTCATCAAACAATCCGGATGCAGCATCACTGCCCTTTGACAAAAGAAGAGCGGGATTTGTGATTGGTGAAGGCGCCGGAGTCATTATTTTAGAAGCGTATGAACATGCTTTATCAAGAGGTGCGAAGATATATGCAGAGATAACCGGCTATGGCTCTACATGTGATGCACACCATATTACAGCGCCGACACCGGGGGGAGAAACTTCGGCACGTGCCATATCGGAAGCGTATAAGGAATCCGGTTGCCCGGATGGTGTGGTCTACATCAATGCGCATGGCACCGGTACACCGCTCAATGATGCAGCAGAGACAAAAGCAATAAAAAACGCCTTTTCCGGCAGGGACAATACACTTTTGGTAAGTTCCACAAAGTCCATGACAGGGCATATGTTGGGGGCAGCAGGTGCTGTTGAGGGCATCATATCTCTGCTGACGCTGTCAAAAGGTGAGGTGCCGCCAACAATTGGTCTGTTAGAACCCGATCCGGAATGTGATCTGGACTATATACCGCTCAAAGCCAGAAAAGTAACACCTGATTTGGCCATGTCGGTCTCATTGGGCTTTGGTGGACACAATGCATGTATCGCCTTTAAAAACGCAAACCTAACGTAGGGTGCGATATCCTCATCGCACCGCAAACTTAACATGAGTCTGAAAAGAAAGGAAAACAATAATGATGGAATATGAAACCATAAAAGAGCTCGCACAACTGATGGATGAAATGGAACTGACTGTTTTATCTTACGCATCACCGGATGAATCAATCAGACTGGAACGCGGCGCAGTAGCCGCCCCAACGATACCGGTTGCTCCGGCGGCGGAAGCACAGATGAGACAAGAGACGATAAAAACAAATGCCAAACTCTTCGAAGTAAAGTCACCGACTGTCGGTACATTTTATAATGCACCGGAACCGGGAAAGAGCCCATATGTACAAGTAGGAGACACCGTGAGAAAAGGTGATATTTTGTGCCTTATTGAAGCCATGAAGATGTTAAACGAGCTGACCGCTGAGCGGGATGGCGTGATCGTAGAAATTTGTGCTGAAAACCAACAGATTGTTGAGTATGGTCAGCCACTATTTCAAATTAATGCTGCCATATGAACCAAAACGAAATAATGACCATATTACCCCACAGAGGAAATATGCTGCTCATTGATGAAGCAGAGGTTGTAGACGGTACTGCTATAGGAAAGTATACTGTCACGGGAGATGAATGGTTTTTAGACGGACATTTTCCCGGAAACCCGATTGTTCCCGGTGTGATACTGTGTGAGATACTGGCTCAGTCAACATGTGTGCTACTGAGCGGCGGTATTGAAGCAGGGGCAACCCCATATTTTACAGGGATCACATCCGCACGTTTTAAATCCCCGGTAAAACCGGGAGATACGATTGAGACGCGATGCAAAATAACAAAGGAAAAAGCGCCCTTTTATTTTGCCTCAGGCACACTCAGTGTAGCGGGAAAACTGTGTCTCAAAGCGGAATTTTCGTTTGCGCTCGTAACGCGGTCGGAAGACCCTAAAGACGGGTCTGACACTCAATAACAGGGGGCGGGAATCATGTTTTCAAAGATATTAATAGCCAACAGAGGCGAGATAGCGATACGCATCATTCGTGCATGTAAAGAAATGGGCATTGAGACCGTGGCGGTTTTTTCCGAAGCAGACAAAAGTGCCATGCATGTTGCCCTTGCGGATGAAAGCATATGTATTGGCAGTGCAGAGGCCTCCAAGAGCTACCTTGATGCAGAGCGGATTGTCAGTGCGGCGCTCGCTACAAAAGTACAGGCCATTCATCCCGGATATGGATTCTTATCGGAAAGCAGCAGACTTGCAGCGCTTTGTGAAAAGAATCAAATAGCATTTATTGGACCCAAATCGCAAGTGCTTTCGAAAGTTGGAGATAAAGACAAGGCGCGTCAGGTCATGAGCGCAGCAGGAATCAAAGTGATACCCGGTACAGGGATTCTGGCCGATGAAAAAGAAGCTTTAGACGCAGCAGAAAAGATAGGTTATCCAGTCATGCTCAAGGCGCGCGCAGGGCGCGAGGGCAAAGGACTCCGGGTAGTCAATGAACCTGCGGATATTGAAATTTCTTTTCAAATGGCATCACGTGAGGCGCAAGATGCTTTTGGCGATGGCGCTATGTATATGGAAAAATGTATCGTCCCCGCAAGGCATATTGAAGTGCAACTGATCATAGATGAACTGGGTCACACGGTCTGCTTAGGAGAGCGTGATAGTTCTGTTCAGCGAAACTATCAAAAGCTGCTTGACGAAGCGCCGTCTCCCGGATGCAGCGAAGCAGTTCGGCTTGAATTATATGAGTTAGCCCAAAAAGCGGCTAAAGCAGCGGACTACATCGGTGTGGGATCTGTCGAGTTTTTGGTTGATACGGACGAAAACATCTTCTTTATGGAGATCAACCTCGGATTGCAGGCCGAGCATGGTGTTTCTGAGCAAGTGACGAGCATAGACATAGTGAAATGGCAAATTCGCATCGCTGCGGGTGTTGCGCTGGATTTTACACAGGATGATATCGTCCTTAGAGGATGCTCAATTCAATGTAGGATCAATGCAACGGCAACAGGCAAAGTAGCATTTTTGCATCTGCCCGGAGGACCGGAGGTCAGATTTGACAGTGCATTATGGAACGGATATGAGATGCCCTCATACTATGATATGCTGCTGGGTAAGCTTATGGTACATGCTGCGACAAGAGAAGAAGCGATAAGAAAGATGCATGCGGCGCTGTGTGAGCTGGTGATTGATGGCGTGAAGAAAAATATAGACGAGCACATAGGATTGGTTTCTGATTCGAAGTTCCAAAGCGGAGCGTACCATGTTGACTTTATAGCACGCAAAGTGTCGAGCATCAATGCGCACGAGACAAAGAGCGTTAAACGCTTGGAGGGGTGAATTTTTATGACATTTGGAGCGATATTTAGAAAATCGAAAAATGAGCTGGAAAAAGGCGGGCGTTTGCCTGAGACACGGATAGAAAGTGACATAGAGATGACTGAAACATGTCCTGTTTGTGCGTGGGGCAATCCCATCAGCGATCTAGGGACACAAATGCATGTATGTAAATGCGGTCATCACTTTCGTATTTCAGCAAGACAAAGAATCGGATATCTTACCGATGAGGACAGTTTTTCAGAGCTTTTTGCCGAAGTGGTGAGTAAGAATCCTATTGAATTTCCCGGATATGCTGAAAAACTGGAAGAACTGAAAAGAGGCGCTCGTGAACCGGAAGCAGTCATATGCGGCACTGCATCAATTGGTGGTGAGCCATGTGCAATGTTCGTGATGGATCCGTTTTTCATGATGGGCAGTATGGGCGCAGCGGTCGGTGAGAAAATTACCAGATTATTTGAACATGCGACACAGCATAACTTGCCTGTCGTTGGATGTACTGTTTCAGGCGGTGCCAGAATGCAAGAAGGCATCATGTCACTCATGCAAATGGCCAAGACCAGCGGTGCGGTAAAGAGGCACAGCGATGCAGGAAATTTCTACTTAACATTATTGACTGACCCAACCACGGGCGGCGTTACAGCCAGCTTTGCAATGCAGGGTGATGTTCTGGTTGCAGAGCCGGGTTCAATTATCGGATTTGCCGGAGCACGTGTTGTTGAGCAAACCGTGCGCAAGAAATTGCCGCCGGGATTTCAAAAGGCAGAGTTACTGTTAGAACACGGATTTTTAGATATGATTATCTCGCGAGCTAAGCAAAGGCAAATCATATCTTCGCTGCTCAAGATGCACAAAAGGGAGGAATCCTAATGATTGAAGACACAAAAAAAGAAATGACTGCTGCTGAAAAAAGAGCCGCCGAAAGAAAGGCGCGTGAAGAAAGAGTCCGTATACTTCGGGAAAAAAGAGCGCATGAAAAAGCAAACGCCGAGATCCGGAAGTTAGAAAAAACTCCATATGATTATGTAAAAGGTGCCAGATCAAAAGACCGCTTAACGAGCCTTGATTTTATAAAAGGATTATTTCCGGAATTCATCGAACTGCATGGAGATAGACGCTTTGCGGACGATCCGGCAGTTATCGGTGGTGTAGGCTACTTAGACGATATACCTTTTACAGTGCTTGCGACCGAAAAAGGCAGGGACACCAAGAGCAGAATCAAGCGCAACTTTGGAACGCCTAATCCGGAGGGATATAGAAAATCACTCAGGCTCATGAAGCAAGCTGAGAAATTTAAGCGACCGATTGTTTGCTTTGTGGACACTGCCGGGGCATTTTGCGGAATTGGTGCTGAAGAGCGTGGGCAAGGGCAAGCAATCGCAGAAAATATTATGGAACTGATGACGCTCAAAACACCTGTCCTGTCGATTCTCATAGGAGAGGGCGGTAGCGGTGGTGCGCTGGCACTGGCAGTTGCCGATGAAGTCTGGATGTTTGAAAATGCGGTATATTCAGTTATATCGCCTGAGGGCTGCGCAAACATACTCTGGCGTGACCCGGAAAAAGCGGCGCAAGCAGCGCAAAGCCTCAAATTGACATCTAAGGACATCAGTGCACTGGGTATTGTCGAGCAAGTCATACCGGAAAAAAGCAAAGATCCGGAAAAGATGCTACATGACCTGAAAGCGCAAATACTCAAATGGTACGCAACCATTTCGACACTTACGCCGGACGAGCTGAAACAAAAACGCTACGAACGATTTAGGAAAATTGGTGTGTAATCCCATCACTGTACAAAAAGGCCGCCTGAGCAAAGGTGGCTTTTTTCGAAGCTCATCTTTCAGCCGAATACCCTTTGATGGAAGCCAGTGTATTCATTGGTGTCATAATGTATAAAATGGTATAAAACGCCTATTGTTTGACACTAAATATCGTGTTATACTACGCTTTATACTATCGCATACCAAGGAGCAATTAAAGTGATGACAGTTAAGTGTAAATATTGCGGAAAAATCATTGGAGATATCACAGACACCTGCCCGATGTGCGGTGCCCCTGTACCGAAAATTGTGCCGCAACCGGAAAAAGAAGCTGCACCTCCGAAGACAAAAGCAAGCATTATCGTGACCGGGTTGGTCATCGTATTTGCCATAATCGCACTTGTGGCAATTTTAGAAATGTCCGACAGAGAATCCAGAGAAGCATGGCGTGAGAGCCACACGGCTTGGCAAGAAAGCCATACTGCATGGCAGGAGCAACGCATGAGCAATGCACCGATACAGCAAGTTCCTGGAAATGCACCAACTGCAACAGGTGGTGACACTCTGGCTGATGCGCATCGCCAGCCGAACGAAGTCATCACAGACCCCGGACTCAGGCAAGCATTGGAACTTGTTTTCAGAAGAGAGATGCGACAAATCGGATGGGACGATGTACATTCAATCAGAACC
>WQVH01000015.1 GCA_009781695.1 Oscillospiraceae bacterium
ATCTGAAAACACAGGTTGGGCCTACCGGGGCATAAACGATTGCCCCGCCGCCGAGCGGAACAGCGCACTGGCGTGCTTGTTTAGGCGCGCTTTGCGCACAGCCAAGGCACGTCTACTCATACTCAATTTGTATCATATCCAAAGATTGTGTGCTCAGTGACTGTAGCCATTGCGAGTTTTAAGATACCCACTGAACTGTAAGTGCCATTACCGCACAGTGTAGTTTTATATTGTAATGAAACATAGTGTTTGATATAATGATTCCTGCGTGTGCAAGGAAAAGGGAGGATATCGCATTGAACAAGAAGCTGCCCAGACTGCTCAGACCGAATGTGAGGCTATATATGATACTCCTTATAGCCTTTGCCTTGACGACCTTTTTCCTCGGAGGAGATAATGACCATCGCTTGGTTGCAGGGGTACAGGTGCTTGTGGTTATTGCACTGGCCATTTACACACGCATTGTATCCGGCAAGAGGACGGAAAAACTGCTCAACTATCTCGAATCAATATCAGACAGTATGGATTTGACGGTCAGAGACACGCCATTGCCTGCGGTGATACTCAATACAGAGACTGGCGAGATCTTGTGGTCGAACGACCGCTTCATAGCGATATCGGATCTTAAAGAGCCGTTCTTTGAACTCAACATCACCGATGTTGTTCCTGAATTCACTTGGGACTGGCTGTTGGATGGGAAAAGTGAATGTCAAGCACCAATCCCGATCGGGGGAAAGCGCTACTGGGTGTATGGGAGTTTGGTGCGCTCGGAGCGTGACTATGTCGCCATGACCTATTGGGTGGATGTCACCGAGTATCATCGGGTGGCTGATGAGTATCTTGATTCGCGGCTTGTTTTTGCAATCATCATGCTTGATAACTATGACGAACTGCTCAAAGGGATGCGGGAAAAGGAGAAGACCATCATTCTTTCTGATATTGATGATAAAATCACGGCGTGGACCGGAGATTTTGGCGGATATTTATGTAGGTATGAAAGAGACAGGTATTTTTTCCTTTTTGAAGATAGGCATTTGGAGCGTTTTGTCAAGGATAAATTTTCGATATTAGAAGAGGTGCATGCCAATACCGGTGCAGATGGGGTGCATGCGACATTGAGTATCGGTCTGGGGAAAGATGGCGATTCGCCGGTGGAAAATTACCGCAATGCGTCCTTGGCGATAGAAATGGCGCTTACACGCGGCGGGGATCAGGCGGTCATTAAGAACAGATATGGTTTTGAATTTTATGGAGGGCATTCGCCCAAGTTAGAAAAGCGCAGAAAAGTAAAGTCAAGAGTATTGGCCAGCGCATTCGGGGAGATGCTTTCAGATGCGTCAAAGGTGTTCGTCATGGGGCACAAAGCAGGTGATTTTGACTCTGTGGGTGCGGCGGTCGGTGTGTGTTGTTTGGCAAGGGCAAAGAAAAAGCAGGCGCACATAGTCATTGATATACCAACCAATAATGCTCAAGATGCGATTGCATTGGTATCTTCTCTTCCTGAATATGAGGGTGTTTTTATAACCGAAGAGGAGGCGTTGTTAGATGCGGATAGTAAGACCTTGTTGGTTGTGGTCGATACCAGCAGACCGGAGCAGGTGGAGTCGGAGTCGCTTTTGATGTCGTGTACTCGCATTGCGGTTGTGGATCACCATAGGAGGGCTGCAACCTACATAGAAAATGCAGTGTTCAACTTCCATGAGCCTCATGCATCGTCAACCTCTGAGTTGGTGACAGAGATGATACAGTATCTCTTAGACCCTGATGATATTCTGCGCATAGAAGCTGAGCTTCTACTTGCGGGTATTGTGCTGGATACCAAGGGATTTGCAATCAATACCGGGAGCGGGACTTTTGATGCTGCGTCATTTTTACAAAGAGCCGGAGCGGATGCGGCGGCGGTCAAGCGGTTGCTCCAATCGGATATCGAAACAGCCACTGCGCGTTATGCGCTGATACGTGAGGCATCAATATACAGAGAGGGTATTGCCATTGCGTTTTGTGATGAGAATCAAAATAGGATCAGCATTGCTCAAGCTTCTGATGAACTCTTAAATGTCAGAGGGGTGCATACTTCCTTTGTGGTTGCACGTGATGGGGCGGTTGTGTATGCGTCCGGTCGGAGTATCGGTAAAGTGAATGTGCAATTGATTCTGGAAAAACTCGGCGGGGGCGGCAGTCAGTCCACTGCCGGACTGCAAGTTAAGGATACGACAGTTGCGCAAGTCGTTGAAAATCTCAAGCGTGCAATTGACGATTATTTAGACAGAGGATAGGTATAAATTAGGTTATACGAAAGGAATGGTGATAGATATGAAAGTAATTTTGCAAGCAGATGTTAAGGGACATGGGAAAAAAGGTGAACTTGTCAATGTTTCAGACGGATATGCGAGGAATTTTTTGCTGCCCAGAAAGCTTGTGGTCGAGGCTACAAACGAGAACATTGCAGAAATGAAGCGGCAAGATAAGTTAAAGCAAAAGAAGCTTGAGGAAGATAAAGCGGCGGCGAGAGCGGTTGCCAAAAAGCTTGAGGGTATCCAAGTGCACATTACTGCAAAAGCAGGTGAAGCAGGTGGAAAGCTTTTTGGATCGGTCACTTCAAAAGAGATTTCCGAAGCGCTTCTTGCGCAGCATGATATTGCCATAGAGAAGAATAAAATCGTACAAGATGATCCCATAAAGTCATTTGGTCCTTATGAGATCAAATGTAAATTAGGTTTTGAAATTGTAGGCGTGATTAATGTGTTGGTTGTTGAAGCGTAAAATAAGCACATGGGTTTTGAATCGTTAATCACCGGAGGTTAAGTAGGGAGTGTAGTCATGGATGATCTGCTTCATAGACAAATACCGCACAGCATAGAAGCGGAACAGGCGGTTCTAGGGTCAATGCTCATTGATTCGCGCTGTATTTCTGATGTTATTGGTGCGCTCAAAGCAGGCGACTTCTATCTGTCGAGTAATAAAGATATATTTGAAACGATATATTCGATGTTTAATTTCTCTAAAGCCATCGATCCTGTGACTGTTTTGGATAAGATGAAAGAGGATGGGGTCTATAATGACGACTCTCCCGGATATATACGCGATCTGATGCTGATCACACCAACTTCATCGAATGTGATGGAGTATGCGGCCATTGTCAAGGATAAGGCGCTCTTGCGTTCTATCGTGGATGCCGGTGGAGATATTACTGAAATGGCTATTTCCGGCGAAGGTGGAGCGATCAATATCCTTGAAGCTGCCGAAAAGCGGATTTATGGGTTAAGGCAGGATAGAGACAAGGATGGACTTGAGCCGGTTTCGAAGGTGCTCGTTGAAGTTTATGAGGAAATCCGCAATGTAGCCAGAAGCGGCAAAGCGATTCCGGGTATGGCGACCGGATTGCACGATTTGGATAAGGCGATCATGGGACTCAATAAGGGTGATCTGATATTGATTGCTTCCCGGCCGGGAATGGGCAAAACCAGTATTGCGCTCAACATCGCATTACACGCGGCGAAGTCTTCGGGCAAGTCGGTTGCGATTTTTTCGCTTGAAATGTCTTCTGAACAGCTTGCGCTCAGGCTTTTGGCATCGGAGAGTTTTATTGATAGCAAGAAGCTTCAGACCGGACGGATAAAGCCGGATGAGTGGCGTAAGCTTTTGGGGGCAGCGTCTTCAATCAGTCAGGCGGATTTGCTCATCAATGACAATGCATCGCTGAGTGTTGCAGATATGAATGCGCAATGCAGACGGATACCGAATTTAGGTCTCGTGGTTGTGGACTATCTTCAACTCATGCAATCGGCCTCAGGTGCAAGGGGCGGTCAAAGTGAAAATAGGGTGCAGGTTGTCTCTGAAATTAGCCGAATGATGAAGATTATGGCAAAGGAACTCAATGTACCGCTGATTTGCCTTTCGCAGCTATCCAGAGCCAATGAGTCACGGCAAAATAAGCGTCCTTTGCTTTCTGACTTAAGAGAGTCGGGTGCCATTGAGCAGGATGCGGACATTGTTCTGGCGCTCTACAGGGATGATTATTACAATCAGGAGTCGGAGGCGCACAATATAGCGGAATGTATCATTTTGAAAAATCGCCGCGGTGAGACAGGGATGATTGAGTTGCAGTGGCTGCCGGAGTTTACAAATTTCTCATCGCTCGAACGACACCACGATGAATATTAAAATAAATTCCAATTCTGGCTCCCTCGCGAGGGAGCTGTCAGCGAAGACCTCGTAGGGCGCGGCATCCTTGACGCGCCGCATATTGTCAGCAAAGCTGACATCAGGGCGCTTTACAGCAATGGGAGACTTAAGTGATAGAAAAAATCCTTAAATTTGCAGATGAATATGAAATGCTCCCTGCGTCGGCAACAATCATCGTCTGTGTATCGGGTGGGGCAGATTCAATGTGCCTGCTCAAAGCGCTCATGCAGATTTCAGATGAGCGGGATCTGAAATTAGCTGTCGCCCACTTTAACCACAACCTGCGCGGTGCAGAATCGGACGCAGACGAAACATTCGTTCGGAAATTTTGTCTGAGCAACGATATTGCTTATCACTGCGGTGCAGGTGATGTAAGGCTGTATGCCAAACAAAACGGACTCAGTATTGAAGTAGCTGCGCGTGACTTGCGGTATGCCTTTTTTTATGAACTGGCGAAAACTATAGATGCTGAGCAAATTGCAACGGCACACACTGCCGATGACAATGCAGAAACGATAATCATCAATTTAACCCGCGGCGCCGGAGGGAGCGGTCTTTCCGGAATTCCACCTGTAAGAGGCAAGGTCATAAGGCCCATGCTTAAGATGACCAGAGACGAGGTGATACAGTTTCTGGCTGAACATGCTGTTGCATTTGTGGAAGATTCGACCAATTTGACAGATGTGTATACGAGAAACAAAATAAGGCATCTCGTGATACCCATCTTAAGAGAAATAAACCCCAGATTCAATGAAGCGCTGATGACAACGGCGAAACTCATGCGTGCAGACGAAGAAGTGCTTTTACAGCGTGCGGATGAATTTATCACAAAAGATAAACACGCGCATAAGATGTGCAACATAAAATCAGATATTGAGGATAAGCAAAGCGGAATTTTAAAAAATGTCGGCACAGGGCGTTCAGTAAATTGTGCGGAATTATTAAAATTACCATTTGCAGTTTCAAGCAGAGTCATTCGGAGGCTCTATGGCGGAAATCTTGCTTTTCGCCATGTACAGGCGTGTTTGGCGCTGTGTCAAAACAAAAACCCGTCAGCCAAGTTGTCTCTGAAAGCAATGACGGTATACCGCGCATATGATCGTATTGTTTTTGAGCCGGCATCATGCTCCGGAGCACAAGGGTTTACCCCGATTTTTCCTACTGATGGATGTAGTGCGCTTATTTCTGAGGCAGGACTTAAAATATCCGGGGCTACAGTCACCTACAATGAAGAAAGCGCCAATATTAATAAAACGTTTACGTCTTTCCTATTCAAAACTATTGACATATATGGTAAAATAACTGTCAGGCCGCGCCGTGAAGGAGATAAGATAAGGCTCACGGGTCAAGACGGTACAAAAACACTAAAAAAGTTGTTTATCGAGCGCCGTATTCCCGCCGGAAAAAGAGCCTCCATACCGGTCATTGCTGATGACAAAGGAGTTCTGGCGGTGTATGGGCTGGGGATGGGTGACAGAGCAGTGCCCATGTCAGGCGACACGGCGTTGCAAATTGACTTTGAGAAACTTTAAAGAGAGAAAAGCGGCATGAGCATGAAAGCGCATATAGAAAGTATCCTTTTTTCGGAAGAAGAAATCAGTCAGCGTGTTAGGGAACTTGGAATACAAATAACGCAAGATTACGCAGGCAAAAAGCTCTTGCTCATCGGAGTGCTCAAAGGTTGCTATGTGTTTTTGGCAGATATTGCCCGAAATATAGACCTTGATTGCGAAGTGAGATTTATTACGGCATCGTCCTACGGCGTCTCTACCATTTCGTCCGGTGATGTAAAGATCGGAATGGATTTTGACTTTGAGATTGAGGGTCGGGACGTGCTGATCATTGAAGACATACTGGATAGCGGCGTGACCATTTCAGCGCTGAAAAGATTTATTGAAGCGCGCGAACCTGCATCGCTCAAAGTGTGTACATTGCTGGATAAACCGGCAAGGCGCAAGGCTTCGATTGTATCGGATTATGTGGGATTTGCATGCCCGGATGAATTTGTGGTAGGATATGGACTGGACTATGCAGAGCATTACCGCAACTTACCATTTGTAGCCATACTTAAGGCTTATGCGTAACATCGATATTACAAGATTTAGGAGATAATATAGTTGAAGCAAAAAAACAGAAGTCCGCGTGAAGTAGGGTTCTACTTCCTCATATTAGTTATTATACTGTCCGCCTTGTTCCTCGTCACCAATACAGGGGATGCACCTTCAATGCAAATAGACTATTCTGAAATGTATCGTCTATTTATGGAAGGTGAGGTTCTGTCGTTTAATATCAACAACAACAACAGAGTCACTATGGAGCTGAGAGATAATTTTGGTGACACCGGCAGCCGTTTTGTCAGACATGAGTTGCTTGATGTACACATTTTTCATAGTGACATGAGACCATACATCAGTGAAAGTATGCGGAGAGATTCAAACTTTTCGTACAACTTTGATCCGGGTATGCGTATTCCATGGTGGGTCTCATTGTTGCCATACCTCATTTTGATTGCCGCATTTTTCTTTATCTGGAATGCGATGATGAATCGTTCAGGTGTTGGCGGGGATAAGGGTGCAATGAAATTCGGGAAAGCCAGAACACGGCTTGCGACCGAGGATGCAAAAAAAGTGACATTTGACGATGTTGCAGGTGCTGAAGAAGAAAAAGAAGAGCTTCGTGAAATTGTTGACTTCTTGAAAGGGCCTAAGAAATATATTGATTTGGGCGCGCGTATTCCGAAAGGCGTACTCTTAGTGGGGCCTCCCGGTACAGGTAAGACACTCATAGCCAAAGCAGTTGCAGGTGAGGCAGGGGTTCAGTTTCTGTCCATATCCGGATCGGATTTCGTTGAGCTGTATGTCGGTGTCGGTGCTTCGCGTGTGCGTGACTTATTTGATCAAGCGAAAAAACTTGCCCCCGCCATTATTTTCATTGATGAAATTGATGCGGTGGGTCGTCAGCGCGGTGCAGGTTTGGGTGGCGGTCATGACGAGCGTGAACAAACACTCAACCAATTGTTGGTTGAAATGGATGGATTTAATGCAAATGACGGTGTGATTATTATTGCGGCGACGAATAGATCAGATATACTGGACAATGCGCTCTTGCGTCCCGGTCGTTTTGACCGTCAAGTCTATGTAGGGTTACCGGATATCAGAGGGCGTGAAGAGATACTGAGAGTTCATGCGCGCGGCAAGCTGCTCGGAGAAGATGTCGATCTGGCCAGTATTGCAAAGGGTACGATCGGCTTTACCGGTGCTGATCTTGAGAACCTACTCAATGAAGCTGCGCTTCTGGCGGCGCGTGAGAATAAGCGATTTATCACCATGATAGATATTGAAAATGCGACATTAAAGGTCATCGCAGGGCCAGAGAAAAAAAGCCGTGTAGTGACTCCGAAGAGTCGGAAGATTACCGCGTACCATGAAGCGGGTCATGCTGTAGTTGCATTTTTCCTCAAAAAAGTTGATCCGGTACATTTTGTCACCATCATCCCACGTGGAATGGCCGGAGGTATGACGGTGTTTCGTCCGCAAGAAGACAAAGATTACACATCGAAAAGCGAGATGTTTGAGCGGATCGTTTCCATGTTGGGGGGGCGTGTCGCGGAGCAGTTGTTCCTTGATGATATTTCAACCGGAGCATCCAATGACATCCAGAATGCGACAGCCATTGCACGTTCGATGGTCACCAAGTATGGCATGAGTGATAAAATAGGGCCTATATCGTTTGATGAGAGCAGCCGTTCTGTTTTTATCGGACGTGACTTTTCACAGACGAAGAGTTATTCAGAAAAGACTGCTGCAATCATAGATGATGAGGTCAGGCGGATATTTGACGAAGCCAGTGATCAGTGTGAGAAATTGCTGAGTGAAAATAGAAAGTTAGTCATTGGTACTGCGGAATATTTGCTTGAAAATGAAACTATGGATGGCGAAGACTTCAGATATTTTTGTGCACATGGCGGGCAGTTGCCTCCAGCGGGAAGCAAAGATAAAAAGAAGACGCATCTAGATGATGACGATTTTCCGATGGGCGACGACTTCTCTGTTGATTGTAGTGATTTTACTATAAGCAGCGATGAGTTTTCCGGGGATGATGATTTTCCCGAACTGCCGCGAGTTTAATGATTTTCCACCTTGACGCGAGATTTAAGTATAAGTATCAATGAAAAAGATATTATCAATTGTTTTACTGAGTTTACTGACTGTGTTTTTTGCCGGATGTAGAGATGCACCACCTAATGTAGTGCATTCGCTGGATGATGTGTCCGGTCGAACCATTGGTGCCCTTTTGGGGACTCCGTCTGAGCGTATGGCCAATGAATTGGGCTTTGCATGGGCGGTAGGCAGTACTGATGAGCTTATGTTTCATTTGCTCAGCGGGGCGTTGGATTGCGTGATTATAGAGTCCACCGTGGCTGCCGAATTGGTCGCAGAAACGGCGGGGGTCAGGATGCTTCCTGAGCCTCTGCTTGTCTATGATTTGCGTTTTGCAATAGCGGTAGAAAATGCCGGGCTGCTCAGGGCGGTAGATGCGGCGCTTGCTACTTTGCGTCAAAATGGTACGCTGAGAGGATTGAGTGATATGTACTTTGCGGGGCGAAGGTTTACCTATGTTCCGCCTGAGGATGTTGAACGTCGTCCCGGATATCTATCGCTTGCGGTTTCAGGAGATTCGCCGCCTTTTTCATTTCGTGATGAGTTTGGAGAGTTTCACGGATTGGACATTGATGTCGCACGTGCTGTCAGCGACATTATTGGTGTTGAGCTGATAATCATAGAGTATGATTCTTGGGAGCTGATCAGAGCGGTAAGATATGGCAGGGCAGATCTTGCGCTGGGGTGGCTTCCCAGTGAAGGTGATGAGCAGCTGATCAATATATCTGAGCCTTATGCAGTGGCAGAGCATGTGGTCATTGTCAGAAGATAGAGTGTCTGATATTGTGTTACATGCACTGGCTGAAAACACAGGTTTGCCCAATCGTGGCTGCGGCTCAAAGCTCCCTCGCGGAGCTTTAATTTTTGCTTTTCGGAGGTATCCATGAAAACAAAAACAATATTTTTTTGCACGGAGTGCGGGAATGAAACGCCAAAATGGGCGGGGCAGTGCTCGGCCTGCGGAAGGTGGAATACTCTTGCAGAACAGCCATCGTACACGAAGTCTAAGTCCACAGTTGCGCCGAGTGCAAGGAAAGTCGGTAAGAGTGCGCTACAGGAACTCAAAGTGCTCAATAGCACTGAAGAGATGCGTACGCAAACGGGATTTCGAGAGCTTGACCGGGTGTTGGGCGGTGGAATGGTCACAGGGTCGTTGGTCTTGGTTGGTGGTTCGCCCGGCATTGGCAAATCAACGCTTCTGCTACAATTGTGCGGTCTTGTAGGGCAATCGAAGAAAATACTCTATGTATCGGGAGAAGAATCTGAGCGTCAGCTCAAAATGCGTGCAACGCGCCTGGGGATCCAAGGTGATGGGATATTCATATTGGCAGAGACGGAAGTGCCGGAGATTCTCACTGTTGCAGAAGAGCTGCAGCCGGATATTTTGATCGTGGATTCCATTCAGACGCTGTATAATCCGGAGCAAAATGCTTCACCTGGAAGCATCGGTCAGGTCAAAGATTGCACAATGTCTCTGATGCGTCTGTCCAAGGATACCGGAATTACAGTGTTCTTAGTTGGGCATGTCAATAAGGAAGGTGCAATTGCCGGACCTAAAGTACTGGAACATATGGTGGATTGTGTGCTTTATTTTGAAGGGGAGCGGTCACTCAATTACCGAATCCTGAGAGCAGCCAAGAATCGTTATGGATCAACCAATGAAATAGGGGTCTTTGAGATGCTTGATACCGGACTGAGTGAGGTGGAAAATCCCTCCGAAATGCTCATTTCCGGTCGCCCGGAAATGACTCCCGGCACATGTGTCACCTGTGTTATAGAGGGGACAAGGCCGATTCTTGCGGAAGTTCAAGCATTGGTTACGCCGAGCAGTGCAAATATGCCGCGCCGCAATGCCAATGGAATAGAATATAATCGAGCAATGATGCTTCTTGCGGTAATCGCACAGCGCGGCGGCCTGCGCGTCAGCGGATGTGATGCTTATATCAATGTCATCGGAGGACTCAATATTGATGATACCGGTGCGGATCTTGCGACAGTTTTGGCACTTGCGTCTGCTTATAGGGACAAGCCTATAAGGGGTGACGTGGCAGTTTTTGGTGAAGTCGGACTTACCGGAGAGTTGCGTCAAGTATCGCAAATAAATCCACGCCTGAATGAGATTGCACGCATGGGATTTAAAGCGTGTATACTTCCTATATTTGCAAAAGGAACGCTTAAGCCGCCTGGAGGCCTTGCGCTGATACAAGTCAGGAACATATCAGAGGCTATTAATGAAGCGATTACATAGACCAAAGGGCCGAAGAGATGGAGAGAAAACCGTGAAATGAGATCGGAAGAACTCGAAAAGAGGGCGAGGGATTAAATCTCTTTTTTATGAATTTGTGTAGAAAAAAGTAACATAAAAGCAATGCATACTTCTAATAAATGATCATTTGCTCACATTACATAAGAAATACAAAGATTACACTAGCGAGATGAAGACATTTATGATATCATTGTTGTTGAAAATGCTACAGATCACTGTGTTTTCAGATACCCAGTGAAGTGTAGCTTGAAAATAAACGATGGGAAAAGTGAGCGTGCGAGAGAAAAAACATAAAATATTAATAACAATGCTTGCACTTGTAGCGTCTTTGTTTCTGTCCGGATGCCTCTTGCGCATATCAGCGGACGACCTGTATCGCTTGCCTGAATTGTCAGAGGATTATTTGAGGATTCAGGGGCATATAAACACCATACTCAATGCAGGTGCCGAATTTTCTCCTCCCATAAGCGGGCCGAACAGACAATCTGTACAACTCATGGATATCAGCGGCGACGGTACAAATGAAGTCATAGCGTTTTTTAGAGTTCCCGATGAAAGCAGACTCAAGATATATATATTCGAAATGCGTGATGGCGACTATTCAGTAGCGGCGATAATCGAAGGTGCCGGGACTGCAATTGAGAGTATTCGCTATGTTGATATGAATGGCGATGGCGTAATGGAGATTATCGTCGGTTGGCAGTTGGGTGATGCATTTAAGCATATGGAAATATATTCTGTTGCAGACTGGAATGCGGTGCTGCTTGCGAGTGCGGAATATGAGGGTATAACAGTTTTTGACTTAGACGGCGACGGCAACGATGATATTATCGTATTGCGGTTGCCTACCTTGGAGAGCGGAGCGGTTGCTCAGAGCTTTAGATTGACTGAGGATAGAGACATGCTCACATCTCAGGTGGCGCTTTCTGCCGGTGTTGAAGCATTTTCACGAGTGATGCGCGGTACGCTTTTAGACGGTGTGGCGGCCATTTTCGTTGAAGGTGAAGGGGTATTTGAAGAGGGCAGTTTTGTGACGGATATACTTGCGTTCCGGCATGGTGTCTTTTTGAATGTATCCATGCGAGAATCCAGTGGGGTCAGTGATGAAACGGTCAGACAACGCCGAATCCTCAGCTCAGATGTAAGTGGGGATGGACAGATAAAAGTACCGATTCCCAGAAGGCTTCGCGCACAGACCGATACGGCTTATTATGCGATGGACTGGTATTTATTTGACAGCCGCGGACACAGCCGATTGGCGTTTTCTACTTTCCACAATCCTACGGACGAGTGGTTTTTGATTCTTCCGATCGACTGGAGAGGCAGAGTTTCTGTGCGCAGAGATGATGCCGTTTCCGGTGAGAGAACAGTCATTTTTTCCTATATTGTCGGAGATGACGGCGGCCCATTTGAAGATTTTTTGAAAGTGTATCGGCTCACAGGAGATGCCCGAGAGGAGCGCGCAGGACTTCCCGGAAGAGTGCGGCTGACATCCGAAGGTACATCTGTATATGCATTTGAGCTGCTTACAGAAGACAATCGTTTTGGTTTGACATTCAATGAGACAGTCATTGTTGAAAATTTCAGACTCATTTTTTCAGATTGGCTTGCGGGGACGTTTTAGCTTTATAGTCTAAGGCAAGAAAGGATGTGTTTTGATTATGAAGAAAATTCTTGTACTTGAAGATGAGATCAGTATCCGCAGTTTTGTTGTGATCAATCTCAATAGAGCAGGGTATGAAGTTATTGAAGCAGGCACAGGCGCTGAGGCGTTTGAACAATTGCGGATTCACCCGGATATTAAAGTGGCGATACTTGACATCATGCTGCCGGATACAGATGGGTTTGAGGTGTGCAGAAAAATCAGAGTGGCAGATCCACATATTGGCATAGTCATGCTCACGGCCAGAACGCAAGAAATGGATAAAGTGACCGGCCTGATGACCGGTGCGGATGATTATATAACCAAACCTTTTTCACCAGCTGAACTTACAGCGCGGATTGATGCGCTTTTTAGACGAACCGGTGCTTCAAGCCCTGTGGAAACCGGAGAAATCATACAAGGTCCCTTTAGGCTCAATACGAGAAATCGGACACTTGAAAAAGATGGCGTCCGTATTAAATTGACACAGGTGGAATATTCCATAATGAAAATGTTTATGGATAATCCGGGCAAGGCGCTTTCACGTGAGGATATTCTCAATACAGTGTGGGGACGCGACTATTTTGGAGAGCTTAAAATAGCGGATGTGAATATCAGACGGTTGCGTATCAAGATTGAGGATGATCCGACGAACCCCATTTATATTACTACGGTTTGGGGATATGGATATAAGTGGGGACTGTAAAGCAAAGGAGTAAATGGATTTTGACAGGCATTTTCTCAAATTTTATGACGGGACTCAGACACCGTTGGCTCAGAGGTACATTTTTTATTGCTTTGCTGGTTGTCGCTGTGGCTGTTGCGCTGTTTTCTGTGATCATATACAATTACTATCATGCGACAGTGAGAACCGGGCTTGAAGCAAAAGCCAGAACTGCGACAGACTTTTTTTCTAACTATGTTGCCAGATCATATAGTGAGTTTTTTAATGCTGCATCTAGATATACAGAGACATTTCGGGAAGCCGATCGGATAGAACTGCAATTTCTGGATGCAAATGGCAGTATACTGATATCCACACTGACCATAACGTCAGGAACTTCGCCGAACACACCTGATATTGCAGCGGCGATAGAAACCCAACAGATATCCTCATGGGTAGGCAGACGTACAGCGACCGGTGAGCGAATCATTGCAGCATCAGCACCAATGGTTTTTGCCGATGGTGAAGTGATCGGAGTGATGCGATATGTCTCCAGTCTCAGGTTGGTAGACCGGCAGGTGTTTTTAAATGTGCTGGCGGCCATAGGCATAGGTTGTGTTTTGCTGCTTATGATTTTTCTGGTCAATATTGTATTTATCCGATCGGTCATTACACCGGTTAGTGAGATCACAAAGGTCTCTAAGCGGATTGCAGAGGGCAGTTACGGTATTCAGATGAGTAACAATTATCACGATGAGATTGGCGAGATGGTTGAGTCTATCAATGAAATGTCGTTTAAAATTGCTCAGACAGAGAAGATTCAGACAGAGTTTATATCTTCCATTTCGCACGAGCTACGCACACCGCTTACTGCAATTACCGGTTGGGGTGAAACGCTGGCATACAACGAGCAGCTTGATGAAGAGTCAAAGCGAGGGATCGCCATAATGCTCAAAGAAGCTCGGCGGCTTACAAAAATGGTTGAAGAGCTGCTGGAGTTTACACGTATGGAAGATGGTCGATTTACGTTGAATGTTGAACAGATAGATATTGCGGCTGAACTCGAAGATGCAATTTTTGCATTCAGAGAGCTTTTGCATCAGGATGAGCTTGAATTTGTCTATGACTGTGAAATCGACGAAATGACGATGATTTCCGGAGATCCGAATAGGCTCAAACAGGTTTTTTTAAACTTATTTGATAATGCAGCAAAGTATGGACGTGAAGGGAAAAGGATAGATGTATCGATCGTACAGGTTGGCGAATATGTCTGTATTATCATCAGAGACTATGGACCCGGAGCGTTGGAAGATGAGCTTGGGCATATAAAAATGAAGTTCTATAAGGGCAGTAACTCAAAAGAGCGAGGCAGCGGTATAGGGCTTGCGGTGTGTGAAGAGATTATAAAATACCATGGTGGAACATTGGAGCTGAGTAATGCTGAGGGCGGAGGTTTTCAAGTGACGATATGCCTGCCGATCAACAGCGGGGCGGCGGCATTGCCCATCTTGCCGCTTGCTCAATTGTCAAGCGACTCCACCTCCGCGGTGATTGGGCAATAGATAAGCATACGATCCGAATGCGTTAAAATGCAAATCGAAAGGGAATATAGAGCTGATGAGCAAAAAAAAGGGAAGCGGAGAAAGTAAGGAATTCAGGACGTCTATAGGCGGCCAAGCCTTGATTGAAGGCGTAATGATGAGAGGACCTACCAAAGAAGCGATTGTTGTCCGGACAAAAGATGGACTTGTGTCAAAGGTAGAGGAACCTAAGCTGCTCAAAGATAGGTATCCGATAGTTGGCTGGCCATTTGTCCGTGGGGTAGTCAATTTTATAAACTCTATGATTATTGGGACACGTGCACTCATGTTTTCTGCGGATCATATGCCGGAAGAAGAGCAAGAAGAGCCCAGCAAGTTTGACCTGTGGGTTGAAAAAAAGTTTGGCACCGAAAGGGCTGAAAAGATGATCATCGTTTTTTCTGCATTTTTAGGTATTGCATTTTCTGTTGGACTGTTTATGCTCTTACCTACATTTCTTGCAGGATTATTATCGGGGGTTATTGAGACCGGGATTTTACGCAATCTGTCGGAAGGTGTCTTGCGCATACTCATATTTGTTACGTATTTATGGCTTACAACGCATTTGGGGCAGATCAAGCGCGTGTGGGCATACCACGGCGCAGAGCATAAAGCGATAACTTGCTATGAAAAAGGGCTGCCATTTACTGTAGAAAACGTAATGGCGCAATCCAAGCAACATCCGCGTTGCGGCACGAGTTTTTTGTTTATTGTCATGATCGTCAGTATTTTGGTGTTTTCATTTACCAGTTGGGATAGTCTCTGGGTCAGAATTGCGCTCAGATTATTGCTGCTTCCGGTTGTAGTTTCCATAAGCTATGAGATCATAAGGCTGGCAGGACGGTATGATAATTTCGTAACGCGGATGATCTCAGCGCCGGGCAAAGCATTGCAACGCCTTACAACACGTGAGCCGGATGAGGAGATGGTTGAGACAGCCATGGAGGCGCTCAGATTGGTTATGCCGGAAGATGCGCAAGAAGCAAAGTGGTAATTGAAATGGATGCGGTGCAGTAATATAAAATTTGATGTTGAAGGTGTTTATGAAGACATACAGTGATATTTATTTAAATGCGCGACGCAAATTGCGTGCAGCAGGTATTGAAGCGCATGATCTTGAGGCGCGGCTGATCGTTTGCTTTGCGTCCGGTAAGACCAGAGAGGATTATGTTGCTTCCAATAGATTTTATGTGACTGATGCAGAAGTTGAGCGCTCAGTGGACAGCTTGATTGAACGTCGGTTAAAAGGAGAGCCTGTTGCATACTTAGTTAAAGAGTGGGAGTTCTACGGACTGTCTATAATGGTCGACGAATCCGTTTTGATTCCGAGAATAGATTCTGAACTTGCCGCAGAGATTTCGATCAAACTGCTCAAGCGCAAAGGTTGGCAGACAAGACTGCTGGACCTATGTGCAGGCAGCGGTTGTATAGGACTTGCGATTTCTGCACATGTTCCTACGTGCAGAGTGGTTTTGGCGGATATATCGGAGCAGGCGCTTGCGATATGCAGAAGAAATATGATAAAGAACGGATTGAGCCGTCACGTGACGGCGATAGAGGTTGATGCGACCGAGCGTCCGCCTGCGCTTCTGGGAAGATTCGATGTAATTGTGAGCAATCCACCATATATTCCAACACAGGACATACAAAAACTAGACCCATCTGTGCGCGATTATGAACCGCACTCCGCATTGGATGGCGGTCTTGATGGGTTTGACTTTATCCGTGCGATTGCCGATTATTGGAAGCCTGTGCTCAAGCCTGAGGGGAATTTGGTGCTCGAATGCGGCATTGGGCAAGTGGATGAGGTCTGTGAGATTATGTATGATGCAGGCTATAAAGATGTTAAGATGCACACCGACACTGGGGGTGTAGAGCGTGTAGTTGTAGGGACTCTGAAATAATTACTGGAGGAAAAATTGGAGGAAAACTAAAATGGCTGAAAAGAAGAAGTATATTCCCGCTGTTCCGGCGGACGATAAAAAGAAGGCGCTGGAAACTGCGCTTTCACAGATTGAGAAAAATCATGGCAAGGGATCGATTATGCGCCTTGGAGACAGGCAGGCGGTCAATGTAGACTCGATTTCAACCGGCTCGATTTCGCTGGATTTTGCGCTCGGAATCGGTGGTGTGCCTAAGGGGCGAATTATAGAGATATATGGGCCTGAATCGTCAGGTAAGACAACACTTGCATTACATATCATTGCACAGGCACAAAAAGCAGGTGGTGAAGCGGCATTTATAGATGCTGAACATGCGTTGGAACCGGCATATGCACGTGCGTTGGGGGTTGATATTGAGAATTTACTCATATCTCAACCTGATATGGGTGATGATGCACTTGCGATCACTGAGGTTTTGGTACGTTCGGGTGCCGTGGATGTCGTGGTTGTTGACTCTGTGGCAGCGCTTGTGCCGAGGTCTGAGGTAGAGGGTGAAATAGGTGATGCGAGTGTGGGCGTTGTGGCCAGATTGATGTCACAAGCGCTTCGGAAGCTTGCCGGGTCGATTTCCAAAACGAATTGCATTGTTATTTTTATCAATCAGTTGCGTGAAAAGATCGGCGTAACATATGGCAATCCTGAGACAACTCCCGGTGGACGAGCGCTAAAGTATTTTTCGAGCGTTCGGATAGATGTCAGGCGGTCTGAATATATCAAGACCGGTTCGGAGCATATTGGTAACAGGACCAGAGCGAAGATCGTGAAAAACAAAGTAGCTCCACCCTTTCGTGAAGCCGAATTTGATATCATGTTCGGTGAAGGTATATCCAGATATGGAGAGCTTATTGACCTTGGAGTTCGGCTTGGTCTGATTGAAAAAGGCGGCTCATGGTACACTCTGGGTGAATTGCGGTTTCAGGGGCGCGATAATGTAAAAGAACATCTTAAGGCCAATCAGGAAATTGCCGACGAGCTGGAAGCGAACATTCGCAAAGACTCACAAAAGCTGATGTCCCCTCAAGAAAAGATAGCGGCAAAAGCCGCCGGTCGTGCAGTCGATATTGATGCTGAAGATTTTGAAGGATAACAGAAACTATGATGGAATCAATGTCAGAGACAAAAACTGAATTATTTGAAACAATGGATTCTTCAACGGCCGAGGATCAGTCGCTGGAATCTACGAAGAAAAGAGCGCTAAAGATTCTGGGCAGTCGGCAAATGTCTGCCGGGGACATGGAGCGGCGGCTGATTGCAAAAGGTGAGACAAAAGAAAATGCCCAAGCAGCAGTCTGTTGGCTTAAAAAAATAGGGGTAATAGATGAGGCTCAGTATGCTGAGATGATTTGTAAGCATTATTCGGGGAAGGGTTATGGTCCTGCCCGAATAAAAGATGAGCTGTTTAAGCGCGGTATACCCAAGCACTTGTGGGAAGATGCTCAAGCCACGGTTGAAGCATCCGATATGGATGATGCCGCAGTAGCCCTTCTGCAAAAGAAACTCAAGGGTCGTGTTGAGGAAAAGGATACGCACCGAGCGATTAATGCGTTATGCAGGCGAGGATATCATTTTGATGTAGCGCACTTGGCAGTGAAGCGATATGTTGAAAGTGTTGAAGCCGAATTGCAGTGAGAGATGCGCACAAACCTTGCGACGCAAGCAGAGCCTTTGTGGTGGGGTTGAGACCGTATCACGCAGAGCGTTGACCATGAAACGTGGAGGAATGAACATGACGATCGGAATTGTGTCACTGGGGTGTGCAAAGAACCTCGTAAACACAGAACAAATGATGTATCTTCTGACTCAAGCAGGATACACTGTGTTGGGTGAAACTGAAAATGTTGATGCAGTTATAGTCAATACCTGCGGGTTTATTGATAGTGCTAAGATGGAAGCTATAGATACAATTATTGAACTGGGAAAAGCAAGAGATCGCGGCGATTTCAAAAAACTCATAGTTACAGGGTGCTTATCTGAGCGATACAAAACAGAGATGCTTGATGAAATGCCGGAAGTTGATGCCGTTGTTGGGGTAGGGAGCTTTGAAGATATCGTAGAGACGGTAGAGGCGGTCTTGGCCGGTGCAGATAGAGTCGCTAAATTTGGTGATATCAATACTCCGGTTAGTGAGACCAAGAGAATCATCACCACGTCTCATGCGTGGGCATATATAAAAGTGGCCGAAGGCTGCGATAATCGGTGTGCCTTTTGTATTATTCCTCAGCTTCGGGGTAAATTTAGAAGCCGACCGATAGAAGCTATTGTTGAGGAAGCAAAAGCGCTTGCCGCTCATGGGATCAAGGAACTGATTCTTGTGGCTCAAGATACCACCCGATATGGGCTTGACCTATATGGTAGGCATAGGCTTTCTGAATTGCTCAATGCGCTGTGTGCAATCGAGGAATTCAAGTGGATTCGACTACATTATTTATATCCTGATGCAATTAGCGATGAACTCATTGATACGATTGCCTCAAATGATAAAATCTTAAACTATGTGGACATGCCCATCCAACACATCAGTGATGATGTGCTGGTTAAAATGAACCGAAGAGGAAATGGTGCAGAGGTCCGGGCGCTTATAAAGAAGCTCAGGGATCGGATTGCCGGAGTGGTGATCAGAACGAGCATCATCGCAGGATTGCCGGGTGAGGGTGAAACAGAATTTGAGGAACTGTGCCAGTTTTTGAGGTCAACAAAAATCGAGCGTGCAGGTGTATTTAAATATTCGCCGGAAGAAGGTACAGCCGCGGCGCTTATGGAGCGTCCGGATTCGGATATTGCGCAAGACAGGGCGGATTATTTGAGGGATATTCAGTCGCAGGTCATTGATGCGTTTAATGATGACCGGATCGGTACTGTAACGACGGTACTTATCGAAGGCGTGCAGCAAGGTCGATATTATGGGAGAAGTTATGCTGAGTCTCCGGATGTAGATGGTTATATCACCGTCTTAGGTGAAAAAATGAAGACCAATGAATTTTATGATGTACGCATCATTGATATTATTGATGGTGAACCGGTAGGAGAAATCGTTTGAAAGCATTCAAACGATTTCAAGGTATGTGCGATTCGCGCCCCTCACGAGAACCGCGAATGATGCACGAAATGACCATTCCTTTTCATGGTTGTTTTGTGCCTGAAGAAATGCGAAAGGGATGGTCATTAATATGAACACCGCAAATAAGCTCACGATGATCAGAGTGATATTGATACCGACATTCTTGGCGGTGCTATATATTGGCTTTCTTGGAAGTCTCTATGTGGCCATGGTGATATTTGTGGCTGCCGGGATTACTGATATTGCCGATGGATATATTGCAAGGCGGCGCAATCAGGTTACGGATTTTGGGAAGCTTATGGATCCGCTTGCGGATAAGGTGCTTGTATTGTCGGCAATGCTTTGGTTTCTTGCAGAGGGGATCATGCCGGTCTGGGCTGTTTTGATTGTGGTGATCCGTGAGTTTACGGTTACGGCGCTGCGGATGGTTGCGGTGGATAATGGCAGAGTTATTGCTGCGGCGGTTTCGGGTAAAATAAAAACAGGCGTGACGATGTTCTGCCTGACGATCATGTTTCTTGATTTACCTTTGTGGATGGTGCATACTTGTGTTGCGTTAATCACCATTACAACGCTTATATCCGGAATCGAATATTTTATTAAAAATAAAGATATATTCAATTGGAAGAAGATATAAAAAGAAATAACCGCCCACCATAGCGGTAAGCGGCGTTTCTTACAAGTTTGTCAACTGTACTTGTCAAGAAAATCAAAACAATGACAACTGACTGGAATCAGGCAAGCCTCTGAGTGCACTGAGCGCCTTGAGCTGGTCAAGATTGGTAGTAGACACCTTTGCACAAGAAGCAGAAATTTCATCAATGGATATAAATTCCTGACCTGCTCTGCTTCGAGCAATGTCAAGAGCCGCCTCTTCACCGAGCCCGCTTATGGCGATAAATGGCGGGCGCAGTTTCTGATTATCTACAACCAGAAACTCAATAGGATCAGAATCATAGATATCAATCCCAATAAACTCAAACCCGCGCAAATAAAATTCATAACAAGCCTCCAAGGTGGTCAGCAAATCCAAGTCCTTTTGCTTTGCATCTTGGTTATTGTGTATTTCTTTAATTTTCCGGCGGACGATATCAATACCCTTAGTCATGAACTCAGCGTCGAATCCCCCCTTTTGGCTTCGGCGAAAGAAATATGCGCTATAAAACTCAAGCGGCCTGTGCACCTTAAACCACGCAATTCTAAATGCCATAATCACGTATGCCACAGCATGAGCTTTGGGGAAAAGATAAGTCATTTTCTTACATGATTCAATATACCAACCCGGAATATTGTGCTTATTCATCTCATCTTCGGCACCATCAGGCAGACCATTACCCTTACGAATACTTTCAGAAATTTTAAAGGCATATCGGTCATCCATGCCCTGAGAAATCAAAAAGAGCATGATATCATCACGGCAACCGATGGTTTCTTTGACTGATGCCTTGCCTGATAAAATCAAATCCTTGGCATTACCCAGCCAAACATCTGTACCATGCGAAAAGCCGGACAATCTCACCAATGTATCAAAGTCACCCGGTTTGGTATCGCAGAGCATTTGCCGAACAAAGCTCGTACCAAATTCAGGAATGCCTATTGAACCTGTGGCTCCGATGATCTCATCGTCCTCAGGCAATCCAAGCGCCTCAGGAGACTTGAAAATCGCTAATGTGTCCGGATCGTCAAGCCGTATCTCTCTGGCATTTACACCGGTCATATCCTCCAGCATTTTGATCATTGTGGGATCATCGTGACCCAGTTCATCGAGTTTTATGAGATTATCCTCCATATACTTATATTCAAAATGCGTGGTGACAATACCTTTGTCCTTATCGTCTGAGGGATGTTGCGCAGGACAAAAATCTGTCACATCCATGCCTTGAGGGATGATCACCAGACCACCGGGATGTTGCCCGGTGGTGCGTTTTACACCGACACAGCCGCGAGAGAGCCTGTTTTCCTCTGCCTTGGTCACCGTCCTGCCGAGAGATTCCAAATATTTTTTGACAAAGCCATAGGCAGTTCTTTCCGCAATCGTTCCGATGGTTCCCGCGCGAAAAACATTGGCCGAGCCAAAAAGCTCCGTGGTATATTTATGCGCTTGCGCCTGATATTTACCGGAGAAATTCAGGTCGATATCCGGGACTTTATCGCCATCGAATCCAAGAAAGGTCTCAAATGGTATATTAAAACCATCTTTTACAAATGCGGTACCGCAATCACAAATGGTGTCCGGCATATCTGCGCCGCAACCAAAATCTTTACCTGAGTCAAAATCGGTATGCTTACACTTCGGACATCTGTAATGAGCGGGTAGGGCATTGACTTCGGTAATACCGGCCAGAAATGCAACGACCGATGACCCGACACTGCCGCGAGAACCAACCAGATAACCATTGCGCAGTGAGTCTTGGACGAGCTTTTGTGCGGACATATATATCACATCATAGCGGCGATTGAGGATATCATCCATTTCAGTCTTGACCCGCTTGGTGATCAGTTCGGGCGGATGCGTACCATAAAGTTCCGTAAGCTGACCGTATACCAGCGCTTTGAGCTCCTGTTCACTGCCATCAAGCATGGGAGAAAAAAGCTGCTTTCTTGGGGGCAAGGGGCTTACGACTTCACACATGTCGGCAATCAGATTCGTATTGCGCACGACGACATCTAAAGCGACATCCTCGCCCAGATATTTAAATTCCTCAAGCATTTCATCGGTTGTCTTAAAATAAAGCGGCAAGTCATTGTTTGCGTTGTCAAAATTCTTTGATGATAAAAGGATACGCCTAAAAATTTCGTCTTCAGGATCAAGAAAATGTACATCACTGGTCGCCACAACAGGCTTGCCCAGCGCTCGGCCTATCTCTACGACCTTGCGATTGAAATCACGCAGTTCATCTTCACTTTTTGCAAGTGCCTTATCTCCATAGAGCATAAACATATTATTGCAGATCGGCATGATCTCCAAGTAATCATAATACTGCGCAAGGGATTTGATTTCTTCATCATCCTTGCGGTACGAGACCGCATCAAAAACCTCACCGGCCTCACAAGCGGAGCCTACAATAAGTCCCTCTCGATGCGCATCAAGTGCAGATTTTCTGATGACCGGCCTTGCGTGAAAGTCTTCGAGATGACTCTTGGTAATGAGCTTATACAGATTGCGCAGACCGGTTTGATTCTTGATCAGCAAAGTGATATGTCTTAAATTTAACCGGCCTCTTTTCTGGAGGGGTTCATCTGTACTTCCATCAGCCGCTGCATCAGGATAGAAATATCCCTCGACCCCATAGATCACTTTGATTTTCTCTCCGAGTCCGCTTGCGGCATAGTGTGCATCGGGAAAAGAGTGCACCACACCATGGTCGGTGATCGCAATGGCTCTATGCCCCCATTCGGCAGCGCGCCTGATGACCTCCGCAGTATCGGTCAGCGCATCAAGTGCCGACATTTTAGTATGCAAGTGCAGCTCGACACGCTTCTCTTCCGCCGTGTCACGTCTGGGCTCATGTTTGGTAGTGACAATATTCGTTGGCTCCATGACCAGATCGGCATCATACCTGCTGATGCTCAAAGCACCTGAAATGGTGAGCCAAATATTCTTTTTTATTTTACTGACGATCTTTTTTGCCCCCTCGTCCGGTAAAAATTTAGAGACACGTATTGTGCCTGTATAATCAGTCAAATCAAAACTCAGAAGCCAAGCCTTGCGTTTTTCAATGAACTTGCTGGAAACATCGCAGACACTGCCCCGCACCGTGGCTTTACCGAGATCCAGTGACAGTGTGCCTATGGGTATGATCTTTGCAGAATCACCAATGCGTCTGCCCATAATGATGACACCGGGTGCGGCATCTGATGCGCCGGAACCGCTTATGCCCGGCAATTTTCTGCTGTGCTGATCTGATGGACGCGCATAGACTGCCGTCACGGAGACATAGGAGAGTCCGTACTCTGCGGCGATCATATCCTCAAGTGCAGTTATTTCCAAAGGGGGAGCGGGCTCTGTAAGCGCAATTCTGACTTTCATGTTCGTACGCAATCGATCGATTGTAGCCGAAAGGACTCGCGCACCGCTATAGTCGGCTACGAGCCTATGATCACCCCTGCAAAAAGGAAAAATATCGTACAATAAAACAATATCTTGTGCGCTCAAGTTTCGTTTTCCTCGCTCTCGCAAATTTATGGTTGGGCATTTTTAGGATTTACAGACCATTAGATACTGTCAGAAGCGCGTATCAGCTCAAATAATTCTTGTACCAAATCGGTCATGGAAACCTTCTTAAGTATCTTTCCTCCGGCAAATATAATGCCCTCATTAACGCCGCCGGCGATGCCAAAATCTGCTCTGGACGCTTCGCCCGGCCCATTGACAACACAGCCCATCACGGCTACAGAAATATCTTTTTGCGGCTGAGCTTGGCCTACGCGATACATTTGTTCCAGTCTGTGCTCCACTGCTTCGGCAATTGGAATCAAATCAATACCGCACCTTCCGCATGTCGGACAGGAGATAAGCTCATAGCCTCTGCGCAGTCCCAGTGCTTTGAGTATCTCTATCGCCGCTTTGACTTCACACTCAGGCGGAGCGGTAAGTGAAACACGGATCGTATTGCCAATCCCCTCTAGGAGCAGTGCGCCAATGCCCATTGAAGACTTAATAATACCGGCATATTCAGTACCCGCTTCTGTGACTCCGATGTGCAGTGGATAGTTTGTGCGCTCATAAAGCAGTCTATATGATGCGACCGTCAGCGGCACTGAAGATGCTTTGACGGAGACGCAAATATCATCGAAGTCAAACCGGTTTAACAGCATGATATGCCCCATAGCGCTCTCCAGCATGGCCTCCGGTGTGACACCGTTATATTTTTGAAGAATTTCGCTAGAGAGGCTTCCGCCATTTACGCCGATTCTAATGGGGAGACCCTTTTTTTTGCAAATTTCGGCGACCTGACGTGCATGCTCAGCGCCACCGATATTGCCGGGATTGATCCTTATCTTATCAGCGCCTGCCTCAGCGGCTCGGATGGCGAGTTTGTGATCAAAGTGGATGTCCGCAACGAGTGGTATATGGATGTGCGCTTTTATTTCGCCTATGGCATCGGCAGACTCCATATCGGGTACAGCAACACGGATGATGTCACAGCCTAAATCCTCAAGTCTATGGATCTGAGCGATAGTTTCTGTTACATTGCAAGTTTGCGTATTGGTCATGGATTGTACAGAGATAGGGGCATCGCCGCCGACTGCTACACCGCCCACGATTATTTGTTTGCGCATATCAGCCCCCCTCCCCATTTTCCAATAATGATTCACACCCATGAAGCATGAGCGGATTTACGCTCGGCCAATCAGTTGAATGATGTCATTAAAGAAGAGTACAACCATAAGCCCTAACAACAATACCATAGCGCCATTGTGTATGTAACCCTCATATTTAGGATCAAGCGGCTTTCTGATGAGTTTTTCGATGATCCAAGAGATGATTATAAATAAGATTCTGCCGCCGTCCAGTGCGGGAATGGGCAGCAGATTCATCACCGCAAGATTGACGCCGATAAAAGCAATGAAAAAAGCAATATTTCCAATGGCCGCCCACACATCAGGCGATTGCTGCCCGATATCGTTAATGGCCACGACAATGCCAACCATACCGGACATATCTCCGAGACCGGCATAACCGCGAAATAACTGAGCCAAGCTCACACGTATCATTCTTACAAAATTCATGGTGCTATATATGGAATACCGCATCTGTTGCGCAAATGTAGCCTCGATCACATTAAAAGTAATGCCGAAACGATACTGCATCTCGCCATCAATCATGAATTGACGGCGTGCAAGCGGAAAATTGTTCAGAGTAATGTTTTCACCGTCTCTGCGGATGACCAGATCCACCTCGCCTTGTCTGGCCAGCTGCATGAACATTGAAAAATCATTAGAATAAAATAGCCGCTCTCCATTTATAGAGACAATGGTGTCACCAACCATCAGTCCGTGTGCACCCTCATTTGGAAAACCGTCTGCCAAATCGGTTATGGTGGTACCGACAAATCCGGCGGCACCGGCGGTGAGGATCACAACGATGATAAAAGCTGTAAGCACATTCATGAGGCTGCCGGAGAGTAAGATAACTATGCGGCGCCAGCGCTTCTGTGCAGTAAATGCTCTTGGATCATCCATGGCTTCATCTTGCCCTTCCATAGCGCAGAAGCCGCCGAGAGGAAGTGCACGCAAGGTGTAGAGTGTCTCTTTTCCTTGGATTTTGATAATTTTAGGGCCCATGCCGATGGCGAATTCGAGCACCTTGACACCGAGCGCTTTTGCAGCGAAGAAATGTCCGAGTTCGTGAACGGCAATGAGTATGCCAAATGCGAGTATTGCGAAAAATATATACATAGAATAATGATCTCCCTATAGGTATTGACGATAAGCTGTGACGTGTTTACTTTACGAGTATACACAAGAGATGTTTCTAAATTGAAAATAAACTGTAGCGTTTTAGATAATTGCCCAATTATTTTAATAATTCTAAAGATCCATGTGCACATGCGCTAAGTAATGGAATGCCATAATACGATTATTTCTGACAGATATTTCGAACCCATTGCATTGCAGATGTTCCTGCCTCGATGATGTCCTCAAGTGCAGGGCTTTTAACATGAGGGATGTTTTCCAGCGCAGACTGAACGCAGTCATGGATGCCATAGAAGCTGAGCTTGCCTTGCAAAAACAGATCCACTGCGGCCTCGTTTGCCCCATTGAGAATGGCACAAGCCGTTCCTTTCATATGTGCAGCTTTGAATGCGAGACTCAGGCAAGGAAATGCCGCATGATCAGGAGGCTGAAAAGTCAGTGATGTGAGCGCGGAAAAATCCAGTGGGCGTGTCATACCCGCAGTACGTGATGGATAAGTTATGGCATACTGAATAGGTAGCCGCATATCCGGATGAGATAATTGCGCAATAATAGAGTGATCGCAATACTCCACCATAGAGTGAATGATGCTCTCAGGATGGATCACTACCTCAACTTGATCCGGCGGGATGTCAAAAAGATGCACGGCCTCAATTATTTCGAGTCCTTTATTCATCAGTGTGGAAGAGTCTATAGTGATTTTTTTGCCCATGACCCAATTGGGATGCTTGAGTGCCATTTCAGGAGTGACATTTTCAAGATGAACTCTATCCATACCACGGAAAGGACCGCCTGAGGCGGTTAAGATAAGGCGCTTTACCGTGTGCATATTTTCGCCGCGAAGACACTGGAATAGTGCTGAGTGCTCAGAATCGACAGGGATAATTTCAGCATTATGTTCACGTGCGCTGCGCATGACCAGCGCACCGGCACAAACGAGTGTTTCTTTGTTTGCCAGTGCAATACGGCGACCTAATTTGATCGCAGAGAGTGTCGGGAGCAGGCCAATCGTGCCGACTACTGCGGTGACTACAGTTTGTGCGCCGGAGACGCATGCGACCTCTATCAGTCCATCCATCCCGGAAACCACCCGAACGTCCAAATCGCGTACACGTATTTTAAACTCCCGGGCAGATGTGTCATTATATACTGCAACGATAGATGGCCGGAACTTGCGCGTCTGCTCTTCGAGCAGGTCAATACTGGTATCTGCACTCAATGCACATACTTTCAGATTTAATTGCTCAGCAACATCTAGGGTTTGTCTGCCGATTGATCCGGTTGCGCCCAATAGCGAAATTGAGTTTTGGAAATCATGTGTCATGGTGTCCTCTAAGATATGTGTTGTTGTGCCTAAGCCGCCGTCAGGTGATGGGGTTCGATGATGTCCCGACTAAACAACAATTGCCGGGATGAGCGTCACCAGTAAATAGATTGCCGGGGCGGTAAATATCATACTATCAAATCGATCCAACATCCCGCCGTGACCGGGTATGAGTTTGCCATAATCTTTGATTTCAAACTCACGCTTGACCAGAGAAAATGCCAAATCTCCCAACTGGGACAGTGCAGAACCGATAATGCCGTACAGGAGCATCGCCCAGAAGATCACCTGATGCTCAGTGGCGTGCGCTATGACCGCGCCAAAAGCAAGCATAGACAATGTGCCTACAACCAGTCCGCCAATGCAACCGGCCACGGTTTTTTTGGGACTGACGAGGGGAAATGCCTTTTTCCGACCCATGGTCAAGCCGGTAAAGTATGCGCCCGCATCAGTAAGAAATGCGCAGATGATCGGAAGTAGCACGAAGAAGCGGCCTTCTTCCATAAGCTTTAGATCAAGTAGGCTGATCATCATCAGCGGGATGAGCGCTCCGGCAAACAGAATAATTAATACTTGTGAAAATGCAATGCTGCGATGGGTTTGAAATGCCATAATAGCTTCGAAAAACGAAAGACTCATCAGCAGCAAGAAAAACGCCGGGAATATTATTTCAGTAAGTCCGAAATATGCTCCGATTGGAATAATTACAGCGGATGATATTGCATAAATAAGAATTCTCAAACTCTGTTTTCCGCTGATGGCTTTGAGCAGCTCATATGCGGATATGGCGCAAATCACCGAAATGACACCGGCAAGTACATATGGCGGCAAAAAGAATAACACGATAAAAATAAGCGGAACTAAAATAACCGCGGCGAGCACTCTGGTCTTCACTTTTTGATACCTCCGTATCGCCTGTCTCGTTCTTGAAATGAGATGATGGCACGATCAAGCTCTCTTTCGTTAAAGTCCGGCCACAAAACATCAGTGAAATATAACTCAGCATATGCTGATTGCCATAAGAGAAAGTTAGAAAGCCTGACTTCACCGCTAGGTCTGATAATCATATCAGGATCAGGTATGCCTGCGGAAAACATATAATTTGAAAAAATCTCCTCAGTGAGCTTGTCTGCGCTTAAGCGGCCTGCGATCATGTCTTCGGCATAATGCTCAGCAGCGCGCATGATTTCATCACGGCTTCCATAATTGAGACAAATATTCACTTGAACGCCGTCAAATTTGTCGGAAAGCTCTTGTGTTTCGGCAATCAGCGCACGCAGTCCGGGAGATAGGAGTGTGGTATCGCCCAGAAACTTCATCTTTACTTTGTCGCGCTCCATTTTAGCAATGGCTTCGTGCAAATATTTTTCGAGCAGCTCCATAATTTTGCTGACTTCACCATCAGGGCGTTTCCAGTTTTCGGTTGAAAAAGCATAGATGGTCAGATATTCGATGCCGATATCCTTGCAATATGTGGCGATGCGCCTGAATGTTTCTGCACCGGCGGCATGACCGGCAGTGCGCGGCAAGGCACGTTTGGCAGCCCAGCGGCCATTGCCGTCCATGATGATCGCTATATGACGCGGGAGCCTATCTGGCTCCCACGTATGTTTTTTTTTTCTGAAAAGACTGAGCATGCAAGCGCCTCATGAATTCTAAATTTCTTTTATTTCCGCTTCTTTTTTGGATGCGACTTTGTCAATTTCTTTGGTATAGGTATCTGTGAGTTTTTGCAAATCCTTTTCGGTATCGGTCAAATCATCTTCGGTGATTTCGCCTGTTTTCTTTTGTGCCTTAAAAGTCTCAACGGCATCACGGCGGATGTTGCGTATGGCAATTTTGGCTTCCTCAGCATACTTACTGACCTGCTTGATCAGCTCTTTGCGGCGCTCTTCAGTGGGTTGTGGAAATGCCAAACGCAAGACACGTCCGTCATTGGCCGGATTAATCCCCAAATCAGATGCTGCAATGGCTTTTTCTATGGGCTTTAAGCTAGAAGCGTCCCAAGGCTGAATCATCAATGTCCTGGGATCAGGATTCGATACGGAGGCAATTTGGTTTATCGGTGTCGGTGTGCCATAATAATCGACCTTTAATTGGTCAAGCACAGAAGCGTTTGCGCGCCCAGCTCTGATTGAAGCGTAGCTGTTTTCCAGAACTTCAATCGTTTTTTTCATCTTACTTTCATATTCATCGTACATAATCATTCATTCCTTTCGCATCTGTAATAATACCATAATAATACGATTTTAAGCTATTTCATTAGCCAACACGTGTGCCTATATTCTCGCCGGTGACTACACGCACGATATTTTCAGGATCTTCAAGTGCGAACAGCAAGACGGGAATTTCGTTTTCCATGGATAGGGAGGTTGCGGTAGAGTCCATCACCGCAAGACGCTGAGAGAGCATATCTTGATACGATATGGCATCGATCTTTCTTGCCGTAGGGTCTAACTTGGGGTCTGCGGTATACACACCGTCAATGTTTTTTGCAAGCAAAATGACATCGGCGCCGATTTCAGCAGCACGCAGTACGGCAGCGGTGTCTGTAGAGAAGTAGGGGTGTCCGGTGCCCATACCGAAGATAACTACACGCCCCAGTTTAAGATGCCTGTCGGCTCTGAGTCTGATATATGGCTCGGCTATTGCAGCGATCTCAAGAGCGGTCTGAACACGTACAGGAACATTGAGTTGTTCGAGCATATCAGCAACTGCCAGACAATTCATGACCGTTGCCATCATGCCCATATGATCGGCACGAGAACGTTCGATTTTACCTTCTCCATCCTTGACTCCGCGCCAGAAATTACCGCCGCCAACGACCAGTCCAACCTCAACGCCCATATCCACACAGGTCTTAATGGCTTCGCAGACGCTACGAATGATATTAAAGTCGAGTCCGGTTTTTTTGTCACCGGCAAGAGCCTCACCGCTTACTTTAAGCAGCACTCTCTTGAATATTGGTTTTCGCTCAGTAATGCCCCTCACCTCCAGATTCTATGTTGTATATGACATATCTCGGATTAGTATAATATAATTTAGCGCAAATGGGAAGCAGAAATTTGAGATGATTGACAGCCAAAGCAGTAATGCTATATATTTAACAGAATTAAGCTTGGAGGTGGTGCATCGTGCGTATTAAATCGGAACTGTTGACATTGTTTGAAAAAAGCGAGGGAAGTTTTGTTTCCGGAAGTATGCTGGCTCAAAAACTATCGGTCAGCCGAAACGCCGTGTGGAAAGCCATAGAATCTTTGCGCGCCGATGGCTATAAAATAAATGCGGTCACAAACAAAGGGTATCAGCTTGAAAATAGCGGAGACATGCTCACCGGCGCAGGTATACTCAGATATTTGAAGACACATGATGTTTTTAAAGTCGAGGTCTTAAAGTCGGTGACTTCGACCAATACGCTCTTGCGTGAAAAAGCGGCGCACGGCGCTTCGGAAGGTTATGTGCTTGCCGCCGAGGAACAACTTGCCGGAAAGGGCAGACAGGGGAGAAGCTTTCACTCACCGGCAAAGCATGGTGTTTATTTTAGCCTGCTGCTGAAACCCGGCTCAAAAACCAATGAAGCTCAACTCATTACATCAGCGGCTGCGGTTGCCGCAGCTCGGGCGATTGAAGAAGTCATCGGTGTCAGCGTGGGCATCAAGTGGGTCAATGATCTTTTTGTAAATGAGAAAAAAGTCTGCGGGATTTTAACAGAAGCCGTATTTGATATGGAAAGCGGATTGATTGACCATGCCATTGTAGGCATCGGAATCAACATCACCAGACCGGAATCAGGATATCCCGAAGAAATTGCCGACATCGTGACTGCGCTGGCCGACCAAAGTGCAGATATAGGTAATCGGCGCAACAGACTGATTGCAGCGACACTCGATCAGTTTTGGGCATTTTATCAAAACTTAGATCAGCGTGAATTTTTGCCGGAGTACAGAGTGCGGTCAATTATTTTGGGTAAGGAAATCCGTGTAATCGCCCCGAATGGAGTCCGATCAGCCAGAGCGCTTGAGATTGATAATGACTGCAGACTCGTGGTGCGTTATGATGATGGCCAGGCAGAGGCGTTAGGCTCTGGAGAAATAAGTATAAGGTTTTAAAACATGAACAGTGAAACGTTAGATACCAGCATCAGATATCTCAAAGGTGTCGGTGCAGCGCGGGAAAAAATGTTTGCGAAACTAGGTATTACCACGCTACGCGATCTTATAGGATATTTTCCGCGTGCCTATGAAGACAGGACATTATTTAAGCGAACAAACGATCTCGTTATTGGCGAGACGGTTTGTGTCGTTGCGATGGCAGCCACTGCGCCCCAACTTTCGCATATTCGCAAGGGCTTGGATATTGTAAAGCTCAAGGCGGTAGACGAGGTTGGCACACTGGAACTTACATTTTTTAACCAGCCATTTATTAAAGATGCGATAAAACCGGGTGAGATGTATGTCTTTTATGGCAAAATTGAAGGTACGTTAATCCGACCGGCCATGGTCAATCCATTATTTGAAAAACAACATGTGCATGACCGCGCACAAGATCATGATGTAGCTTCAAATAAAATAACCGGCAGGATTATGCCGATCTATGCGTTGACTGCAGGACTTTCACAGAAGAGCATTCAAAGCGCAGCACTTGCAGCCTTGGAAAAATGCGAAGAGGACTTGCCGGATATTTTACCCGAAAATATAGTGAAAAAGCATGAACTGTGCAGAGCCGGATATGCACTGAAGAATATACACTTTCCGGAGGACATGAAAGCGCTGGAGCTTTCACGGAAGAGACTCATTTTTGAAGAATTCTTTGTACTGGCATCGGCAATGAAGCTGCTCAAAGACGGACGCAAAGAAAAGATAGGCAGGGCGCTGAAATTGCCGCAATGGGATCAGTTTTACGATGCACTTTCGTTTAAGCCAACTCAGGCGCAAATGCGCGCGATTGAAGAAGCGGCAAAGGATATGGGTGCACCTCAAGCGATGAATAGACTGATTCAGGGTGATGTAGGTTCAGGAAAAACGCTGATAGCGGCAGCTTGCTGTTACATGACATGGAAATCTGGCTGCCAATCTGCATTTATGGCACCTACAGAAATACTTGCAAAGCAGCATTTTCAATCACTTTCCGCGTTGCTTGAGCCTATGGGGATGCACGTTGGGCTTCTGGTAGGAAGCATGACAGCCAAACAAAAAAAAGATATTTATGCAAGATTAAGTCTGGGTGAAATTGATTTGATCATCGGTACCCATGCGCTGGTTTCGCAAGGTGTCAGCTTTAGAGAGCTTGCGCTGGTCATTACAGATGAGCAGCATCGATTCGGTGTCGGCCAGCGCTCTATGCTGACTGAAAAGGGAGATAGTCCCCATGTGTTGATCATGTCTGCCACTCCGATCCCGCGTACGTTGGCGCTGATCATATATGGTGATCTGGATGTTTCGATCATTGATGAAATGCCGTCAGGGCGGACGGCAATCGAAACATATGTAGTCTCCGAGCGGCATAGAAAACGTGTGTATCAGTTTATCAACAAACTGGCGCTTGAAGGTCGTCAGATATATATCATCTGCCCGATGGTGGAGGAGCTTGCTAAATCAGACGATGGTGCTCCGGAGTCCGGGATCGACCCAGAGGCGATGCCGGTACATGGACGCAAGAGCGCAGAGCAAGCGGATACAGCGTCTTCTGATATACCACTCAAGTCGGCAGTTGAATATCATAAAGTGCTCCAAGATGAGATATTCCCGAACTTGCGCATTGAACTGGTGCATGGGAAGATGGCATCGAAGAAAAAGGATGCAGCCATGGAAGCCTTTGCCCGAGGAGAAGCAGATATTTTGGTTGCAACAACTGTGGTTGAAGTCGGCGTAGATGTGCCGAATGCCGCACTGATTATTGTGGAAAATGCAGATCGATTTGGCTTATCACAGTTACATCAGTTGCGTGGCAGGGTCGGTAGGGGTGTACATGAGTCGTTTTGCATATTATTTAGCGGGGCGGCAGGCGACCAATCCAGAGCACGGCTTGACGTCATGCGTGCGACCGGTGATGGATTTAAAATTGCGGAGGAGGATTTGAAGATTCGTGGACCGGGTGACTTTTTTGGTTCACGTCAGCATGGTTTGCCTGAAATGAAAATTGCCAATCTGGCCACCGATATGCTGATCTTAAATCAAGCGCAAGATGCGGCGCATGAAAACCTGCGATCTGATCCCGAGTTAAAGTCGCCGGAAAACCGGAAGCTTAGGGCACAGATTGCGCAGTTGTTTGAAATCAATGCGGACCGCTTGAACTGACACATAAAGAAGGCGGAAGACCACGAAAGAGGGGTGCGAAAACCTGAAAAGAGTTCGTGCGATTCAAGATGGAGAATAAATAGTAAAATCCAAACATCGGGTGCAATAGTGCTATACTATAGCATGAATAATATGCTACCATGATCTGGATTAATATTAATTAAGGGAGGGAACTATGAAATTTAAGCAATTAAGGAATCTCAGCGCAATAGTATTGATTGTGGTTATGCTGATCGCACCAATGACAACGGTATGGGCAGCGCAAGCAGACGCAATCGGAAGCACACAGGCGGTAGAAACGCCGATAACCAGAGGCGAGTTTGCGATGTTGGTCAGCACGGCATTTAGTTTGTCTGCGGAGTCAGGTTTGGACAATTTTTCAGACGTACCGGCAGATCACCCCTTTGCAGATGGCATATTGGCCGTCAAGTCAAATGGGTATATGGTCGGCAACAGCACAGGCAATTTCTTTCCCAATGCCATGATTTCGGGAGCAGAGGCCACAGTGCTGCTCAACAATGTCATTGGCTTTGATGGAGCGAGAGTCACTCAGGTACAAGGCTTGGCTATCCCGGCGTGGGCAGTACCGGCAGCATCTGTGATCCTAGACTTAACCATGGTTGATAGAGCGCTTATCGAACAATCGCAGCTTACCATGCATGATGCAATGGAATTTATTTATGCGCTGCTTCTGGCGACGCTTATCCCGCAAGGAACTCCGTATGCGTTGCAACAGGCGGAACTGCGTGATAACTTCTTTGCATATATAAACAGGCAGTTTCTGGCAACAGGTGCATTTACACCCGGCTCAATTATGGCCTCGACATTCAATGATGTCAGCTACACTGTGATGCAGCAGCAAGAACAAATTTTAACGGAAATTCTATCAAATCCAAATCATACCCCCGGTTCGGCGCAATGGAATATCCGTGAGCTGTTTTATATGTTTATGGACAATGAGGCGAGAACTGCATCTATAAGCAGGCTCGACCGATACTTTGATGCAATCAGAGGTGCGGATTCGATTGAAGAATTATTGGCGGTTGCCGAAAGATATTCAACATACTTTGCAATAATGCCGTACTATGGACTCTCATTTGTCGGTGATGCAAGAGTTGATGCCACACAGTGGGCGGCCATCGTGTCTGCAAGCCCTATGGATTTGGGTTCCGCAGAGTTTTATGTCGATGATCCGGCGCTCCATGCAATCCATGCGGCGTACATAGAATATGTGGTCATGCTCTTAGCATATATTGGTGAGACTGAAGATCTGGAAGCCAGAGCTGAGGCAGTGTTCGAAATAGAGCAGGCGCGTGCCGCAAAATTGCCTCCGGCAGAGGCAGCGGTCGATCCTCAAGAGCTATTTGCCGAGACCACTTGGGAAAGGCTGATTGAGGCGACCAGTGTCACCCGGAGCTTGACATTTAACGCAGAGCTATTTGAGCTTGCACTCGAAATGAATGTATACAGCAATGTGCTTGAGTATATTGAGTTTATAGAGAGCCTCTATGTTGAAGAGAATCTTCAAGTGCTCAGAGATGTTGCGCTTTTGAATGTGCTGATGTCATTTTCTTCTGTGCTCGGTGATGATTTCGCTGCAATGGGTGCAGGGCTTCATACGGCGATATTTGGTGAAGTGGGCGGCGCAGGACTCACGCTTGAGCAGCGTGCGCAGTCATTTGTAACATCACAAATGTGGCGTACATTCTCTCGTTTGTATTATCAGAGATTCAGTTCCGAGGCAATAAAGCGTGATGTAACTGAAATGACTGAAGATATCAGAGCCACCATGCGAGATATGATCGGTGAACTGACTTGGATGAGCGAGGAAACTCAGGTTACTGCGATAGAGAAACTAGACTCAGTAAGGGCATTTATCGCATTCCCGGATGAGCCGCTCGAAGAGTTGAATATCACTGTGCGTGCTCAGGCTGATGGTGGATGTTTGATTGACTTTCGCCTACAGTTATCAAGTCTGGGCATGGAATCTGCAATCGAAATGATCCAAGGTTCTGCCGAATCAAACGTTTGGGAGATGGTACCCACGTCTATAGTCAATGCGTTTTATGCGCCTATGGACAATGCCATCATCATACCGGCGGGCATATTGCAGTATCCATTTTATAGCCCTGATGCCACAAGGGAACAGAATTTGGGTGGAATCGGTGCAGTCATTGCGCACGAATTTACACATGCATTTGATCCATATGGTTCTCAATTTGACAAAGTGGGTACACTGAATAATTGGTGGACTGAGGCGGATTATGCAGCATTTAACGCATTTACAGACAGAGTGGCCGGGATCCTAGATCAGATCGTTTTCGTCGGTGATATCCATCTCAATGGTGCATTTAGCGCAGGTGAGACGATTGCAGATCTCGGTGCGATGGAGGCTGTACTTACCGTAGCGGCGCAGATGCCGGATGCTGACCTGTCGTTGGTGATGGAGTCGTGGGCGAGAATCTGGGCGGCGCGTATAACCCCCGAAGTGGCGCAGTTTTTGATTTTCAACTCTCCGCATTTGCCAATGAAGATGAGGGTCAACTTTATACTCGCTCAGCTCGATGAGTTTCATGAGGTGTTTGGCACAACTCCGGGTGACGGTATGCATGTTCCCGAAGAAGAACGTCTGAGCTTCTGGTGGTAGATTTAAGAGATATAGCTTGAAAGCGAGGCTGGTGGTCCAAATGATCACCAGCCTCATTTTTTCAAAATGCATGGAACAATTGATTTGTTTTTTCGTCTAAAACTTGATAAGAAGTGTTTGCTTTTACCGTATAAAACAGTGTATTATAATAAGATGAATTGAAGCAAACATGCACACTTTACAGAGCATTTTAAGATGTGAACTAAAAAGGGGGAGCAATCCATGTATACATACTCGCGACCCGTTTATTACTATGAAACTGATAAAATGGGTGTAGTACACCATTCAAATTATGTGCGCTGGTTGGAAGAAGCCAGAACATTTTACTTTGATGACCATGATCTAGCATATGTTGAAACAGAACGCCTCGGTGTCATGAGTCCGATTATTGATATTGACTTAAAATATAAATATCCCGCCAAATATGGGGATGATTTCGTTGTTCAAATAAACATGATCAAGTACACAGGGGTGCGCTTTTGTATGGCGTATACGGTCATGAATCAAAATGGCAGAATTCTCCTTGAAGGTGAGTCCGGTCATGCTTTTGTAGATGCTGACCTTAAGCCCATTTCACTCTCAAGAGCACTTCCTGAGCGTCACGACAGAATGAAAGCATTGCTAGAGGGAACAGATGATTAAAATATTTATAGTAGAAGATGAAAAACCCATATCAGATTTATTGCGCATGAGTCTGACAAAGGCAGGATATGAATGCAAATGTGCCTTTGATGGACTGGCAGCGGCAGATATTCTCGAAACCGAGAGATTCGATTTGATTTTGCTTGATGTCATGTTGCCCGGTGCAGACGGATTTGAGCTGATGGAATATATCCGCCATTTAGACATGCCTGTCATATTTATTACCGCAAAAAATATGGTCGAAGACAGGGTGCGCGGGCTCAAGATGGGGGCAGATGACTATATTGCCAAGCCTTTTGAGATCATTGAGCTTTTAGCGCGTATCGAGACCGTATTGAGGCGATATAATAAACTCGGACGCATTATAGATATTGCCGGACTGAGCATTGATACACGTTCTATGACCGTAAGGCGAGATGGGGAAGAGATTTCGCTGACCCGGAAAGAGTATGAGCTGATTTTGCTTTTTGCGAGAAATCCCGATACGGCACTTTATCGTGAGACTATTTACGAGCGCGTGTGGGGAAGTGATTACTTCGGAGATAGCCGCACCATTGACTTACATGTTCAGCGTGTTCGGAAAAAGGCCGGGTGGGAGGATAAACTTCAATCGGTTTACAAAGTGGGTTATCGGCTTGAAGTTTAGGTACCCTTGTAAGCAGTGAACACTCCCCAAAAACAAAACTCAACGAAATAGAGGCGAAAACGTTGCGATTTGGAACAAAAATGATGATAGCATTTACTGTCATGCTGGCCATAGCGTTCGGCATTGGCGGTAGCGTGCTCATAGAGTCATCGACCGGCAGCTCCCTGAGCCACCTCCAAGAATCGGCAGCAAGCTCGCACCGGCTCATACTGTTCACTCTCTCTGCGGTGAGCGAAGCAACTCAAATGGGACAATTGGGTAGCGGCGGAGAGGAACTGATTGATGCGCTCACAAGACTGGATTCCCAAGGCGGACACAACTGGATATCTTTGCGGCTATCAGATAGCGATGGTGTGATTTTTGTAAGCCGTGAGGCCGGTGTATTTGCAGGTAATGTACCGATGCTCTCTGACCAGTATCAAACGGTATTTAGGGACGATTTGATTGAAAATGTCGGTATTGACAGTTTTGCCATGATTCAATTTCGTACCGAAACCGATGCATACCTGCTTCAACTTGCAGGACAATTTGAATTCGGTGGGCGAATGCTCTTCTTAGAAAGCGTATACGACCTGAGTCCGGTTTTTGCAGGCAGGCAAGAACAGCAACTAATATACCGGAGACTCTTTATTGTGCTCATTGCGCTGGGTGCGGCGCTATCGTGGTTGCTGTCATTTTGGATGACCACGCCGCTTCGGAGACTCTCCAGAGTGACCCGGACGATTGCATCCGGAGACTTATCATGCAGAGCCACTTCCGGTGGACAAGATGAAATAGGTGTACTGGCCGGAGACTTTAACAACATGACAGACCGGCTGGAACAGAATATAAACGAAATGAAAGATACGGTGCGGCGGCAAGAGGAATTTATGGGGGGATTTGCCCATGAATTAAAGACACCACTGACGTCCATAATTGGATATGCGGATTTGCTCAGAGGACATATGCTATCAGAAAGTGACAAAAGGGAGGCGGCGAACTATATCTTCATGGAAGGGCGAAGATTGGAAGTGCTGTCGCTAAAGTTACTCGATCTGATTGTTTTGAAAAAAAGAGACTTTACCTTCTTGCCGATACGTATGTCACAGATGGTTGAAGATGCTGCGCGTTTGTGCAAACCAGTGCTGGAAAAGCGAGGGGTTTCACTGGTATGTCAGTGCGATGACAGTACCTGTATGATTGAGCCTGATCTTTTTATGTCACTTATTTTAAATCTGATTGATAATGCGCGAAAAGCCATTGATGGATCGGGGCAAATCTCAATAAAAGCGCTTACGGTAGGGGATTTTTGTGAGTTGAGAATCTCTGACAATGGTAAAGGCATTCCCGAAGATGAGTTGTATAAGATAAAAGATGCATTTTATAGAGTAGATAAATCAAGAGCGAGATCACAAGGCGGGGTTGGATTGGGGCTTAGGCTCTGTGATGAAATAGCCAATCTCCACGGTGGAGAGATTGCTTTTGAAAGTGAGTTGGGCAAGGGTACAACGGTGATCATAAAGCTCGAAAAAGCATCCAAGTAGCTGATGGGAAATAATATATAGGGAACGGTCATTATCATGAAACTAAGACATTATCTATCACTAGGTCTTGCTGCGCTGATACTTATCGGTAGCTTTTTTCTGCCAAATGCTGTTGCGAATATTTCGGATTCGAGGCAATTTGACCATCTCATGCTTGCCGATTCGCAACGGATAAGTTTTGATATGCCGCCTGATTTGACACTGCTTGAGCGCATAGCGCTTGCAGGCAGTTCCAATACAGAAACGCTGCCGTTGAGTACAGGCAATGAAATGGACAATGAGACTGCAGCTCAAGTGGCAATGAGAGAGGCGATACGATTTTTCAGCGGAGGGGCCTTTGAATTTGTGTATGATGAGCTTACGGTAAGTGAAGGTTTGGCATCACTGATTATAGATATACTGACACCGGCCAGATATATGATCGTATGGCAGTTTGATGTGGTGGATTCATTGGGCAATTCAGTGACGGTGGTCATCGATGAAGAGACAGAAATGATTGTCAGGCTGATCTATAGGATGAATAATAGATATGGAATGCTGCTGAACTTAGCGGCTGATACCTCTGTGGATGAAAGTTTTTCGCCGATTGAATTGCGCAGAACGGCGGTATCCCCTGATGAGCTATTTTTTTCAGCGACATCAAGGCTGAGTGAGATGATGACAGAATATTTTGGATATAATGTAATACTTGCAGATTATCAATTTAGTGGCAGCCTTTCATATTATAGGGCAGATATTTCTTATGGCGGACGCATTGTTTCTATGTATGGCGTTGTGCGGCAAGCCAGCTTTTCGTTAAATGAAAGGGTGTAATTGCCCGGAGGCCAAACAAGCCGCAAGTGCAATAGAATAGTATCGGTCAGAAGCCTCGGCGCTGCGGGAGACGAGTATCGCAGGGACTTTTGCCCCCAAGATGCACCCGGCTGTCTGTGCTCTGGCCAATGAAGTCATACATTTGACCAACAGATTGCCTGAGGTGATATCGGGAACAATGAGCAAATCGGCATCGCCTGCGACCGGGCTTTCATACCCCTTGATTTCGGCGGCATCTACGCTCAGCGCCAAGTCGAGTGATATAGGCCCCTCGATCACGCAATCCGCTATCTCGCCGCTTTGATTCATGCGCATTAGTGCATCGGCATCTATTGTATCAGGCATTTTGGGATTTAACTTCTCTATGGATGTGAGAATGGCGACCTTTGGTTTTTTATACCCCAGTGTTCTTAGCATAGTTACTGCATTTTTGACAATGGCTTTTTTGTTGTCCAGATCGGGACATGTATTGAGGGCAGGATCGCTTACCGCCAGAAGCTTATGATAGTTGGGTAAGGAGAATAGACCGGTGACAGAAAGCTTGCTGTCTTTATCCAGAATTTTATTTTCTTTTTTTACAATAGCGCGCAAATAGTTGGCAGATTCAAGTTTGCCCTTCATCAGGACATCTGCATCTCCGGAACTGATCATTTTAACAGTAACATCAAGGGACTCTTCCACGCTGCTTGTCGGTATGATCATAAAGTCGGCAGCGCTTGCGCCGAGCTCTGCCAACAGAGATATGATTTGCGCTTCGTTTCCGATGAGTTTAGGGGTGATGATACCTGTTTTTGCCGCTTTAGTGATGGCCTCAAGTGTGCGCAGATCATGTGCCTCAACTACAGCAATATTAGGTCTCTTTGCGCTCTTTTTTGCGCGTGTCACTAAATCGTCCAAACACTTAATATTCATATTACTATTGTCCTCCCATTTGTTCAGAACCTATCTTTTCTATATCATACGGTGTTGATTGATACACATAATAGTTGAGCCAATTTGAATACATCAGTTGCGCATGAGCACGCCAGCATACCAGAGGGGTGGCGGTAGGGTCATCTTCGGGGAAATAGTTTTTAGGGATATCGACAGATAATCCCTTTTCTAAATCTCGAAAATATTCGAGCGCCAATGTATCTCCGTCATATTCAGGGTGACCGGTAATGAACATACGGCGGTTATCTTGTGACTTTAAGGCAAATACACCGGCCTCATTCGAGACAGATAAAAGCTCCAATTCAGGCACTTTGAGGATGTCGTTTTCCAAAACTTCCGTGTAACGCGAGTGCGGCATATAAAATTCGTCGTCAAAGCCACGGAAAAAAGGTGAACGTGGTTTTAAGACTGTATGCTTAAACAGGCCGGAGCATTTTGATGCAAGCTGATGCTTAGCAATACCATAGTGATAGTACAGCCCCGCCTGTGCACCCCAACATATATGCAATGTGGAATGCACATTAGTGGAAGTCCATTGCATAATTTCGCACAGTTCGTTCCAGTAGACCACATCTTCAAATTCCATGTTTTCTACCGGTGCGCCTGTGATGATCATCCCGTCATAGTGATTTTCGCGGATGTCATCGAATGTGGTATAAAAAGACTCCAAATGTTCCGGGTCAACATTTTTAGATGTATAGCTGAGCATTTGCAAAAATTCGATTTCAACTTGAAGCGGAGAATTGGAAAGTTTTCTCAGCAACTGCGTCTCAGTGACTATTTTTGTGGGCATGAGATTTAGTATAAGCAGGCGAAGTGGACGTATATCCTGATGCATTGCCCTGTATTTCGTCATAACGAAAATGTTCTCGTTTTCAAGGACATGTATCGATGGTAGCTGATCAGGTATTTTTACAGGCATATCAAGTCTCCTCCTTATGTAGCCATAAGTTGATAAATGTTCCGGAAGTCACAATTACAATAATTTCTGGCTTATCCTATTGTAAAGACACACTCGGTGGCGTGTCAACAAAAATAAAAAAATATCGAAAAAATGAAAAAAAGGTGTTGACAACGGAAGAATGAGATGTTAGTTTAATCGAGCGCAATTCTTACGGTCAAGACAAAAGTCACACTGACTTGAAAAAAGTTTTGAAAAAAACAAAAAAAGTTATTGACAAGGCGAAAATAGCATGCTAATATAAACGTCCGCACAAAAACAAAAACAGACTTGCCTGGTGGTGAGTGTGGAGCGTGAAAGTGTCGGGCATTGCACCTTGTAAATTA